>JAURKU010000028.1 GCA_030831605.1 Rhodoluna sp.
GCCATCTTCAGGATCGGAATAGCCAAGCGGATAACGAGTACGAAGATCATTCAAGAATGTCCACCACTCGCTGATATCAGGCTGCTTGCCCTTTAGTTCGTTAGAAAGTTCGGCGTTGACCTCAACCAGCACCTCTTTTAGATCGCCAACGATTGGCACTTCGGCTGGTTTGATTTTGCCGATCTCGGCTGGGTCAATATCGATGTGAATGATCTTTGCATTTACCGCAAAAGTTTTTACCTGACCGGTAACGCGGTCATCGAATCTTGCACCTAAGGTAATCAGCAAATCACTTTTTTGTAGTGCAGTAACCGCAGGAACCGTTCCGTGCATACCCGGCATACCTAGGTTTTGCGGATTCGAATCTGGGAAGGCACCTCTTGCCATCAGTGTGGTGACCGCTGGCGCACCGGTTAGCTTTGAAAGTTCGAGTAGCTCTTGATGAGCACCTGAGCGAATGATTCCACCACCAACATAAAGTACTGGCCGCTTTGATTCTTTAATCAGTTGCACTGCAGCTTGAACCTGCTTACCGTGCGGCTTAGTAACCGGTTTATACCCGGGAAGATCAACTTTTGGTGGCCAAACAAATTCAGCCTTGGCATTTTGTGCATCTTTGGCAATATCAACAAGCACTGGACCTGGTCTACCGGTGGTTGCAATTTGATAAGCAGCGGCCAATACCCCTGGAATATCTTCTGCCTTAGTAACCAAGTATGAATGCTTAGTGATTGGCATAGTGATTCCAACAATGTCAGCTTCTTGGAAAGCATCGGTGCCAATTGCAGTTGAGTTGACCTGTCCGGTAATTGCCAGAAGTGGAACGGAGTCCATGTGAGCATCAGCAATTGCGGTAACTAAGTTTGTGGCACCCGGCCCTGAAGTTGCAATACAGACACCGATCTTGCCGCTAGCCGAGGCATAGCCTTCGGCAGCGTGACCGGCTCCCTGCTCGTGGCGAACCAGAATGTGTCTGATTTTGGTTGAATCCATTAGTGGATCATAGGTTGGCAGAATAGCTCCACCTGGCAGCCCAAAAACGTCGGTGATGCCAAGTAGCTCGAGGCTACGAACAATCGCCTGCGCTCCGGTCAAAACTTCGTTTGTCATTTAGAAACTTTCTTGAAAATTAGTTATCCGCAGTAAGCGCCTTCAGCAGCTGATCGCACTACCTTTGAATATTTAGCAAGCACACCTCGTGTATAACGGGGTTCTAGCGGACGCCATGCTTCTTTGCGGCGTTCCAACTCTTCCGGCTCAACTAGTAGTTCGAGCGTACGAGATGCGATGTCAACTCGTATCAAGTCTGAATCGCGAACCAGAGCAATCGGACCTCCGTCGGTCGCCTCTGGTGCTATGTGGCCGATGCACAGGCCGGTTGTGCCGCCTGAAAATCGTCCGTCAGTCAAGAGTAATACATCTTTGCCTAAACCGGCACCCTTTATAGCCGCGGTAATAGCTAGCATCTCACGCATGCCGGGACCACCTTTAGGGCCTTCATAGCGAATAACCACTACATCCCCGGCCGCAATTTTCCCATCGGTTAGCGCCTGCATAGCTTCGGCTTCGCGCTCAAAGACCCTTGCTGGACCAGTAAAGCTCTCCAAATCAAATCCAGCAGTCTTTACTACGGCTCCTTCTGGAGCAAGAGTACCCTTCAAGATCGAAATTCCGCCAGTGCGGTGAATTGGATTTCCGATCGCTCGGATGATTTTGCCATCGGGATCTGGAGGGTTTATGCCTTCAAGGTTTTCCGCCATGCTCTTACCGGTAACAGTCAAAACGTCGCCATTGATTAGCCCAGCATCCAACAGCGCTTTCATCACAACTGGAACACCACCGACACGATCAACATCTGCCATCACGAACTGGCCGAATGGTTTTAGATCACCTAGGTGAGGAACACGATCGGCAACACGGTTGAAATCATCAAGGGTTAGATCAACTTCAGCTTCACGAGCAATTGCCAATAGATGAAGCACCGCATTTGTCGAACCGCCGAGCGCCATTAGAACTGCAATAGCGTTTTCAAAAGCAGGCTTAGTCATAATTTGCCTAGCAGTAATACCCTGGGCAATCAGATTAACTACTGCTTCTCCTGAGCGATGAGCCCAGGCATCTCTTCTTCTATCGGCAGAAGGAGGGGAAGCTGAACCCGGCAAGCTCATACCGATAGCTTCGGCAATAGATGCCATGGTGTTAGCGGTATACATTCCACCGCAAGCACCTTCGCCTGGGCAAATAGCTCGTTCGATCCGATCCAAATCTTCAAGGCTCATCTTTCCAGCCTTGCAAGCACCGACCGCCTCGAAAGCATCGATGATGGTTACTTCTTTTTCGGTGCCATCGGTTAGCTTTACCCAACCCGGAGCAATCGACCCAGCGTAGAGAAACACTGATGCGACATCTAATCTGGCGGCGGCCATTAACATGCCAGGTAGCGACTTATCACAACCAGCTAATAGCACAGCCCCATCAAGTCGCTCTGCTTGCATAACTGTCTCAACCGAGTCGGCAATTACTTCTCTAGACACTAGGGAAAAGTGCATACCCTCATGGCCCATGGAAATACCATCGGAAACCGAAATAGTGCCAAATTCAAGTGGATAACCCTTAGCCGCGTGAACACCTTCTTTGGCCGCATCGGCTAAACGATCTAGCGAAAGGTTGCAGGGGGTAACTTCATTCCATGAGGAGGCCACACCAATTTGCGGCTTTTCCCAGTCCTCATCCCCCATACCAACAGCCCGGAGCATGCCCCTAGCTGCGGTGCGTTCAATTCCGTCCGTTACAACCCGGCTTCTGGGTTTCATGTCCTTGTCCATTAGACAAGTTTAGGCGAAATCTGTTTGTTATAAATAGGTCGCGGAAAGTGTGGGCTAGCCTAGAAGAGATGAACAGCCAAGAACTAGACCGAGTAAGCCTTGAAAAATACAGCAAGGCCGCTATTGCCTCAAGCCGTGAGGTTATTCGCTCCTATTCGACATCCTTTGGGCTAGCCACTAACCTATTGGCTCAGCCAATTAGATCCCATGTTCAGAACATTTATGCCCTAGTTCGAGTAGCCGACGAGATCGTGGACGGGGCTGCTGCTGGAGCTTTCGGTTCAAATAAATTCGCCTCCGCCGGAGAGCTAAACAAATTAGAACAAGAAACCTATAAAGCCATGAACTTAGGCTTTAGCACCAATCTGGTAGTTCACGCCTTTGCCAGAACAGCCATCGAAACCGGTATATCTAGAAAAATAGTCGAGCCGTTCTACTATTCAATGCGCCTAGACCTGCAGCAGACCAAGCACGATAAAAAATCCTTTGATAAGTATGTCTATGGCTCTGCAGAAGTAATTGGGCTGATGTGTCTGCAAGCTTTTATACAAGGACAGAAATACTCACAGGCAGAACTAGAAACGCTGCGCCAAGGCGCACAGGCTCTTGGGGCTGCCTTCCAAAAGGTGAACTTCCTCAGAGATTTAGCCCAGGATTTTGAACAACTTGGCAGAAGCTATTTTCCCAATCTAAATGTAAAAAACTTTGATGAAGCCAAAAAACAGGAATTAGTGGCTGATATCAAAAACGATCTACGACTCTCTGCCAAGACCATCCCGCTACTTCCAAAAACATCTTCTAAAGCTGTCGTTGCAGCGCAACTGTTATTTACTGCGCTGAATGACAAGATTGATAAAACGCCAGCGAGCGAAATTATCAAGGCAAGAATCAGAGTCAGCGATTTCGCTAAATTTCTAATTTTGTTCAAAGCATGGATCGGAGTAACACCAAGATGACACAGAAACAAGCAATCGTAGTTGGTGGCGGTATTGGTGGTTTAGCTACCGCGGCGCTACTAGCCAAAGCAGGCATGAAGGTCAAGTTGTTTGAGGCACGAGAAAAAGTCGGTGGCCGAGCCTACATCTGGGAAAAAGACGGCTTCGTCTTTGACATGGGGCCATCCTGGTATTTGATGCCGGATGCCTTTGACCAATTCTTCAAGTTGATGGGCACGACCGCTAAGAAAGAACTAGACCTGGTTAGGTTGGATCCTGCCTACCGCACTGTTTTTGAAGGTGAAAAAGAACCTATTTATATGTATGAATCGCTTCAGAAAAACCTTGAAGTTTTTGAGGCAATCGAACCAGGTAGCGCCAAGATGATTCAGAAGTATCTAGATAGCGCAGAAGATGCCTACCGGCTAGCTAATCGCCACTTCCTGTATACCAACTTTCAGAATCTAAAATCATTTACCCACCCAGAAGTGGTAGCAAAGGCTGGACGATTCATCAAACACCTACTCACCTCACTGCACGCTTACTCTTCAAAGCATGTCAAGGACGAGCGACTGAGAAAAGTACTTAACTTCCCTGCTGTGTTTCTGGGTGCTTCTCCTTATGAGACACCAAGCATGTATCACCTAATGACACACATTGATATGAATGTTGGGGTTTTCTACCCACAGGGTGGAATCTACAAAATCATCGAGGCTGTTGAGCGGTTGGCTAAAGCTCATGGTGTTGAAATCCACACCAACTCACCGGTAACAAAAATCAATGTTGAAAGCGGAATTGTCTCTGGTGTTGAGGTCAACGGTAAGAAATACTCAGCCGATGTAGTGATTGCCAATGCTGACCTGCACTTTGTTGAAACCAAACTGCTTGATCCCGAATATCAAACCCTTCCAGAAAAGTGGTGGGCAGATAAGGTTCCAGGCCCATCAGCACTACTTATGTATCTAGGCGTGAAGGGTAAAATTCCAACCCTTGATCACCACACCCTTCTATACACAGAAGACTGGGAAACCAACTTCGGTGAGGTATTCCATAAAGCTGATGGCAAGAGAAAAGTGCCAAACCCAGCAAGCCTTTATATATGCGCTCCAAGCAAAACCGACTCATCTGTTGCACCAGAAGGCTATGAGAACCTGTTTGTTCTAGTGCCAGTTGCCGCAGACCCGAGTGTCGGCCGCGGCGGTGTTGATCGAAGCGGTGACCCGGCTTTTGAAGCTGAAGCAGATCGCATTATCGAGCAGATTGCCACTTGGTGTGACATTCCAGATCTTGCTGAACGAATTGTGGTTCGAAGAACTATGGGGCCGGCAAACTTTGCCGATGAACTAAATGCCTGGTCAGGAACTGCCCTCGGCATGGCACACACCTTACGCCAAAGTGCTTTCTTTAGACCCAAGAACCAGAGCAAGAAAGTCAAGGGCCTCTACTACGCCGGTCACCACTCGATTCCAGGTATTGGTTTACCAATGTGTCTAATCGGAGCAGAACTTGTCTACAAGTTGCTAATCGATGACCGCTCGAGCGCACCAACCCCTAATGAAATTCAGCCAGTTCCAGCTGAAGGTTGGAAAGGTCTGAAGTAGTGCTCGGATCGGCAACGTATCTGTCAGGACTACTTTTCTCAATCATTGGATTGGGTTTACTTGACTGGCGTTTCCGAATTGCCTTCACGGTAAATAAAAAAGCCGCATTAGTAGCAACCTTGCTCCCGATGATTTTCTTTCTTATCTGGGATGGCGCTGGAATTGCCCTAGGAATCTTCTTCCGCGGTGATACTTCACATTTGACTGGCTGGCTGGTCGCCCCGGAGATGCCAATTGAAGAAATATTCTTTTTGTTTCTCCTGAACTACAGCGCTCTCACGCTATTTAGTGTGCTCAGCAGAGTAAGGAGAAAGAAGTGAACTACCTTCTGCTGAACCTTGCTTTCATGCTGATTGCCTTTGTGGTTTTGAATGCTTTTGTTAGAAAAACTCCTTGGCGGGTGGTGCTCTGGACCATGCTCTCGATGCTCGGTCTAACACTAATCTTTGACAACGTGATTATCGCCTTAGACATCGTTGCCTACGACCCTGAGAAAGTAAGTGGTATCTACCTAGGCTTAGCCCCAATCGAAGACTTCGCTTATACAGTGGTAGCAGTGCTAGCCGTTTCGAGCATTTGGCACAAAATGACAGGAACAAAAAAGTGAGTGCTATCAAGCAACTGTTCTGGTCTTCAAGACCAGTGTCCTGGATCAACACCGCTTTCCCTTTTGCCGCAACCTACATTTTCGTAACTCACAGGATTGACCTAACCCTAGTTATCGGCACCATCTTCTTTCTTATTCCATACAACCTTTTGATGTATGGAATCAATGATGTTTTTGACTATGAGAGCGATCTTAGAAACCCACGTAAAGGTGGAATCGAAGGAGCATTGCTAGATAAGAAATATCACAAGCTAACAATCTGGACCTCAGTTCTGCTGTGCTTGCCATTTCTTGCCTATCTCTACTTTGTCTCCGATCTGCAATCTAGTTTTTGGCTAAGCCTGTTTGTTTTTACCGTAATTGCCTATAGCGCGCCAGTATTGCGCTTTAAAGAACGTGCATTTCTAGATTCGCTAACCTCATCAAGTCACTTCTTTGGGCCAATGGTTTACGCGCTCTCACTGACCAAGGTAGACATGACAAGCAGAGAAACGCTTTCCTGCATTCTGGCCTTTACTCTCTGGGGAATCGCCTCTCATGCCTTTGGCGCGGTTCAAGATGTTCAAGCTGACCGTGAGGCAAAAATCTCCAGCATCGCGACAGTAATCGGAGCAAAAGCAACAGTTCGATTTGCTTTTGCCTGCTACCTAATTGCTGGCATTCTGATGCTCAACACACCGTTTCCTGGATCGCTAGCCGGAATAGCAGCCATACCCTACCTATTTATCTTGAGCCCGTTTCTGAACATCACAGACAGTGATTGTGAGAAAGCTAATGCTGGATGGCGAAAGTTTATTTGGCTGAATTTCTTTGCCGGATTTGTTGTCACAATGCTTTTGATCTGGGCTAGCTTCTAGCAAACCAATCAATCAGATAAGCCTTATTGAAACCTTTGGCACATAAATGGCAGCTGTATAGCCTTTTTGGTCTTTGATAGCGGTAATGTTGGTGGCCATTAGGGCAGAGTCCCCGATAGGGAGCAAACTCCTTGGCTATCTCATCCCCGGTATAAGTCTCATTACGGTAGCCGATCCGCTTTGCGGTAGCTAACCATTTCTTGCCGTGGCCTTCCTTAGGTCCAGAAAGGGCATGCGCGATTTCATGCAGCATGGTCTGCCTAACATCATCAATTGAGTGAACCAATGACAAATACTTACTTACAGTGATTTTCTTATCTGTGTAAGAGCAGAGCCCTGCCCTTCTTCTACCGTTATCAAAACCAAAGCTCCATGCCCGATCCTCGATGTGTTCCAACATCAAAGACTGAGCCATAGCAGCGATGTATTCGTAACGGCTAGCCTGCAACCGAATCTTGCTGCCTCCAGCAGAGCGAGCTTTTTCGACAAACCCAAAATCTTCGAGCGCGGCCAATATAGAAAGTTGATTCGGGTGTATGCGTGCCGAGATTTTAGCTAACTTGAGCTCATCAAACCCATAATCGAGAGTTGAATTGACTGCCTCAGCAAGCCATGAAAAAGACCCTAATTGGACCTGGTCGATGCGTAAGAATGCGGAATTTCGATTAGAACTAAACTCCTGAAAACTAAGTTGGCCAATTAGTAGCGACTCGGGTGAATACCTAACCTGCCAAGTCAAATCCCCAATACTCAGAAATTCCAATTTTCCAGTTTGGCTGGTTGGGCTAAGAAATGAATCTAAAGTAATCATCGCAATGACAGGCTAACCCCGACTAGGCAAGTCCTGAGGTATTACAGTCGAAGTTGTTGAAAACTTATGGTGCTCTGAACAGCATTAGCTAGTCAATACTGGCAAATGGAACCAAAGCTGACAAAAATGCCGTGACTGTGAATATAACCATGGCTATAGCTGAAATCGAAAACCTTGTTGTCACTTTGGCAACGACCGCGGCAACACCCAAAAGAAAGAGTGACAGAGCCATCAACACCGTGTAGAGAATTAGTTTGTCGCTCAGGGAATTAAAGCTATCCCCAGTTTTCATCTTCTCTTCAGCAGCAACATTCTTTTCGCTATAAGCTCCAAAAAGGTCTTCTAGGTAAGCTTCGTCTTCCTGCGGAGAGACATATTCTTCATCGGACTGTTCGTTGGCGGCGTTGGCCCGATCGATAGCCTCACCAAATACTTCGGAAACTCCACCGTAGTAGAGGGCATCGTACTTAGCTTGGGCTAGGGCTGCAATTTGTCCGTTTGAGGATTCCATTTCAACTGCGAGCTGGTCAAGAGCGACCAGAGTCTGGGCATCCTGGGCATACTGCTGGTTGGCTTCAAGATACATAGATTCAGCTTCAGTCTTCAGGCTTTGCCCGACGGCATATTCCTGAAACATTTTTGAGTCGTATAAAGACGCTTGGAAGGACACGTAAGCAGTTGCAACTGACACGATACCCAAAAGTGTGACGATTATGACTTCGGCAAATTTTTCAAACCAAGCTAGCATGTGAGCTCCTTCTAAAGCTGCATTACTTTATAGGCATACTAGCACCAGAGAACTAAATGGTTGGGAGCAGCATGCTTACGCTGGAACCCAAAAAGGTGAAACCCCGGTCCTCGTGAGAAGGAACCGGGGTTTCGTGCGCCCCCCGGGAATCGAACCCGGAACCCACTGATTAAGAGTCAGTTGCTCTGCCGATTGAGCTAGAGGCGCATTGCCAGTGGCAACGATTTCCAAGAATAGCAGTTAGTTGGCGGGTAATCAAAGTTTGACGCCAGGTGTAGTTTTACTAGATTAGAGGCATGACTGAACTAAAAACTGGCTCTAAGGCCCCTGCATTCAAGTTGAAAAACCAAGACGAAGCTACTGTTTCTTTGGCTGATTTCAAAGGTAAGAAAGTGATTGTTTACTTCTACCCTGCCGCCTCAACACCTGGTTGCACCAAGCAAGCTTGTGATTTCCAGGAGAACATGAATGTTCTCAAAAAGGCTGGTTACTCCGTAGTGGGTATCTCGCCAGATGCTCCAGCTAAGCTGACCAAGTTCCGCAAGGCAGAGGCTCTCAAGTTTGACCTGCTCAGTGATCCTGACATGAAGGTCATCAAGGCCTATGGTGCCTTTGGTGAGAAGAGCATGTATGGAAAGATCTACGAAGGTCTAATCCGATCAACATTTGTTATTGATGAAAACGGCAAAGTTGAACATGCACTTTATAACGTAAAAGCAACTGGTCACGTTGCGATGCTTCGTAAGGTTTTGGAAGTTTAGTCTCTAGATTCCAAGGTGGCATCGACTACCTGTCGAGTAAAAAGAGTAAAGAAAACTAATACCGACGGAATTGCTATCGCTAGAGCACCAAGAAGACTTGCCTCGAGTGTTCCAAAAGCAATAGTCAATTGAATTAGTTGCCAAAAAACACCAGCACTTCTGGCCCAGCGCTTTCTTCTGACAATTGCCCTGGCCGCAAAAGATAACCAGACTGCTGCCGATCCGGTAAGTAGGGCGAGGATCGAGTCGGTGGCAATCGCAGTTGCCTGGCCGGTTGCCATTGCCCAAATTATGAACCCGGTGGCAACATACATAACCAGAGCTTCTAGGGCAAATGCCACGCAAAGCCCTCTGAGGGTTAGCTCGATGTTTAACTTAGGCATAGCATCAAGCCTAAATGGGGTATTTACAAGCCCCCTCGGTTATGCGAAAATAGACCTATCGCGCCTCGCGCATTTATTTCTCGCCCCGCCAATTTTCTGGTTTAGTGAGAGTAATTTTCGATCTAAGGAACATGAATATATGGAACTGCCATGGCTAACAGAAGCTCGCTGTCGAACAGAAGATCCAGAACTTTTCTTTCCAGTAGGTAACACGGGGCCAGCAGTAGACCAGATCGAACAAGCCAAATCAATTTGCCGCGAGTGCAAGGTGTCAGCCAACTGCCTAGAGTATGCCATCAAAGAAAACCAAGACAGTGGCATCTGGGGTGGACTAAGTGAAGAAGAGCGTAAGTCGCTAAAGCGTCGTTACGCCAGGGCTCGTCGTTCTGCCTAAGCTACCGAAATCTCAACAGTCACGGTAGTACCTGACTTGTCTGATTTATAAGCTAACTTTCCGCGCAATTCTGATTCCACGAGAGTGGCGACAATCTGTGTTCCAAGACCGGTCATTGGCTTAGTCGGATCAAAACCAACTCCGTCATCGGCGACAGAAATAATCAGTTTCTTGGCTCTTCTGGCAGCGGTAACCGTAACGTGGCCAACTTTGTTGGCCAACCCGTGCTCGTAGGCATTGGTCACAATTTCAGTCAGTACCACAGCCAGCGGTGTCGCTAATTCGCTGGGTAACCGACCGAATTTGCCGATCCGAAGATTAGTTACCTTGGCGTTGTAGCCGGCAGCCAACTCGGCAACCATGGCAACAATTCGATCGAAGACTTCATCAAAGTTCACATCCTGGGCCAAACCTTCACTAAGCGAGTCATGCACCACGGCAATAGCAGCTACACGCCTGCCAGCATCGCTTAGCGCTTCTAGAGTTTCCGGTGACTTGCTGCGCCGACCTTGAATTCTAAGTAACGAGGCTACGGTCTGCAGGTTATTTTTCACCCTGTGGTGAATTTCTCTAATCGTGGCATCTTTAGTAACCAGCTCGCGCTCTTGCCGTCTTAGTTCAGTAACATCGCGGCAAAGCAAAATAGCGCCGGTTCGCTTACCATTTTCAAATATGGGTATAGCTCTTACCGATAGGGCAGAGGAGTTGCCTTCGATGTCAGCTCGCCAAGGCACCTTACCGGAAACAACCATCGGTAGATTCTCGTCAACATTCAAGCGGCTCTTATTTAGCTGATCAGTGATCTCCAAGAGTGATCTTCCCTCTAGCTCACCGTCAACGCCTAGTTTTTGAAATGCCGAAATACCATTTGGTGAAGAGAAAACAACTCTTCCTTCGGCATCCAAGTGCAATAGTCCATCATTGACACGAGGCGCACCTCTTCTCGGTGCGCTCTGAGCAGAGAACATCGGATAACTGCCGTCGGTCACCATGTTCAGTAACTTATCGCCTAGGGCAGAAAGGTTTATTCTGGTTTTGTTCGGGGCAGCTGCCTCGCCTAGGTTTGTGTGCTTGGTAACTACTGCAATCGGTGTAGGGGTTATGTCATCGCCGCTGTTAACATTTAGTCTTCTAAAAACAGGAACAGCACTAAGTCTTGCCGGTACTCCTTGATAAACGTCCGGCTCCCCATATTCAACAATTTCACCGGTGGTAAATGCTTGGCTGACAATATTGGCCCAGGCTTTTTCAACGTTCTTTCCGGTGATGTCGCGATAAAATACTGTCGCGGCACTCGATGGCCTAGCATGGCCAGCGGCGATAAAACGCTTTTTACCATCCGAAATCCAGAGCACGAGGTCGGCGAAGCTCAAATCGGCAATAACCTGCCAGTCGGCTACCAGGGCGTGCAACCACTCGACATCGGGCTCATGCTCTTGCCCATGTTGTTTCATTAGATCCGAGAGTGTCGACACCTAAGAAAGTTTAGCCACGGCTCTCCCGTTTTGCCGAACTTAGTTGAATCTGCTCAGCCAGCTGCTTGATGGCCTGACGAGCAGCCGATGAGCGTTTAATCAGAGCCAGCGGAAGACCATTACGTATGCTGCGATCCATGTTCTCTGGTTCGTCTGGGATAAAAGCATCTATCCGCAATTTCGCCAGGCTCAAATAACTCTCCTCCAACTCATTTTTGGCATTAGATCCAAGCGCACCGGTGCGAAAGCGATTGACCACCACCAGCTGGTCCTCGGTACGGCCAATTTCAATTAACAGCTCCTGAGCCTGTAAAAAGCGTTTGGCCGCTATCGGATCAGAGCCAGAAACGGTAACTAAAGTCTTACTCCCCATTAGCACCGACCTGAGCAGGCTATCCCTGTCCATTACGCCGGCCAGTGCGGGATGAGCCAACCTAGAACTGGCATAGCATGCCTGCGGAAGATCAAGGATTACATAATCAAACTGCTCGGAAATTTGACTTAGAAACTTCGCCAAACGCTCAGGCGTGATCTCCTCCCAGCGATAGGGAGAACTCAAGCCAGGCAAAAATAACAGCTCTGCCCTACCCAGATCTAGAGCAACAGTTAACCTGGCTAACTCAGCTCGACTCAGTCGCTGCTGATCCAAAAGCCGCAACACCGCTGATAAGCCAGCCGGGGTCTCGGCTAGTCCAAGGGCCAAGGGAATCGACGGGGCCAAGCTGTCAAGATCAATCAGCAATACTCGTTTACCGTTCAGCACTAGTTCGGCAGCCAGGTTGATTGCTAGACTCGTGCGACCAGGTGAACCGCTACCGGACCAGATTGCAATCGTATTTGCCGAGAAACTAATTTGATTTGGCTGTTGCTGTGGCTCGGCCACAACCGCCAGATGAGAAGGTCTTGCCGAAGTGCTCGTGAATGTCATTGGGAAATAACCCCCACAATTACGTCTTGATTAGCCAGCGAGTGAACCACTGATCTGATTTCTGCTGGAGAAACACATATTTCTATCTCCTGTTTGGACTGCCCTAGAGAATCGGTAGCACTAAATATCTCTATTACCAAACCGGCGGTCACTATTTGCACTGGAGCGCTTTCAATACCATTGCCGTTCACTCCAGCCCACAGATCAATCAGATCGCCGCGGTGTATTGATTTACTAAGGTCGATACCAAGAGCAACCTTGATTGCTGCACAATCAGAGTGTGCTTGGTCAGTTAAAGCTGATAATGGAATTAACTCCCCTGCCCTGACCGGTTTGGCTAAGACCCATTCAGATACTTTGCTGTCTGCTTGCAGGTAGCGATTTGAATGCTCTTTTAGATCGAGCGCGACCAGGCTTACGCTCAGTTCATTCAGTTGGCTATTCTGCGATAAATCGCCGATGGCAACATAGTAGTTCGCCCGGTTGGTGTTTTGATCTGAGCTAACTAAATATGAGGCAACAGCGATCAAGGCAAAGGCGGTAGCTAAAAGAATTTTTGTTCTTCTGGAACCCATGCGATTGGCCAGACGCACCCGCCTGCTGCGTTTTCGAATGAACATCGCCATAGTGCTATGTTGCTGAAAGCTTTTCCAAATTGCTCAGATTTTCCACAACCAGAGCTTCAATTGCACTGCTGGCTAAATAGGAGATTTTGCCAGCGGAAAGCACCTCAACTAGCGAGCCGGACACTGAAACAACCTGGGCTGGAGATATATCACCTAATCTGGTTTGGATCTTGAGGGTCACAGCACAGAGTTTTCTTTCTACCAAATCGACAAAAGACAATTCAGCCCCTGTCAGATAATTGCCTTCATCTAAAACTTCGATACGGGTGAATGACTGAGCTGGAACCACTACCCAGCAAGGTGCGCTTGTAGCAGCAAAACCGGCGATGAAATCATTTCCCAGAAGCGGAGAACTAAGCACCAGATTGGCCTGATGCTCTGATTGGCGGATTACCAGGGCTGATTTTGCGGCATTAGCGCCAATAGCAGGTTTTGCTGCTTGGTGAAAATAGGCCTGCGCCTCTAAATCTTCAAACAGTGCATCTAGGTTCACTTAGCCATTTTGTGCCAGATCTAGCCCAGACAACCTTTGTCCACAGAAGGAAAACTTTCTAGCCTCAAACTGATTTATTAGGTAATTTGTCTTAAGTCATGTAAGGGGGAGGTATCGGTGTCATGCCAGTTCAAGCAAAAGCCGCTACAAAGCGGAATGTTTCAAACCCAATAGAAGCCGATGACTTCTTTGGAGCCCAATTCACCTCAACTGCAGAATTAGGTGATCCCGGTCCGGTGCTGGCTTTTTTAGCCCAAGCGGTGATCGAAACTCTAGCTGGAATAAGAGATGTTGAACAGACCGCAAGGTGGCTAAGTGATGGTGTTTACCAACAACTAAAGCAACGTGCTCTGGCATTTAATCGCCAACGGTCAGCCACTCAAGCCAAACAGTTGCGACCCAATCTTTCAATTGGAAAGATTTCGCAGTTCAGCCCCAGAGATGGAGTAATCGAAGGCGTAGTAATAGTTCATAACCGCGGTAGATCCCGAGCTGTGGCTATCCGCTTGGAAGGCTATAACGGACGTTGGCGAGCCAAAAGCCTCGCTGTGCTCTAGTGCAAACTACTTTTTGAAGAAAGAGCTGCCCGGCCCCTCTTCTTTAGGTTTTTCCTGATTGGAAGCCTTCACCTCAGTGTCGCCAGATTCATCCGGTGCGCTGAAAGTTAGATTGCTTGGAGCAGAAGGCAGTTGCGGTTCGACTTGTACATCCAGGTTGAAGAGGAAGCCAATTGATTCTTCTTTAATAGCACCCATCATCTGGTTGAACATGTTGTAACCCTCGCGCTGATACTCAACCAGTGGATCACGTTGCGCCATCGCTCGAAGACCAATTCCCTCTTTCAGGTAATCCATCTCGTAGAGGTGATCGCGCCACTTTCTATCCAATACTGAAAGCACTACGCGACGCTCAAGTTCGTGCATTGGGACTTCACCAACCTGGTTTACCCGAGTTGAGTAAGCCAATCTGGCATCAGAAATAATTTCGTTGGCAAGCCATGCTCTGGTTAGTTTTGATCTTGAACCAGCTTCGGTTAGTACTTCTTCAACAGTTAGGCCAATTGGATAGATGTTTCTGAGATCTCCCCAAAGTGCTTCAAGATCCCAATCGCTTCCGGCGTTGTCTGCAATGTGTGAATTGACAATATCGTTTACAACATCAACTAGGAACGTATCAACTCTGCCGGTTAGATCATCACCTGCAAGAATGTGCCTGCGGTCTGAGTAAATTGCCTCGCGCTGACGGTTTAGAACATCGTCATATTTCAACACATTCTTACGAATTTCAGCGTTACGGGCTTCTACCTGAGATTGCGCACTGGCAATAGCCTTGCTTACTACACCAGACTCGATTGCCATGTCATCCGGGATACTGCCACGATTCATCAGAGCAGCTGCTGCACCGGAATTGAATAGTCGCATTAGATCATCGGTCAGCGAGAGATAGAACCTTGATTCACCCGGGTCTCCCTGACGACCAGATCTACCACGTAACTGGTTATCGATTCTTCTAGACTCGTGGCGCTCCGTGCCAAGCACATACAAACCGCCAACCGAGGTGACCTTATCGGCCTCAGTAGCAACCTGAGTCTTCACTTCCTCGTAAGCAGTTGCCCAGGCAGCTTCATACTCCTCAGGCTTTTCAACCGAGTCGTAGCCCTTTTTAGCTAGGGCTTCATACGTTAGATACTCAGCGTTTCCACCGAGCATGATGTCGGTACCACGACCGGCCATGTTGGTGGCTACAGTGACTGCTCCTAAACGACCAGCCTGAGCAACAATGGCAGCTTCCCTGGCATGGTTCTTAGCATTTAGCACTTCGTGACGAACGCCGCGCTTAGCGAGCAGTTTTGACAAATACTCGCTCTTTTCCACGCTCGTGGTTCCAACCAGAATTGGTTGACCGGTAGCGTGACGGGCTGCGATGTCTTCAACCACCATGGAGAACTTAACTGCCTCGTTCTTATAGATCAGATCTGACTGATCCATACGAATCATCGGCTTGTTAGTTGGAATTGGAACTACACCGAGCTTGTAGGTTGACATAAATTCGGCCGCTTCAGTAGCAGCGGTACCGGTCATACCGGCCAGCTTTTTGTAGAGCCTAAAGTAGTTCTGCAGTGTTACGGTTGCCAGAGTCTGGTTCTCTGCTTTTACCGGAACGCCTTCTTTAGCTTCAATAGCCTGGTGAATACCTTCGTTGTAGCGACGGCCCTCAAGGATACGGCCGGTGTGCTCATCAACGATAAGCACCTCACCTTTCATGACTACATAATCTTTATCACGCTTGAATAGCGCTTTAGCCTTGATCGAGTTGTTCAGGAAGGAGATTAGCGGGGTGTTTGTAGATTCATAGAGATTTGTGATGCCCAGATAGTCTTCAACCTTGCTAATTCCTGGCTCTAGGATTCCAACAGTTCTCTTTTTCTCATCAACCTCGTAGTCGATTACCGGCTGCAACTTTTCGGCTATCTTGGCAAATTCCGAGAACCAGCGGTTAGCTTCACCAGACGAGGGTCCAGAGATAATCAGCGGAGTTCTAGCCTCGTCAATCAAAATCGAGTCAACCTCATCAACAATCGCGAAGAAGTGTTCGCGTTGAACTAGATCTCCAGAACTCTGCGCCATGTTATCGCGCAGATAATCAAATCCGTATTCATTGTTTGTTCCATAGGTGATATCACACAGGTACTGTTCTCTGCGAACATCAGGGCTCTGGCCGGAAAGAATAATTCCAGTGCTCATACCAAGTGCTCGATAGACACGTCCCATCAATTCACCCTGGTAACCGGCAAGATAGTCGTTTGTGGTAACCACGTGCACCCCGCGACCAGCAATCGCATTTAGATAGGCAGGCAAGGTGGCAACAAGGGTCTTTCCTTCACCGGTTTTCATTTCGGCAATATTGCCCAGGTGCAAAGCTGCTCCACCCATCAGCTGAACGTCAAAGTGGCGCTGCCCTAGCGTTCTCTTGGCAGCCTCGCGAACAGCGGCAAATGCCTCAGGCATCAGTTCATCTAGGGTTTCTCCAGCGACATAGCGCTCGCGAAGAACTGCCGTTTCGTGGAGTAGATCTTCATCGCTAATAGCAGCGAAGTCCTCTTCTAGGTCATTTACAGCCTTGACTACCGAACGCAATTTGGCGAGAATCTTGCCCTCACCGGCACGAAGTAAACGGTCGACTATTGACACCAAAATGAGCTCCAAACGCTAAGCGGTCATACCCTTCCATCTTAGACTGCCCAGCCAGAGGCCTAAAAAGCCTGTTAAATGGCTGATTTGGGTGCTTTAACCAGGGCTAGGACAAAGCATCCGAAAACCTCAAAGCCGGAAGATTCTAGGGTTTGCCTTGCCGCTGCCATAGTCGCTCCAGTGGTGTAGACGTCATCGATTAGAACAACGCGGCTGGCTGAAGTGCTGCCTGTTCGGCATTCAAATGCGCCAGCCAAATTATCCAAGCGCTCTTTCTGGCTGAGGCCAGCCTGATCCAGACGCCTAGTCTTACTGCGCAGCAAATTGGCCACTTTCAAATTTGGATGTTTACTCGCCAGTGCTTTTGCCAATAACTGTGTGTGGCTAAAGCCCCTTTTTATTTCAGCTTGGCGCGCTGAGGGAATCGGCACCAGGGTAACCGATTGCCAATTATCGGGCCACGAACAGTACTGAAGAAGCGGAATAATCAGCGAAGTTAGACCTTTATCTTTGATAGCCGTAATGACTTTTGCAATTTCGTCTTGATAAATCGACAGGTAGAAAATCTCTAAGCCGTGGCTTTTAGTTCTGCCTAGTTGAAGCTGTAATCGAAGTAAACAATTCGTGCAAATCGGTTTTCCGTTTTTACCGCAGAGTAGACAGGGAGAAGGAAAAAAGAAGTCAAGCACTTAAAGATTCTGCTAAAAGATCTTTACAAGCCAAAAAAAATATCTGCTTCTGTTTACAGTTCTATCTTTTCAACAGCGAGCGGAAGTGGAGATTCAAAGTCAGCTAGGTCTTGTCTTTTGGGAATTGTCAGTCTGAAACAAGCACCAATTCCAGGTTGAGCTGTAACTTCCAGCATCCCGTTGTGCACCAGGGCATCTTCAATTGAAATGGCAAGTCCTAACCCTGTTCCCCCGGTTGTTCTTTTTCTGGACGGGTCCGCTCTCCAGAAACGGTTGAACGCTTGGTTAGCTTCGCTTTCGGTCATACCAATACCGTTATCCATCACCGTTACCGCAACTGCCTTTTGATTTTGCCCTACCTCAATACGAACCGGTCTTCCCTCGCTGTGCTCAATGGCGTTGGTTAGCAGGTTATTCAAGATGCGGTCAATTCTCCTCGGATCCACCTCACACTGGACAGCTCCACTTGGAATTACAGCATCCAGATAGACATCTTTGGAATCAGCAAACTGCTGGATGGCAGCCAAGGCAGAACCGACCAAGCCGTTCATATCGTGCACCCCATACTCGGGAGTGACCGAAGCGGCGTCGTAGCGGGAGATCTCCAAAAGGTCATCCAGTAACTTATCGAAGCGATCCATTTGAGTGTGCAAGATTTCGGCAGAGCGCTTCGAGCCATCCGAAAAGCTGTCTTTCTGGCTGAAGAGAAAATCAGCGGACAGACGCATGGTGGTTAGCGGGGTGCGCAGCTCATGCGAGACATCAGAGACAAAGCGCTGCTGCATCTTGGAAAGTGAATCGAGATCGTTGATTTTATCTTCGAGGCTATCGGCCATGTGATTAAACGAAGTTGCCAGCACCGCGACCACATCGGTACCTCTTACCTGCAGCCTTCTCGAAAGATCTCCGCTTGCCATAATCTCACTGGCTTCAGCGGCTTCTTGGACCGGCCTCACCAACCAGCTGGTAACCAAAAATGAGAAGAAGCCGATGATGCCTAGGGTGACCAAACCACCGATGACCAGTGTTCTTTGCACAAAGCCAAGGCTCTGCTGCTCATTAGACATGTCATAAATTAAATACAACTCGTAGTCGTGCCCACCGGGTAACGAAACTTTCTGCCCGGTCAGCAAAGCTGGAACGGTGTCACCGCTACGAATAATTTGGACGGTTAGCGACTGAATATCTTTATTGTCCAAAACCTGCTGCCTGAAATCAGCACTGATCAGAGCAAGATCCATTCCATCAGAGCTTGAGTTTTCTAATTGAGCTGCATTCGGACGATTGGAGGCGTTTAGTAGGGCAACATTTCGAGACTGGGTAACACCGCTTGATTCCAATTCACTAATTGCCTGCTTGATACCCTGGTTCAGCGACCAGGTGCTATCGGAGACCACATCTTTTAGAATTCGCGGTAGGGCATTTTTGGCACGTTCCGATTCTTCTAGAGCATGCTCGGTTCTGGTATTGAATAATCCATTTCCGATGGACACACTCAACACACCACCTAAAAGGATTAGCGCAGAGCCAGAAAGGGCCACGGTCAGCACCAGAGCCCTAATCTGCAGCGAAGACCGGAATAGGCCTAGAGCCGCTTTGACCAGGCGGCTAAATAGCATTTACTCGGGTCCAGCCTTGTAACCCCAGCCGCGAACGGTTAGCACCAATCTCGGGTTCTCTGGGTCGTCCTCAATCTTGGAACGAAGGCGTTGCACGTGCACATTCACCAGCCTGGTATCGGCCTTGTAGGTGTATTCCCAGACCTGCTCCAAAAGCATCTCTCGGGTGAAAACCTCGTTTGGGTGAGAAGCCAGAGTCAACAGCAATTTGAATTCCAGCGGAGTGAGCGAAATCTTCTGATCACCCTTACGAACCTCGTGACTCAAGGTGTCCATCTCAACCGGTCCAATTGTGACTATCGGGTGCGCAGTTGATTTTGACTTGATTGGGCGAAGTCTTGCCCTAATTCTTGAGACCAAAACTTCAGTTTTATAAGGCTTCGTTACATAGTCATCAGCGCCTGCTTCAAGGCCGCGAATCATGTCGGTGTCATCGGTTCTAGCCGTAAGCATGATGATTGGGACACCAGAAACTTCTCTAATTTCTTTACAGATCTCAATACCGTTTTTTCCAGGCAGCATCAAATCGAGTAGCACTAAATCCGGCTGGTGCTTTTCGAATGCGGGAATTGCATCGGTGCCGGTAGCTGAGAAGCACACTTCGTAACCGCTTGCCATTAGGCCGATTTCGAGTTGCTCTCTTAGCGCGTCATCATCTTCGACAATAAGAAGTTTCGACATAATCTCAAACTTTCTAGTATCTGTAGTGTTCTGGTTTGAATGGTCCGTTTTGCTCGACGCCAATATAACGACCCTGGTCTCGAGTAAGTTCGGTAAGTTCAACTCCCAATGCAGATAAGTGTAGTCTCGCTACTTTCTCATCCAAATGCTTCGGAAGAATATAAACACCAATCGGGTATTCATCCCGCTTGGTGAAAAGTTCGATCTGAGCCAAAACCTGGTTGCTAAACGAAGTGCTCATCACAAAGCTCGGGTGACCGGTGGCATTACCGAGATTCATTAGCCGACCCTCGGAGAGAATCAGTACTGAATTACCATTAGGCAACTGCCACTCGTGCACCTGAGGTTTCACTTCAATTTTCTTGATGCCGGGGATTCGACTAATCCCGTCCATGTCGACTTCATTATCAAAGTGTCCGATATTGGCTACCACGGCAAGATGTTTCATCCGCAACAGGTGCTCCGGACGAATAATGGCCGCGTTACCTGTGCCGGTAATGAAAAAGTCAACCTGCTCGACGACATTTTCTAAAGTAGTCACCTGGTAGCCGTCCATGGCTGCCTGCAGAGCACAAATCGGGTCAACCTCGCTAACGATAACCCTAGCTCCCTGGCCACTCATCGCCTCGGCAGCTCCCTTACCAACATCGCCGTAACCGGCAATGAAAACAGTCTTACCGCCGATCAAAATGTCTGTGGCGCGATTCAAGCCATCCGGTAACGAATGTCTAATTCCATATTTGTTATCGAATTTAGATTTAGTAACCGAGTCATTTACGTTGATACCAGGAAAAAGTAGCGTGCCGCGCTTGAACATTTCGTAGAGTCGCTTCACTCCGGTGGTGGTTTCCTCGGTGACACCGTAGATATCGCTAATCATGTTGCTAAAACGCTTATTGTTTTTACTAAATTCTTTTCTCAGTAATTCAAGAATGACTCGATACTCTTCGTTATCTTCAACACCGGCCGGTGGAACAGATCCCGCCTGTTCAAACTCATAGCCTTTGTGCACCAAAAGAGTTGCATCGCCACCATCATCAAGAATCATGTTCGGACCGGTGTAGTCAGCTCCTTCGGCAATAGCTTCCTGGGTCCAGTCAAAAATCCGCTCTGTGCACCACCAGTACTCCTGAAGTGATTCACCTTTCCAAGCGAAAACTGGAACACCGGCTGGAAGTGCAATACTTCCGTTTGGTCCAACCACTACAGCTGCGGCAGCTTCGTCTTGGGTGGAAAAGATGTTGCAGGATGCCCAGCGAACCTTTGCCCCAAGAGCTACCAAAGTTTCGATCAAGACTGCTGTCTGAATAGTCATGTGCAAAGAGCCAGCGATTCTAGCTCCACGAAGTGGTTGTGCTGCGCCGAACTCTTCACGAAGGGCCATCAGCCCTGGCATCTCGTTTTGCGCCAGGCGCATCTGGTGACGGCCATAGTCGGCTAGGGCCAGATCGGCTACCTTGTAGTCAAGGCCTGCTTTGGTGTCTGCAGTCATGAACTCTATTATCGCCCTATTTGTAATGCTTTAGAAACCAAAATGTTACCTACGGATGAGCCCTAGAACTTCATCGCGAATTTGCTGCATGACAGATTCGCTCAAGGCTTCCACGTTCAGTCGCAGTAGTGGCTCGGTATTTGACGCCCGAACGTTAAACCACCACCAGCTATCTCCGGAGTTGCCCTTGGCGGTAATGCCATCAAATTCATCGAATTCCGCCCGATAAGCAAATGCTTCCAGGACACGATTTTTAGCTGCTGAAACGTCCTTGACTGTTGAGTTGATTTCACCGGAAAGGAAATATGGGTTGTATTCTCTGGCCAGTTCCGAAAGCGGGCCTGATTGAGCCCCGAACTCAGCCAAGACATGCATGGCGGCCAGCATGCCGTTATCGGCACCCCAGAAATCCCTGAAGTAATAGTGCGCTGAGTGCTCCCCGCCGAAAATGGCATTTGTTGCCGCCATCCGGTCTTTGATTAGGGAGTGACCAACTTTAGTCCTTTCACCGATAGCTCCGTCTTTTTCAATTACCTCAGCAACAACTCGAGAGGTGATTAGGTTGTAAAGCACTGTTATATCAGCCTGCTCGCCTAAGGCTCTCACTCTGGCAATTTCACGCCTGGCTACCATAGCGGCAACAGCACTCGGCGTTACCGCATTGCCGAGTTCATCAATTACGAAGCAGCGATCGGCGTCGCCATCAAAGGCAAGCCCCAGATCAGCTTTATGTTCAACCACAGCTTTTTGCAGATCAACAAGATTTGCAGGTTCCAGTGGATTTGCCTCGTGATTTGGAAAAGTTCCATCCAACTCGAAATACATTTCCACAATCTCAATTGGTAATTCCGATAATCCAGCTTTCGTAGAAAGAACGGCAGGAACGGTCAATCCACCCATTCCATTAGCCGCATCCACGACTACCTTCATCGGCTTTACCCCAGATAGATCCACTAACTTACGAAGGTAGCTGGCGTACTCGACTAAAACATCTTTTGACGAAACGCTGCCGATATGAGCGGCTGGTGCAATTCCTTCCGCTAAATACTTTTTTGCCCGATCGCGAATTGCGGCAAGACCGGTATCGAGACTAATTCCCCTAGCTCCTGCTCGTGAGAATTTGATGCCGTTGTAGCTTGCTGGGTTATGACTCGCGGTAAACATAGCCGCTGCCAGATTCAAATGACCAGAGGCAAAATATGACTCGTCGGTAGAACAGAGTCCTAGGTTAATGACATCAGCGCCGCGCAGAGTTGCCCCTTCGGCAAAGCTGGCAGCAAATCGCGGAGAAGAATCACGCATGTCGTGGCCAACCACCACCGACTGACCAGCTAGACCCAGTTCATCGACGAAACCGGCTGCCAGAGCCCGAATCACATCGTCGGTGAGATCAATATCGACTAGACCCCTAACGTCGTAGGTCTTTACAATCGCGTCCCAATTAACTTGCATTGGCCCCTTCTTCCATCAGTCAAGAATACAATGTCTGCATGTCTTCGAAAACCTCGGCAAGTTATAAGCGAGACCGACACGGCCGCGGGGTCAGACATTCGCTTACCGGAAGCCTTTATCGCAGCGGAGGGTCAAACCAAGACCAGTTTCGAATGATTGTCGATGCGACCGTGGATTATATAAAAGAGCAGTGGCCAGATGAACTGGGAGAGATGACTGCCCTGATTCTTGATGCTCCGATTGTTGGGGTGAACTCGACCTACGTGAAGCGTTGGGCAATCAGGAAAGAGAGCAAAACTATTATTTTGTACCGGTTGCCAATCATGCGTCTGGAATCTAGCAGCAACCCGAGTGCTGAGCGCGTCCGCATAGAACACCACGTCTTTGAGGCTGCAGCCGCCCTGATTGATAAAGAACCCTGGGAACTTATTCTCGGCGACGACGACAATTAGTGGATATTGACCTCTACTTGGCCACTTATATTCTTTTCATCCAAGACCGGTAGTGCTGCCACCCGGCCATCAGAGTCAATTATGAGGTTTGCATAAATGTTCGCTGAGCTTGGAATGATTCCAACGCCAAGCCCTGCCCCAACTAAGACCACTTCAGCCGAGGCTGCCTGAACCGATCGCTTAATCGTGGCGGCACCTAGCTTGAGGGTAACCGTGGTCGCTTTAGAACTGATATTGACAAGCGAGAGTTTTGTAATTCCACTTTTTGGGACAGCGGCAAATCTGGTATTGCTAAATCCATTAGCAGAGTTCAACCAGGCGAAATCCACAAATCGATCACCCGTTGCTTTAGCCCTTACCAACCGAACTGAAGAAAGTACTTCGACATCCGAATTCAAAATTCCAAAGTAATCTCCGTTTTTCAAACCCTCGATGGCAAAATCAGAAACCTTACCTGCAGGGGCAGTGACCGAGAGCACCGTGCCGAATGTCTGAGCATCAGTACCTAAAACTTGGAATGTGATGCTGGCATCTTTTTCCCCTGGAACAAAAACCCTCAGCATGTTTTGCACGTCAGAA
>JAURKU010000029.1 GCA_030831605.1 Rhodoluna sp.
ATGTTTATCAAAGTTCAAGTGGTTTTGACGGCCGGGTATCTATTGAAGTCGAGCCAGGACTTGCTAACGACACCGCTGGGACGGTCATGCAGGCAAAAGAACTATTTGCCAAGGTAAATCGGCCAAATGTAATGATAAAGATTCCGGCTACCAAAGCCGGGTTGGCTGCTATCACCGAAGTTATAGCAGCAGGTATCAGCGTTAACGTAACGCTTATTTTCTCCCTACAGCGCTACCGCGAAGTGATTGCGGCATATCAGGCAGGTATTGCCTTAGCTAAAGCCTCAGGGCATGCCCTTGGAAATATCCACTCTGTAGCATCGTTCTTCGTGTCGAGAGTTGATACTGAGATTGACAAACGCCTCGGCAATATTGGAACTGCAGACGCAGCGACTATGAAGAGTAAGGCTGCACTGGCAAATGCCCGACTAGCTTACGAGGTTTTTGAACAGGAATTCGATACGCCAACCTGGAAAGAGTTGGCTGTCTCAGGAGCAAACATTCAGCGACCATTGATGGCTTCTACCGGTGTAAAAGATCCCGCTCTCCCAGACACTCTTTATGTAACTGAACTTGTGGCTGAATACATTGTAAACACGATGCCGGAGAAAACCATGGAGGCAGTTTTTGACCACGGCGTTATCCCGGCTAACAGCATTCAAGGTAAATACGAGGAGTCTAAATTAGTTCTTCACACACTAAATGCGATGGGCATTTCCTACGATGAGGTAACTGAACTACTTGAAAAAGAGGGCGTAGAGAAATTTATTGTCTCGTGGAACGAACTTGTTGAATCAGTTAGTAGCGCATTAGAGGCCAGCAAGTAAATGTTACGAATATCTCTCCCAACCGCTTGGCTTGACGAAATTCAGCCGACACTTCAGGATTTAATTACCGATAAGGTGGCCTCCCGTATCAGCCAGAAGGACTTCACACTTTGGGGTGAGCCAGCCGAAAGCGAATCCCGTATACGACTTGGTTGGGTAGATGCTGCCAGTAATTCTCTGTCCCTGATCTCTGACTTAGCAGAACTCAAAAGCACGTTCTCCGCTGCGGGTATAAACCGAATCGTCCTCTGTGGAATGGGTGGTTCAAGCCTTGCACCTGAAGTTATATCCAAAAAGTATGGCGTGCAAATCGAAATCCTAGATTCAACATCCCCAGAGCAGCTAAATGAAGTTATTTCACAAGGAGTACAGCACACAGCTGTTGTAGTTTCATCGAAATCCGGTTCGACAGTAGAGACCGACTCACAGAAAAGATTGTTTGAGGATCTCTTCGCGAAAGCTGGAATTTCTAGGACCGAGAGAATCATTATCGTTACTGATCCGGGATCACCTATGGATCAAGCCGCTCGTCAAGACGGGTACCGAGTTTTTAACGCCGATCCAAATGTGGGTGGGCGCTATTCTGCTTTGACCGCTTTCGGGGTTGTGCCATCCTATTTGGCTGGGGTCCCGGTCGAGGAACTGCTGAACCAAGCTTTGAGCACCAAATATTTGGCCGAGGACTCCTCCGAGAACCCAGCTCTGATTCTTGGCGCACTTTTGGCCGCCCTTCCTGGATTGAATGGTCCTCGTGACAAGGTTGGAATCCTCGCTGATCAAATTACGCTGCCTGGTTTTGCCGATTGGGCAGAACAGTTGATTGCTGAATCAACGGGCAAAGATGAAAAAGGAATCCTTCCGATTGCTTTGACTGAACAATCCCCCGAGCTAACTGCTAACTTCGGCGACGTAGTTCTGATCACTGTGTCAGCCGATGAAAACTATAGTGACGCATTTGGTGCACTGGTAACCGGTAACTTAGCTGAACAGTTTATGCTTTGGGAATACGCAACCGCCGTGGCCTCAAGATTAATCCAGGTCAATCCATTTGATCAACCTGACGTTGAGTCAGCTAAGGTAGCTGCTCGTGGAATGCTCTCAAATAAAGCGGTACTAAATTCCCCTTCCTTGACTGACTCGGGTATAAGTGCTACTTTCCTAGGTTCTCAGATTGGAAAAGACGAATCAGTGAAATCACTTCTTAGCGATCTTCTAGGCAAAGTGCACGATGACGGTTACATTGCTGTGCATGCTTATTTGAATCGCAAGTCAGATTTACCTGTTGAGGAAATAGTGCGGCTTTTGGTTAAAAAAACAAACCGGCCTGTTACCTTCGGTTGGGGTCCACGCTTTCTTCATTCAACAGGTCAGTACCACAAGGGTGGACCTAGAACCGGTGTATTTCTACAGTTAGTCGCCGAGACTCAAGATGATTTAGCAGTTCCGACAAGAGAATTCAGTTTTGCTGAGCTTATCCGCTCACAGGCTGAGGGTGACGGTCAGGTTCTAGCCGATTTGGGCAGGCCCGTCCTGCGCCTTGGATTATCGAATCCAAAATCCGATTTCGCAAGACTAATCGAACTGATTGAGGAAATTTAGCCTGTGGTTGGTGTGAAACTTGGTCCTGGAATAAATCCGCTGCGTGATCCTGAGGATAGAAGGCTCAATCGCATCGCGGGTCCCGCTGGGTTGATTATATTTGGGGTGACTGGAGACTTATCTCGTAAAAAACTTATGCCTGCGGTCTATGACTTGGCTAACCGCGGGCTGTTACCGCCTGGTTTCTCGTTAGTTGGTTTTGCTAGAAGAGATTGGGTTGATCAAGACTTTGGCAAGGTTGTTCACGACGCGGTGCGTGAATATGCCAGGACTCCATGGAGTGAAGAGGTCTGGAAACAACTTTCCCGAGGTATTCGCTTTGTCAGCGGTGAGTTCGATGACGATGCGGCTTTTGATCGGCTAAGGGAAACTATCGAGGCGCTCGATAAGGAGCGTGGCACAAACGGGAATCACGCGTTTTACCTGAGCATTCCACCTAAGGCCTTTCCGATTGTCACCCAGCAACTTTCCAGATCAGGTCTTGCTGATCCTAAGCCGGATCAATTCCGTCGAGTAGTGATCGAAAAACCATTTGGTCACGACCTGCAATCGGCGAGAGAGCTAAATGAAGTTGTTGAGTCAGTTTTCCCGGCGGATGCTATTTTCCGAATCGACCATTATCTCGGTAAGGAAACAGTTCAAAACATCCTTGCCTTGCGCTTTGCCAACCAACTCTATGAACCGCTTTGGAACAACAATTACATCGACCACATCCAAATCACGATGGCCGAGGATATTGGTGTGGGTGGACGAGCAGGTTATTACGACGGAATTGGTGCAGCTCGCGATGTAATCCAGAATCACTTGCTACAGCTTTTAGCGCTAACCGCTATGGAAGAACCGGTTTCCTTTGATGCAGCCGATCTTCGCGCTGAAAAAGAGAAGGTTCTCTCTGCTGTAACTATCCCAAAGGATTTGTCCAAATACACGGCACGCGGTCAATACACCGGAGGCTGGCAGGGCGGCGAAAAAGTGACTGGCTTCTTGCAAGAAGAAGGCATGAACCCGAAATCAGTGACAGAAACGTTTGCTGCCATGAAGCTAGAAATCAATACCAGACGTTGGGCTGGAGTTCCTTTTTATCTAAGAGCGGGAAAGCGCTTGGGACGTAGGGTTACTGAAATTGCCGTGGTCTTCAAACGAGCTCCTCAACAACTTTTTGAGGCAAGCCAGACATCTGCGCTAGGACAAAATGCTTTGGTGATTAGAGTGCAGCCGGATGAAGGCGTCACCATTCGATTTGGTTCAAAGGTGCCAGGCGTTGGTATGCAAGTTCGTGATGTGACTATGGACTTTGGGTACGGCCACGCCTTTACCGAGGCTTCCCCTGAGGCTTACGAAAGACTTATCCTCGATGTGTTATTAGGCGATCCGCCGCTGTTTCCTCGTCACGAGGAAGTTGAGCTTTCTTGGAAGATTCTTGACCCTATCGAAAAGTTCTGGGCAAGTAAAGGTAAGCCTGAACCGTATAGACCCGGGACCTGGGGTCCAGCATCTGCCGATCGGATGATGGCTTTAGACGGAAGATCGTGGAGAAGACCATGATTAAGACTCTCCCAAACACCACAATTTCCCAGGTTTCTAAAGAATTAGTGGAATTGCGTGACGAGGGCGGCGCTGTTGCCCTGGGTCGAGTGTTAACTCTTATCATCGAGACAGATTTTGCCGGCTTAGAATCTGCAGTTGATTCTGCTAACGAAGCATCAAAAGCACATCCCTGCCGGATTATCGTGCTTGCCAAGAACAAGGCAAAAAAGCAGGAAAAGCCAAAACTTGATGCGGAGATTCGCGTCGGTGGTGATGCTGGGGCTTCTGAGGTAGTAGTTTTGCGAGCCTATGGAGAAGCCGCCAGCGATCAAGAAAGCTTGGTGACCGGTCTACTTTTGCCGGACGCGCCAGTTGTGGCATGGTGGCCAGGTGAGGCCCCAGAGAAACCGTCAACTTCACCGATAGGCAGAATTGCACAGAGAAGAATTACCGATGCCGCCGCACAGAAAAATCCTCATGGCTGGCTATCTTCATTGGCCAAGAACTACACTCCAGGAGATAGTGATTTTGCTTGGACCAGGCTTACCCTGTGGCGAGCTCAACTTGCAGCGCTTCTAGATCAGCCACCATATGACCCAGTGCTCGAAGTCGTGGTAACTGGCGCAGTTGACTCCCCCAGCACTGATTTACTTGCTGCTTGGTTGGAGACGAAATTGAAAGTCAAAGTCAAGCTGATCAGGACCCAACGAGGCAAGGCTATTGCGGGTATCAAGGGTGTCAAGTTAATCAGAAAATCAGGTGACATCGAGATCGTTCGCAATATTCCTGATGTTGCCACGCTGATTCAACCTAGTCAGCCAATCAGAGACATTTCTTTACCTAGAAGATCAGTTAGGGACTGTCTTATTGAAGATCTACGCAGATTAGACAGTGATGACGTATTTGGAAAGCTAATCACTAAGGGCTTTGGCACTAAACGAACCTCTCCAGCCATCTCCGCTAAGGCGAAGAGCTAGCAAATGCAACAGGTTGAAATCCGCCGAGCCCAAGACAGTGCTGATGTAGCCGAACAAGCCGCCGATTTCATCCTGGAGAGATTACTCATTGCAAAAAATAAGTTTCATATTGCACTTACTGGCGGAACTGTAGGTATCTTGACGCTGAAGGCTTTAAGCCAAAAAGAAGAGATACAAAAAATAGATTTTAGTCCAATTCACTTCTGGTTTGGCGATGACAGATTTGTGGCGGCGGAGAGCTCGGACAGAAACGCAGTCCAGGCTAAACAAGCTCTGCTAGGAAATTTGGAAATACCATCGCAGAACATTCATGAGATGCCGGCAAGCGATCAAATAGCTGATTTAGATGAAGCTGCACTCAGTTTTAGCAGAGAGATTTCCGAGCATTTCAATTTCGAAAAGCCATGCATGGATTTAACAATTTTAGGTATGGGGCCTGATGGCCACGTAGCATCACTTTTTCCTGGACATACCTATCCTGAATCCTTGATAGTCGCTGAGCACAGTTCGCCAAAGCCACCACCAAAACGAATCTCAATGTCTTACGATCTCTTGAATGCATCTAAAGAGATTCTCTTTGTCGTTAGTGGGATTGATAAGGCTGAGGCTGTTGAGAAAGTCCACAAGGAACCAGACTGCGATCTACCTGCTGCGCGGGTAGCCGCCACGGAGAAAACTATTTGGATTGTTGATTCTGCAGCCGGAGCGACCTTCTGGAGTTGCTAAGCTGAGCGCTTGTTAGCCTTAGTATTCTTTTTGATTTCAGCTTTAGCCTCGGCTAGCAAGCGCTCTCTTCTCTCACGAACTGCAGCGACAGCCTCATCTAGTAGTGCTTTTGCTTCGGCTTCGGTGCGGCGCTCTTTGACGTAAGCCAAGTGCGTCTTATAAGGCTCGTGCTTTGCAATCTGAGGGGGGTTATCCTTGTCCAAGCCTGCTGGAAGGCCACAGTGTGGGCAGTCTAGCTCGTTTGGTAACTCGTCAACTTCTGCAGAAGCGGCAAATAGTGGAGAAAAAGTGTGGTTGTTGAAGCAGTAGTAAGTTCTTTGAATACGTTCAGCCTGGAATCCCGTATCTTTTTCACCAGAAGGTCCAGCTCCAACCCGCGATCCGCGAATTGCCGAATTGCTTGAATTCATGAATTAGGCCCAGCCGTAGGTGGATGCAAGTCCAAGGATGATTACTGTTACAACCCAGACCAACCCGAGAATGATGGTGATGCGATTTAGGTTTCTTTCAGCAACACCGGATGAACCCATGGTGCTATTGATGCCGCCACCAAACATGTCGCTTAGTCCGCCTCCGCGTCCCTTGTGAAGAAGGATCAATAGAGTCAGCAGCAGGCTGGTTACACCAAGCAGAATGCGCAAGGCAATGAGAATTCCAGTCATTTCGGGTTCTTTCTTTGATTTTTGGGCATTTAAACACCCAAAGGCAATTATAAGGTTAGGTGCTTCAGGAACCGAGATATCCCAGCAAATTCCTCTACCTGTAGGCTCGCTCCACCAACCAAAACCCCGTCAACTTCGGGGTTTTTGAGAAAACCAGCGACATTTGAGGACTTTACCGAACCACCGTAGAGAATTCGAACGCGTTGGGCAATATCCTCAGAGAGCACCTCGGAAATGGCCTCCCGCAAAGATTTGGCTACCTCAGCTGCTTGCTCAGGTGTCGCCACCTGTCCAGTTCCGATAGCCCAGACGGGCTCATAGGCGATTATGAACTCGCCAACCTGGCTGTGTCCGGTTATCGCCTTCTTTAGTTGTGCTACTGGAATAGCGCTTTGGCCAAACTGCTCTAGTTGCTCCAAGGTTTCGCCGACACAGATGACCGGAACGAGATCATGCTTGAAAGCGGCCGCAACTTTAGCCTGAATCAGTTCGTCGTCCTCGTGGTGATACACTCTGCGTTCACTGTGGCCGAGGATCACATACTTAACATCTAGTTTCTTCAGGAACGAACCAGATATGTCTCCGGTGTATGCACCAGAGTCATGCTGACTCATGTCTTGGGCACCTAAACCTATCTGAAATTTTTCAGCGTCGATTAGTGTTTGGACGGTCCGAAGATCGGTGAAAGGAGGAAAAACTGCGACTTCAGTCTTGCTGTAGTCATGATTTGCATCACTTAGTGTCCAAGCAAGTTTTTGAACTAAAGCTATGGCCTGCTGGTGATCTAGGTTCATCTTCCAGTTACCTGCTATGAATGGAACACGTTCAGTGCTCATTTGAGGACCTCCAGCCCTGGTAGATTCTTTCCCTCAAGAAATTCTAGGCTAGCGCCACCGCCGGTGGAAATGTGCCCAAATTGCTCGTCTTCGAAGCCAAGTTGTCTCACGGCGGCCGCTGAATCTCCGCCGCCGACTACCGATAGTCCAGACACCTGCGTTAGAGCTTGGGCAACAATCTTCGTACCATGGGCAAAGTTCTCGAATTCGAAAACTCCCATCGGCCCGTTCCAAAAAACGGTTTTTGCCTTGCCAATAAGTTCAGCAAAGTCGGTCGAGGTGTTTGGCCCAATGTCTAAGCCCAGAGCGGCTGCACCGAATTCACCTTCCTCGATCTCATCGGCAGAGACTATTTGGAATCTAGCCTCAGCGCTAAATTTTTCTGCGACCACGATATCTGTCGGAAGATAGATTTCAACACCGAGCTCTTTGGCTTTGGCTAGATAACCTTTTACCGTTTCAATCTGGTCTTGTTCCAGAAGGCTCGAACCAACTTTGTATCCTTTTGCGGCTAGGAACGTAAATAGCATTCCGCCACCAATCAATAAGGCATCAACTTTTGGAAGTAGGTGTTCGATGACACCGAGCTTGTCGGATACCTTAGAGCCACCAAGTACGACTAGGTATGGTCTCTCCGGGCTATCGGTCAGCTTCTTCAAAACGTTCAGTTCGGATTCGATAAGCAACCCAGCCACACTCGGCAGTAATTTAGCCAGCTCAAAAACGCTTGCTTGCTTTCGATGCACCACACCGAACCCATCACTCACCAGATAATCGCCCAGCTTAGCTAACTCGGCTGCAAAGGCTGCTCTCTGATCCTCATCTTTACTTGCCTCACCTGCATTGAAGCGAAGGTTTTCAAGCACTAGTACTTCCCCATCATTTAGCTCAGAAACCGCTGATTGGGCATCAAGACCGACAGTTGAGCCAGCAAAACCAACTGGCTGACCGAGAAGTTGCGATAAGCGCTTAGCCACTGGAGCCAACGAGTATTGGGGGTCTGGAGCACCTTCTGGGCGGCCTAAGTGGCTAATAACAATTACTTTTGCGCCGTGTTCGATCAGGTATTTAATTGTTGGCAGCGATGCTCTAACTCTGCCGTCGTCGGTGATGATCGCTGCCTCGAGTGGGACGTTTAGGTCGCAGCGAAGGATTACACGTTTACCAGCGATGTTAGGCAGGTCACTGAGAGTTCGCATTTACTAAAGTTTGCTCGCAACCAATTCGGTTAGATCAACAAGTCGGTTTGAGTAACCCCACTCATTGTCATACCAGGAGGAAAGCTTGACTGTAGTTCCACCGATAACTCGAACTAGACCGGCATCAAAGATTGATGAATGAGGATCGGTAACAATGTCGCTTGATACGATTTCGTCTTCTGTGTATTTCAAGATACCTTTTAGCGGACCTGATTCTGCAGCTTTTCTGTAGACATCCTTGATTTGCTCGATAGTAACCTCTTTGGCAGATACCAAGGTAAGGTCAGTAATTGATCCGGTAGGCACTGGAACTCGGAGTGCAAATCCATCAAGTTTTCCCTTTAACTCAGGAAGTACCAAGCCGATGGCCTTGGCCGCTCCGGTAGTCGATGGCACAATGTTGATAGCCGCTGCGCGTGCTCTACGAAGGTCACTGTGTGGCCCATCCTGAAGGTTCTGGTCAGCTGTATAGGCGTGGACCGTGGTCATCAAACCATTGACGATTCCAAAATTGTCATGGAAAACCTTAGCCAGTGGGGCTAAACAGTTTGTCGTGCAGGAGGCGTTGGAGATAATGTGGTGGTTTGCTGGGTCGTACCCGGATTCGTTCACTCCGATAACGAAAGTAGCATCTTCACCTGTTGCCGGAGCGGAAATGATAACTTTCTTAGCACCAGCTTCAATATGCTTTTTAGCATCGTCGGCGTTGGTGAATCGTCCAGTTGACTCGATAACAATTTCAACACCTAGATCTCCCCAGCCAAGCGCTGCTGGGTCGCGTTCAGCCAAGACCTTGATGGTTACGCCATCAACGATGATGTTTTGACCTTCAACTCTGACATCACGATCTAGTCGCCCGGTCACGGAGTCATATTTCAACAAATGAGCAAGACCCTTCGGGTCGCTCAAATCGTTTACTGCGACGATCTCTAAGTCGGTTCCCTTGGCAATCTCTGCTCTAAGGAAGTTTCGTCCGATTCTGCCGAATCCGTTGATTCCAACGCGTGTGGTCATACTTTTCTCCAGTTGTTCTAGGCGCTTCTGGCGCGTTTTAGGTGAGTTTTTGGGGATTTTCCACGCTACGTTGGGTGGGTTAGCTCTTTCTAGGGTAGCAGAAGCCCGGCGGTGTTCTTGCTAGCCTCAGCGAAGCGAGCCTGGACGTCTGACCAGCTAACAATGTTCCAGAAGGCTTTGACATACTCTGGCTTCACATTCTGGTAGTCCAGATAGAAAGCGTGCTCCCACATGTCCAGCATCAAAAGGGGAATTGAGCCAACCGCCAAATTGCCCTGGTGATCGTAAAGCTGTTCAATGATTAGTTTTTGGCCAAGGATATCCCACACCAATATGGCCCAACCAGATCCCTGAATTCCGAGAGCGCTTGCCGTGAAATGCGCACGGAATGCGTCGAAGGAACCGAAGAATTCATCAATAGCCGCAGCTAGCTCGCCAACCGGCTTATCGCCGCCATCAGGAGACATGTTCCTCCAGAAGACCGTGTGATTGATGTGTCCAGCTAGGTTAAATGCAAGATCCTTCTGGAATTTATTAACCATGGACAAATCATTTTTATCTCTTGCTTCAGCGAGTGCATCAAGAGCTGAATTAGCACCATTGACATAAGCAAGGTGGTGCTTGTCATGGTGCAGTTCCATAATACGACCCGATATGTTTGGCTCAAGAGCTCCGTAGTCGTAGCCAAGATCTGGCAGTGTGTACTTATTCATAATCGCTCCTAGGTTTGCTTATTGGTCTAAGTTTAGTTCGGTTCCGGGAATGCCCCGCTCTGTGGCAACCTTGTCGGCTAAGGCCAAAAGCCTTCTAATTCTGCCCGCTATCGCATCTTTGGTTAGCGGTGGGCTAGCTAGACGACCCAAATCATCCAAACTAGCATCGCGGTGTTTAAGTCTTAACTCTCCTGCTTGTTTTAGATGATGAGGAACATCGTCGCCGAGGATCTCCATAGCTCTGCGCACTCGCTGACCGGCTGCTACAGCGGCTTGTGCTGAGCGCATCAGATTGGCGTTATCGAAATTCGCTAACCTGTTTTGTTGTCCCCTGACTTCGCGGCGGACCTGAAGTTCAATGTATTTAAGGACAATTGAGTGAGCTCCGACGTGCTTCAAAATATCAACAATCGCTTCGCGTTCTCTAACGACGACTCGATAGACGCCTCGTGCTTCGCGGACCTTGGCAGGAACATCAAGTCGTCTAGCGATGCCAACCAGCGCCATAGCGGCTTCATTGCCAGGTGCAGTGATTTCCAAGGTGGCAGAGCGGCCTGGATCAGTTAGTGAACCGTGCGCGAGAATTGCTCCTCGCCAAACTGCTTCTGCATCAGCCTTGCTGCCAGAGACCAGCATCGCCGGTAATCCCCTGATTGGTCTATTTCTAGAGTCAATCAGGCCGGTTTGTCTGGCCAAGATTTCAGCGTTCTGTGTCACCCTGATCTGATACTTACTGGATTTTCTTATCCCGCCAGCGGCAATTACAGCTAATTCAGAATCGACCCCAAAGACATCGGCTAGATCTTTACTTACCCTTCTAGCCAATTGAGCCGTATCGACTTCAATCTCAACGACAATTTTTGAGCCAACCAGGTGCAAGCCGCCGCAAAAACGAAGTATTGTTGCCGCTTCCGCAGCTCGAACAGTGCTCTTGGTGACTTCCACTCTGGCAAGTTCGTCTTTTAGTTCAGCAGTTAGGGCCATGTCTATTCTTTTCCTAAGTCGCGGTGTTTTACTCTCACTTCGACACCAGCGATATTTTGTAGTCGACGAGATATTTCATTTGCTACGGCCACAGATCTATGCTTGCCACCGGTACAGCCAATAGCTATGGCGGCATGACGGCGGCTCTCTTTTAGGTAACCGTTCAGCACAGGTTTAAGTGCAGCAACGAAGTTAGAAATGAATTCCTCTGCACCTTCTTGATGCAGCACAAAATCAGATACCTGTTTATCTTCTCCGGTAAATGGTCGCAAGTCTTCGTTCCAGAATGGATTCGGTAAGAAGCGCATGTCTGCAATTAGATCGGCATCGCTAGGTGCGCCGTATTTGAAGCCGAAACTCTGGATTAGTAGATTCAGAGTAGTCGAGCCCTTACTGGAGAATGATTCTGAAATCTTCTGTGCTAGTTGATGCACGTTTAGATCGCTGCTGTCAATCACGTAGTCAGCTTTTTCGCGAAGTTGGAGTAAGCGTTGGCGTTCAGCCTGAATGCCGTCGGTGATTGTCCCATTTCCCTGCAACGGGTGTGGTCTTCTGACTTGTTCAAAGCGTTTGACCAGGCTCTGGTCGTTCGCCTCCAAAAACAGTACCTGAGCATCAATGTTGCTAGCGCGCAACTGATCAATAGTTTCGGCAAGATCCGTAAAGAACTCGCCGCCTCGTGCATCAATTACTACAGCTAGCCTGGGCAAGTTTTTGTCAGCGTGACTAAAAAGTTCAGCCATCGGGCGGATTAGCTGTGGTGGGAGGTTATCCACCACGTACCAGTCCATGTCCTCAAGGGCATTTCCAACTGTGGATCGACCAGCACCAGACATGCCGGTAACCACCAGCAGTTCGTAGCTTTTATCTTGGTTCAAGTGGCCTCTATCTCCATCTAAAGACAACTTTAGTCTTCTGCGACACGCCCGAAATGCGATTTAGTCAGATTGGTTCAATTTTGACTGGATTATCTCGCCCAATTTAGGCCCGATACCCGCAACTTCGCTGATTTCTTCAATTGTGGCCATCCGCAGGCGTTTAGCCGAACCAAATCGGCGAAGCAGAGCGTTGACCCGCTTATCCCCTAGACCTTCAATTTCGCCAAGTTCGGTAGCAATAGCAGATTTTCGCTGCTTCCGTTGGGCTGTTATGGCAAAGCGATGCGCCTCATCTCGGACACGCTGTAGTAAAAATAATGCTTCGCTAGTTCTGGGAAGAATTACTGGAAATTCAGAATTGGGTAGCCAGATCTCCTCCAGACGCTTGGCCAAACCGATTAATGCGATATCCCCAATACCCGCCTCGACAAGTGCCTTCTTAGCAGCGTTTACCTGAGGGAGGCCACCATCGACTACTAGCAAACCTGGGCGGTAGCTAAAGCGGTTTTCGCCTTCTTCAACCTTTTCACTCAGGTACTTCAGACGTCTAGTGAGGACTTGAAACATGGAGTCAGTGTCATCGGTAGAAGATTCTATGTTGAATTTACGATATTGGCTCTTCTTTGGAAGCCCATCTTCAAAGACCACCATCGATGCGACGATTCCAGTTCCTGACAAATGAGAGATATCAAAACACTCAATCCGAAGCGGAGCAGATTCTAGATTCAAAAGTTTCTGCAGTTGGGCAAGCGCATCACTTCTAGCGGTGAAGTCAGCTGTCCGCTTTAGTTTGTAGAGCCCGAGTGCGTGTTTGGCATTCGTGGAGGCAGTTTCAGCAAGTGCGCGCTTGTCACCACGTTGTGGAACTCGCAGGCTTACGCTGGAACCGCGTTTGTCCGTGAGCCATTGGGCGAGCTGGCTGGAGTCAGAAGGCAGCTCTGGTACTAAAACCTCCTTCGGGATTTCATTACTCCCCGAAAGTGTCTCATAGACATTCTGCAGCAGGTATTCAATCAGATCTTCGGTAGTGCGCTCTATTTCTTTATCGACCACCCAACCCCGCGCACCCCGAATTCTTCCGCCTCTCACCTTGAAAAGGCTTACCGCTGCAGTAAGTTCGTCATCGGCGATACCGAATAAATCCGCATCAGTTTGGTCGGTAAAGACCACCGTGCTCTTTTCCAGCACAGTTTCTAAAGCCGCTACATCATCACGGAGCTTTCCGGCCAACTCATACTTTTGCTCAGTTGACGCATCTTTCATTTGCACCTGAAGCTCTTTAATGTATTTCTCATCTCCGGAAGATATAAAATCGCCGAATTGCTTGGCATTCTTTTTGTGGTCTTCTAGGCTTATCCTTCCAACGCAAGGTGCTGAGCACTTGCCAATATCTGCAAGTAGACACGGGCGATTTGATTGCACCGCTCTTTGGTAGATGCCACTAGAACAAGATCGCATTGGGAATACCTTGAGCATTGTGTCCATCGTCTCGCGAATTGCCCAAGATTGAGTGTATGGACCGAAATACTTAGTGCCTTTGCGGTCACGGTTTCTGGTAATTAGCACCCTCGGCACTTCCTCCGACATCGTAATTGCTAAATACGGATAGCTTTTATCATCTTTGAAACGAACATTGAACGGTGGGTCAAATTCCTTTATCCAGGTGAATTCAAGTTGAAGAGCTTCAAACTCGCTCTTTACGATTGTCCAGTTAACATCTGCGGCAGACTGAACCATTCGTCTGGTCTTCTCGGGAAGCGATTCTGGCGCAACGAAATAGGAACTCAATCTAGCTCTGAGATTCTTAGCCTTACCTACGTAAAGCACTCTCCCGTTGCCATCTATAAATCGATAAACTCCGGGATCTTTTGGAATATCTCCAGTCGCTGGTCTAAAACTGACTGAGTTATTCACCGTTAGCCAAGTATCTCTTTGAGGAATTTACCGGTGTGAGATTTGCTGCTTTTGGCAACCTGCTCAGGTGTTCCAGTAGCGACAATCTCGCCACCACGTGATCCACCTTCTGGGCCTATGTCGATAATCCAGTCTGCAGATTTAATCACATCCAAGTTGTGCTCAATGACAATTACGGTATTTCCCTTATCTGCCAAGCCATTCAGAACTATAAGGAGTTTCCGGACATCTTCGAAGTGCAAACCCGTGGTCGGTTCATCCAAAACGTAGACGGTTCTACCGTTCGAGCGCTTCTGTAGCTCAGCCGCCAGTTTAACTCGCTGGGCTTCACCTCCGGATAGCGTTGTCGCCGATTGGCCAAGACGAACATAACCGAGACCTACCTCAACTAACGTGTTTAGATACCTAGCAATGGCGCTAATCGGGGCAAAAAACTCTGCTGCCTCGGTTATTGGCATCTCAAGTACTTCGGCTATCGATTTACCCTTGTACTTCACCTGCAATGTTTCACGGTTGTACCTTGCTCCGTGACATACTTCGCACAGCACATAAACATCTGGAAGAAAGTTCATTTCAATTTTCAAGGTTCCGTCTCCACTGCAGGCCTCACAGCGACCACCTTTTACGTTGAATGAGAATCTACCCTGCTGGTAACCTCTGGCTTTCGACTCGCTGGTTTCGGCGAAAAGCTTTCTAATGTGGTCAAAAACCCCAGTGTATGTTGCGGGGTTGGACCTTGGTGTCCGACCGATCGGGTTTTGATCAACGTGCACGACCTTATCCAACTGATCTAAGCCTTCGACTCGGGTGTGTTTACCGGCAACGCCCTTGGCACCATTTAGCTTGTTAGCTAGCACCTCATAGAGAACATCATTTACTAATGATGATTTTCCTGAACCGCTTACTCCTGTCACTGCGATGAAGGTTCCCAGCGGAAATTCAACATCGATGTTCTTCAGGTTGTTTTCTCTAGCGCCAACTACCTTTAGTTTCCTTGCTTGGTCGACCATTCTTCGTTTCGAAGGAGTCTTAATTGCATCCTTGCCATTTAGGAAGGAACCAGTAATGGAATCTTTGTTGGTGAGGATTGCTTTATACGAGCCACTATGCACGACCTCGCCGCCGTGGACGCCAGCTCCTGGCCCTATATCAACGAGCCAATCCGCCGATTTAATGGTGTCTTCGTCATGCTCTACGACAATTAGTGTGTTACCCAGGTCGCGGAGTTTTAATAGGGTTTCGATAAGTCTTCGGTTATCACGTTGGTGTAAACCGATACTGGGTTCATCCAATACATAAAGCACGCCGGTTAGGCCGGCACCGATTTGCGTGGCTAGCCTAATTCTCTGGGCTTCGCCACCAGATAGTGTCGCCGCGGCACGCTCTAGTGACAGGTAGTCGAGGCCGACAGCAATGAGGAATTCAAGTCGAGCGCGGATCTCACGCAGGACCTGCGCCGCTATTTTCTCGTCGCGCTTGTCAAGCTTGAGTTTCTTAAAGAACTCGCTGGCTTCACCAAGGCTTATGTTGCAGACTTCGGCGATTGAATGACCAGTTATCTTAACGGCGAGTACTTCTGGGCGTAATCTGGCTCCCTGGCATTCAGGGCAGGGAGTTTCTCTGAGATATTCACCCCAGCGACCTCTTGCCCAGTCGTTATCAGCCTCAAGATATTTACGCTCAATGTAATTTAGAGCACCTTCGAAGCCGGTCGTATAGCGTAGTTCTCGCCCGTAACGGTTTCTCCATTTCATTTGAACATCAAAGTTATTACCGACCAAGACGGCCTCTTGAACTTCTTCAGGGAGTTCCTGCCAAGGTGTGTCTAAGGAGAAGTTCATGTCCTTGGCAAGGCCCGTAACTAGTCGAGTGTAGTAAGTGAAAAGTCCTTTACCCTGGGTTGACCAGGGTCTGATCACACCGCCACGGATAGATTCGCCTGGATCGCCGATGACCAGATCTCTGTCTACTGCCATCTTGGTGCCAAGGCCAGAACAAGCTTGGCAAGCGCCGAATGGTGCGTTAAAGGAAAATGTTCTCGGTTCTATCTCGGTTAGGGCCAACGGGTGTTCATTTGGGCAAGACATCTTTTCCGAGTAGTTTCGAAACTTCCCTTCACCTTCGATGTCAACCAGATCTACTGTCAACCTTCCACCGGTAAGTTTCAAGGCTGTTTCAACCGAATCAGTAAGGCGTTGGATCATTTCCTGTTTAGCTACTAATCGGTCTACCACCACAGAAATGTCATGTTTGTAGGTTTTCCGCAATGGTTTAGCCTCAGCTAAAGAGATAACTTCGCCGTCTACTACTGCACGAGCGAAGCCCTGCGAAATGAGTTCTCGGAACAAGTCCGCAAATTCGCCTTTTTTCTGATCAACTACCTGGGCAAGTACCTGGAATTTAGTTCCACTGGGCAACTGCATAATCTGATCAACAATCTGCTGGGTTGTTTGCTTGGTGATTCGCTCTCCGCAGGTTGAGCAGTGTGGGATGCCGATACGGGCCCAGAGTAAACGTAAGTAGTCATGAATTTCCGTGATTGTGCCGACAGTAGATCTAGGGTTCCTATTAGTGCTTTTCTGGTCAATTGACACGGCCGGAGAGAGACCCTCAATAAAATCAACATCAGGTCTATCGACCTGTCCTAGAAACTGTCGGGCATAGGCAGACAGGGACTCAACATAGCGCCGCTGACCTTCGGCGAAAATCGTATCGAAGGCAAGAGATGATTTTCCTGATCCGCTTAAACCCGTAAAAACCACCAAGGAGTTTCTCGGGATCTCTAAGGTGAGGTTTTTCAAGTTGTGAACCCGTGCGCCTTTAACGACAAGTTTGTCCTTTGGCGGGATTTGGATTACGGGCATGAGACCTAGTTTAACCCTCTAGATCTTGTCTATCTGGCGAATAGTGTATTTCAGCTCCGATATTTCATCGCGCAGTCGAGCTGCAAGTTCAAAATTCAGTTGCTCAGCGGCAGATTTCATCTGGGCATCAAGTTCCACCACCAGGGCGATAAGGTCGTCATAACTAGAGTTCTTATCAGGTCTCTTTCTGACTGGCGTTATCGGCCTACCGTCTCTATCGCGCTTAGGCTTCTGTTTGAGCAGCTTTTCGGTGTCTTCTTCCTCCGCTAATAGCCCATCGGTGATATCCGATATCTTCTTTCTAAGCGGTGTCGGATCGATACCGTTAGCTAGGTTATAGGCGACTTGCTTTTCACGTCTTCGGTTGGTTTCATCGATAGCCTTGGCCATGGAATCGGTAATACGGTCCGCATACATGTGCACCTCGCCAGAGACATTTCTTGCAGCTCTACCGATGGTCTGAATAAGCGAGGTGCTGGAGCGAAGGAAACCCTCCTTATCCGCATCTAAAATCGCAACTAGAGAGACCTCCGGTAAATCAAGACCTTCACGCAATAAGTTGATACCGACTAGGACATCAAATATTCCCTGGCGCAATTCTCGAAGCAACTCGACTCGCCTTAGGGTATCAACGTCGCTGTGCAGGTAGCGAACCCGAATACCGGCTTCGGTGAGAAAGTCAGTGAGCTCTTCAGCCATTTTTTTAGTAAGCGTTGTAACCAAGACGCGCTCGTCGCGTTCGGCCCTAACGCGAATCTCTTCTAGTAAATCGTCAATTTGGCCTTTGACAGGCTTTACAACCACTTGTGGATCGACTAAACCAGTCGGGCGGATAATTTGTTCAACTACCCCATCGCTTACCGAAAGTTCGTATTTACCCGGTGTTGCTGAAAGATAGACGGTTTGCCCGACTCTATCCAGAAACTCTTGCCACTTTAGTGGCCGGTTGTCCATGGCCGAAGGGAGTCGGAAACCATACTCAACCAAAGTTCTCTTTCTCGAAGAGTCCCCCTCAAACATCGCTCCGATCTGCGGCACAGTCACATGCGATTCATCGATTACAGTTAGGAAATCCTCCGGGAAGTAATCCAGAAGGCATGAGGGCGAGGAACCTGGCTCCCTTCCATCGATGTGTCTTGAGTAATTCTCGATGCCCGAACAAAAGCCGAGTTCCCGAATCATTTCCAAGTCAAACGCCGTGCGCATCTTGATACGTTGCGCCTCGAGGAGCTTTCCTTGAGTTTCAAACTCCTTGACTCGTGAAACCATTTCCTCCTCGATGGCTTCAAGTGCAAGCCCCATTCGCTCAGGAGAGGTGACATAGTAACTGGCTGGAAAGACGTTGATGGTGTCTATGTTCTTAATAACCTCTCCAGTAAGCGGGTGCAACTGGTAGATATTTTCAATCTCATCACCAAAAAGCTCTAAACGAATTGCCAATTCGTCGTAGACGGGAATTATCTCAATGGTGTCGCCCTTGACTCTAAAATTGCCGCGGCTGAAATCATAGTCATTGCGCTGATACTGCATAGTTACGAACTCTCTGATGAGATCATCCCGGTCAATCTGCTGACCTTTGTGTAGCGGAATCGACATTTCAAGATATTCGCTTGGTGCTCCAAGACCGTAAATGCATGACACGGTACTGACCACAACAACATCCCTGCGGCTAAGAAGGCTCATGGTCGCGGAATACCGTAGGCGTTCAACCTCTGCATTAATACTCGAATCTTTTTCAATAAAGGTATCGGTTTGCGGCACATAGGCTTCCGGCTGGTAGTAGTCATAGTAGCTAACGAAATATTCAACAGCGTTATTCGGTAACATCTCACGGAATTCATTGACAAGTTGCGCCGCTAAAGTCTTGTTATGTGCAAGCACAAGAGTTGGCCGTTGGAGTTTCTCGATTAGCCAGGCAGTCGTTGCCGATTTACCAGTTCCAGTGGCACCTAGTAGGACAACGTCTTTTTCGCCAGCTTTGATGCGGTCAGTTAGCTCAGCGATTGCAGTCGGCTGGTCCCCTGAAGGTTTGTACTCGCTGATTACTTCAAAGGGCTTATAGTGCCTGGTTGGTTCTTTCAATTTTTATCTTCGGCCCGTCGCAGAAACTCCGCCCATAACCCCCTGGCATCTTCTAACAACTGATCCAGTCCTTGGTTTGAATTAAGGACAAAATCCGCTCTTGACACGCGCTCTATGGGTTGGGCTTGATTTTTAATTCTCGAGACTGCTTCTGCCTCAGTCATGTTTCGTGTATCCACGAGTCGCTGAACCCTAAGCTCTTCAGGTGCTTCAACGGTAACCACTACATCAAAAGGAAGCGAAACATTAGCCTCAACCAGTAGCGGAACTGTGTATATTGCCATCGCCTCAGTTGGAAGCGAGGCGAGAGCCTGTCTTGCTTTCTCCTGTACCAGAGGATGGACTATTCCCTCGAGATCTTTTTTAGCTTGTGCATCATTGAACACGAGTGCGGCTAGTGCTTTGCGATCCAAGTTTCCGTCCGAATCGAAGAATTCAGCGCCGAAACGCTCTCGAATAAGATCGGCCCCAGGTGCGCCGCGCTCAACTACTTGCCTAGCGAGTGCGTCAGCGTCTATCTCGATGCCCCCAAGCTCCTGCCATAGGGCTGCCACAGTGGATTTGCCAGCAGCAATCCCCCCTGTTAGACCGATTAGAAACATGAATAAAGCCTAACTTGCCTAGCAAAAACGGGGCTGGGTGTAAACCCAAGCCCCGTCAAAGCTTTAGTTGTTACTGAGCCTCGTCTAGCTTCTCTTTGAGGGCATTTAGTGACTCGTCCTGTGAGAGAGTGCCTGCAGAATCTTCCATTCCTTCAGAAGATGAGCTTGAAGCGTTTGGCTCCTCCGGCTTAGCATCTGGAAGGGTGGCCTCTAGTTCACGAGCTGCAGCAACCTGCTTCTTGTGCTCTTCCCAACGAGCGTGGGCTTCAGCGTATTCCTTCTCCCATTTAGCCTTGGCCTCTTCAAATCCTGGCTTCCATTCACTGGTTGCAGGGTCAAAGCCTTCTGGATACTTGTAGTTTCCTTGGTCATCGAAATCCTGCGCCAGACCGTAGAGAGCTGGGTTGAAATCGGTGCCGTTAGGATCGACCTCTTCAGTAGCCTGCTTCAGCGAAAGGCTGATTCTTCTTCGATCTAGATCGATATCGATAACCTTAACGAAAACGTCTTGGTTCACAGTTACCACTTGGCTAGCTAGATCGATGTGCTTTGAGGACAGTTCAGAAATGTGAACCAGGCCTTCAATTCCATCGGCAACTCTAACGAATGCTCCAAATGGAACAATCTTGGTTACCTTACCAGGTGCGTACTGACCAATTGCATGAGTTCTTGCAAATACCTGCCATGGGTCTTCCTGGGTTGACTTCAAAGAAAGTGATACGCGCTCACGCTCTGAATCTACTTCGAGAACCTCTACGGTTACTTCTTGGCCGATCTCTACAACTTCACTTGCGTGTTCGATGTGCTTCCAAGAAAGCTCTGATACGTGAACAAGTCCATCTACTCCACCGAGGTCAATAAAGGCACCGAAGTTTACGATAGAAGAAACAACACCAGTTCTAATCTGGCCCTTAGCAAGGTCAGCTAGGAAAGTTGTGCGGTTTGCTGTCTGTGATTCTTCTAGAAGTGCGCGACGGGACAGCACAACGTTGTTGCGGTTTTTATCAAGTTCAAGAATCTTTGCCTCAACTTTTTGGTGCAGGTAAGGCGTTAGATCTCTAACTCTGCGTAGCTCGATGAGGGAAGCTGGCAGGAAGCCGCGAAGGCCGATGTCGACAATTAGTCCACCCTTTACCACTTCAATTACAAGACCGGTAACGACGCCGTCGCTTTCCTTGATCTTCTCAACATCGCCCCAGGCACGCTCGTACTGAGCACGCTTCTTGGAAAGAATTAGTCGCCCTTCTTTATCCTCTTTCATAAGGACTAGGGCCTCGATTGAATCACCTACGCTGACGATCTCTGATGGTGCTGCATCGTGGCGGATAGATAATTCACGTGAAGGAATAACACCTTCAGTTTTATAACCGACATCAAGAAGTACTTCATCTCGGTCAATCTTGACAACGATTCCAGAGATCAGGTCTCCGTCGTTGAAAGATTTAAGTGTTTTTTCGATTTCTGCAAGTAGCTCTTCAGCTGAACCAATATCGTTCACTGCAACCGACTTGGTTGCCTTTGTTGTTTCTGTCATAGAGAGATAATCTCGTTCTGGTTTTACTCGGGCCGAATTTTCTGGGCCTGTTCAGGCCTAAATCACCCAGCGATGGATAAGGGACATGGCTCAAAACGAACCTTTAGAAGTCTAGCCCTGTTTAGCGCGCGAAACAACAGCGATCAGAGCGCTAAGCACCTTGGCCGAGTCGTCTCCGGTGACCTCTATTTCAAGAGATTGGCCTTGTTTAACGCCGAGCGAAAGCACAGCCAGGATGCTAGATCCATCTGCGCTTCGGCCTTCTTGATTAGTTATTTTCACCTGATGAGCACTTAGGCCCACAGCCCTTACAAAATCAGCCGCTGGCCTTGCATGAAGGCCCTCAGGAGCAGTTACGGTGACTTTGCCACTTGAGATCAATGGGCGGCCTCGTCCCAACTCTTGCCAACCCCGATATTTACCTCTAGTGGGACATCCAATTTGGCTGCTTCGGTCATACCTTTTGCGACCAAATCTTTTACTTTATTTAGTTCTCCCTTGGCAATTTCGATTACCAGTTCGTCGTGAACTTGAAGAAGAATTCGACTCTTTACTTTCGCCTCAGCAAGAAGGTGGTCAACCTTTATCATGGCCAACTTCATAATGTCTGCGGCAGTTCCTTGGATCGGAGCGTTCAAGGCTGCGCGTCTAGCATTTTCCCTGATCGTGAAGATTTTGCTGTCCAGATCCTCAAACGGACGGCGACGTCCATAGATCGTTTTGGTGTATTTCACCTTCTTGGCATCCTCAACAACCTTGCTTAGATATTGTCGAACACCGCCAAAGCGCTCGAAGTAATCATTCATAAGCTGCTTGGCATCGGCGTTACTGATCCGTAACTGTTTTGCCAAACCATATTCACTTAGCCCATAGACGAGCCCGTAAGACATCGCCTTAACCTTGGCGCGCATAGCCGAGGTGACCTCTTCGGGTTTTACCCCGTAGATTCTTGAACCGACAAATCGGTGTAAGTCTTCTCCAGTTTTGAAAGCCTCGATTAGGCCCGAGTCCTGGCTTAGGTGGGCAAGTATTCTCATTTCGATCTGCGAATAATCTGCAGTAAGTAGGCTCTCAAAGCCATCGCCGACCACAAAAGCATCTCTAATTAGTCTGCCGCGATCACTGCGCACTGGAATGTTCTGCAAGTTTGGACTTTCGGAGGAAAGCCTGCCGGTGGAAGTCCCGGTCTGAACGTATGTCGTATGAATCCTGCCATCGGCTGAAATGGTTTTTGAGATTGTTTCAACAATTTGACGAATCTTGGTGACTTCTCGATGCGCCAATAGCTTCTCCAAGAAAGGGTGACCATTCTGTTCGAACAAAGTCGTTAGTGCTTCTGCATTGGTTGAAAAGCCGGTCTTGACCTTCGAAGTGCCTTGCATGCCCAAATCTTCAAACAACACGGTTTGCAATTGTTTTGGAGAGGCAAGGTTTATTTCTTTCCCAATTATTTCGAAGCAGGATTCTTCTAAGGCTGCTATCTCTTTATCGAGGTCCTTGACAAGTTTGGTGAGAACTTTGGCATCCATTGCGATTCCGCTAGATTCCATCTTTGCCAAACTGCGAGCCGAAGGTAGTTCAATACTCCGATAGACCGAGAGCTGGTTGCTTAGATTAAGCAGGTTATCAAGTTTCTTAGCAAGCGGAATTAGTAATCCTGCCACTTCTGTAACATCGGTTCCCCCGTCTACAGCATCGGAACTTGAAATGGAAACACCAAGAAATTCCGCAATGATGTCCTCTGGAGAAAAGTCTCTCCGCAGCGGGTTCTCTATGTATGCCATCAAAAGTGGATCATCTTGAATGGCATTGATGGTCTTATTAGACCTAAGCAGAAATCTTTCTAGTTTTTTACTATCGAAAACGACTTTTGGCGTTGCTTCGGATAAAAACTTATCTAGATCAGACTCAAATTTGTTGTAATCAAAGTAACTTCGAACCGATTCGGTGGCCAATGAAAGGCCTACTAGCGATTCTTCTGAAAAAGACGGAAAAACCGCCACGGGATTTTTACTCTTCGAAATTTCCTTAAGTAGCGTCTTCGTTGCTTCGTCTCTAGGTTGAAGAGAGATAGCTTCGTGCTCGTCGGTTATTTGTTCGTTTTCAATAATTTCCGAAATGTCCACAGCCGCTGTTTTATCAACACCAAGGCCTTTGAATACCCTCTCGAGTAGCGACCTGAAGTGAAGTTTTCCAAATGAGTTGCGCACGGCCATCTCATTCACTGGTTTTAGCGAGAAATCCTCAAAACTGTGACCAATTTCTAGATCTCGGACGAGATGGTTAAGTCTTCTATTTCTTACCGCTAGATCACGGAATTCACGAAGGCTTTCGCCCACTTTGCCTGGTATCTCATCAGCAGCGTTAAGAATGGCCTGGAGATCGCCATACTGTTGTAACCACTTCGCAGCTGTTTTTGGGCCTACACCTGGAATACCAGGCAGGTTATCTGAGGTTTCACCGACTAGGGCTGCCAAATCCGGATACTGCTTGGCATGGATACCGTATTTCGCTACAACCGCACTATCGTCCATTCGAGCTAGGTTCATAACACCTTTTACCGGATAGAGAATTGTGACATCATCTTGAATTAGCTGGAAAGTATCGCGGTCACCGGAAACTATTAGAACTCGATATCCTTTGGCTGCCGCTTGGTCGGCAAGGCTCGCGATAATGTCATCCGCCTCGTAGTTATCCCTAGAAAGATTAATGATGTTCATCGCCTGTAGGGCTTCACGAAGCAATTCGGTTTGACCGTTGAACTCCGGAGGTGTTTCACCACGTGTACCTTTGTACTCGGGATATTCCTCAGTCCTGAAGGAACTTCTAGATAGATCGAAAGCTACGGCCAGGTGCGTTGGCTTCTCGTTTGCCAAGATGTTTAGCATCATGGAAATGAAGCCGTGCACGGCGTTGGTGTGTTGACCCTGCGGTGTTCTGAATGAATCTGGGCTCAGCGCATAGAAAGCACGAAATGCTAATGAATGACCGTCGATTAGTAAAAGTGTAGGCTTACCCTTATTGGTCATGGATAAAGCCTAAATGGTCCTTCGCAAACAAATAGGTAAGGAAACGAAATGTCAGGGATGAACCCGGAGGTTGCAAAGTGGGTGTCGATTCGCGGTGTCGGCGAGTTAGCCGAGCGTATGGGGATCAAGATTCTTGAACTATCAGCCGAGGCAGGAATTGCCACTATGCCTGCCGAAGGTAACAGGCAACCGTTAGGCATTGTCCACGGTGGCGCATATGTGGTGTTAGCTGAAACTCTCGGCTCAATGTGCGCCTACGTTGCAGCCGGTGAAGGAAGACATGCAGTGGGTATCGAAGTGAATGCTTCACATACCAGAAGTTGCAAGGAAGGTCTAATTACGGCAACAGCCCGAGCGATTAACGTAGGTAAAAATCTGACTACTCATGAAATTGTCGTCACCGATGATGCTGGGACACGCCTTTCAACAGTGAGAATCACTAACTTTCTGCGAGAGAATAGTTAGTTCTTCTCGCCCAATTGCTCAATCACGGTTTCTGCAACTTGCCGCATTGTCAAACGTCTATCCATAGAGGCCTTTTGTATCCATCGAAAGGCCTCCGGCTCGTTCATTTTCATCTTCTCGGTTAGAAGAGCTTTTGCGCGGTCGACTACTTTCCTTGATTCGAGTTTCTCTGTCATCTCTTCAACCTCGCTGGCTGCTCGACTGATTCGTTCGTGCAGTGAAAGCGCGATTCGTAATCCCGGAATCAAGTTGTCAGGATTGAAGGGTTTTACAACGTAGTTATAAACTCCTGCGGCACTGGCTCTGTCAACTAGATCGGGTGAACTGAATGCGGTCAGCAATACAACTGGAAGATCGTGCTCTCTGAGTAGCTCGGCGGCTTGCAAGCCATCGGTGCCAGGCATCTTGATGTCCATAAGTACTAAATCGGGCTTTAGCTCAAGTGCTAGCCGTACTGCTTCGGCCCCGTCATTTGCCTGCCCGACGCATTCAAAACCATTCTCGGTAAGGGTTTGCACGATGTCGAGCCGGATTATTGCTTCGTCTTCGGCAACCACCACCCTAGGTAGTGTGTTCTCTTGCAGGTTCATAGAATTAACATACCTGTCCGTTTATGGTTTAGACTTCTAATTTGTAACAAGCCGAAGTGGCGAAATGGCAGACGCGGAGCACTCAAAATGCTTTGCTCGAAAGGGCGTGTGGGTTCGACTCCCACCTTCGGCACCCTAAGAACTAGTGCAGCTGATCACTGCGCATAAGCAGGAACGACGCCATTCTTGGCATCCCCTACACGATGCACTCTAAGCGAGTTTGTTGAACCTGGGATACCAGGAGGGGTTCCTGCAACAACGACGACTTCCTCGCCCACTTCGGCGATTCCTTCGGCCAGTAAAATCTCGTCAACTTGGAGCATCATCGCGTCGGTGTGCATCACTGTTGGCACAAGATATACATTTGAACCCCAAACCACTGAGAGACGGCGCATGGTGTCTTCAGATGGTGTGAAAGCAATAGTCGGTATCTCGTGACGCAACCTGGAAACTCTTCTAAGTGAGTCGCCGCTTTCGGTAAAGACACAGATGTATTTAGATCCGAGTAGTTCGGCAATCTCCGCGGCAGCTAGAGTGACAGCTCCGCCACGAGTGTGTGGCTTTGTGCCAAGTGGTGGAATTCGGTTCAGCCCATTCGACTCGGTTGATTCAATAATGCTTGCCATCGCAGCAACAGTTTCTACTGGGAATTCACCAACAGAGGTTTCCCCGGAAAGCATTAGACAGTCAGCGCCGTCCAGAACTGCGTTTGCCACATCGCTTGCTTCAGCGCGAGTAGGTCTAGAGGCAGTAATCATTGACTCCAGCATCTGGGTGGCAACGATGACTGGCTTTGCCCAGCGTCTAGAAAGTTCAATTGCTCGCTTTTGGACAAGTGGAACTTGCCAGAAGGGCAATTCAACACCGAGATCGCCTCGGGCTACCATCACGCCGTCAAAAGCATCGATAATCTCGTCCAATGCTTCAACAGCCTGAGGCTTCTCAATCTTGGCTATAACCGGAAGGAATTTGCCTTCTTCGCGCATGATCTCGTGAACTCGCTCAATGTCAGAAGCGTTTCTCACAAACGATAAAGCAACCATGTCAACTCCTAGGCGGATCCCCCAGCGCAGGTCGTCTTCGTCCTTCTCACTAAGGGCAGGAACATTGACAGCAACACCAGGAAGGTTAATGCCCTTGTTATTACTAATAGGTCCTGGAACTTCAACAATTGTTGTAACAGTCTTGTCGCTTACTTCGGTGGCACGAAGGCCAACTTTTCCGTCATCGATAAGTAATACATCGCCAACTTTAACATCCCCGGGCAACCCTTTGAATGTCGTTGAGCAAATTTCCTTACTACCTACGATGTCATCAATCGTAATTTTGAAGGTGTCGCCCTTCTGCAGATTAACTGGTCCTTCGGCGAATTTACCAAGTCTTATTTTCGGGCCCTGAAGATCAACGAAGACACCGACTGCTTTTCCAGCGTCAGCAGCAGCTTTCCTGACAGTCTTATAGATTTCCTCATGAACCTCGTAACTACCATGGCTTAGGTTCATGCGAGCAACGTCCACACCAGCGTCAATGATCGCCCTAATTGCTTCATAGGTTGAGGTTGCTGGCCCCAGAGTGGCAACGATTTTGGCTCTTCTCATGCTGTCCTTTACTAGTTACTAGGTATTAAGCCTACCGATGGCTAAGCGCTTATGCCTCGGTCACTTGGCTTTATTGGCTTCGGAAGAACAGTCTGCCCCTCCAAAAACGCATCTATCTCAGCTGCTGCAGCCCTACCCTCTGCAATTGCCCAGACGATTAGGCTAGCTCCCCGTCCAGCGTCTCCGGCTACGAATACGCCATCGATGTTGGTGGTGTAATTATCTTCTCTAGATAACGCTCCGTTGTGTTCTCTGGCAACAAGCTCATTATTAATGCGAATCTCGCTTCGAGGGCCTGTAAAGCCAAGGCTGAGCAGAACAAGATCAGCCGGTAATACAGTTTCAGTTCCAACTTTAGGTCTTCTGATTCCATCAACTATTTCGGTCTCGGCAACTCGAAGACCGGTTAGTTTTCCATTCTCGCCGACGAATTCAACCGTACTAGCTAAATACTTTCGCTCACCAAATTCTTCATGCGCGCTCGCTATCTCAAAAAGATTTGCATCCATCGGCCATGGCTGGTTAGCAGGTCGTTCGCTAGGTGGTTTTTGTCCAATAGCTAAGGTTGTTACGCTAAGCGCGCCTTGTCTGGTTGCAGTTCCCAGACAGTCAGCACCGGTATCTCCCCCGCCTAGAATCACTACATGCTTACCCTCGGCACTTACCTGACCATCAATCAGATCGCCAGCGACCGTCTTGTTCGCCTGCGTTAGATAAGGCATGGCAAAGTGGATACCGTCTAGTTCCCGACCCGGCACGCTCAAATCTTTAGGTTTATCTGCACCAGTAGCTAAGAGAACCGCATCGTAGCGACGGTAAATCTCATCCCAACTGATCTCCTCGCCAACTGAGATGCCAGTTCTGAACCTGGTCCCTTCGGCTTCCATCTGTTCGATGCGACGATCGATGTGAAATTTCTCCATTTTGAAATCAGGAATCCCATAGCGTAGCAGGCCACCAATTCGATCGTCTTTTTCATAGACCGCAACGGTGTGGCCAGCTCGAGTCAGCTGTTGTGCTGCTGCTAGACCTGCTGGGCCTGACCCGATAACTGCTACCGTCTTGCCTGTCATACGCTCAGGCGCATTGATGCCGACCCAGCCGCGATCGAAAGCCTGTTCAATAATTGAAAGTTCGATCTGCTTGATTGTCACTGCTGGCTGGTTAATGCCGAGTACGCAAGAACTTTCGCAAGGAGCAGGACATAACTTGCCGGTGAATTCCGGAAAATTGTTCGTTGCGTGCAATCTTTCGATTGCTTCTTTACCATTGTCTCGCCAAACCAAATCATTCCACTCAGGTATTAGATTGCCAAGCGGACAGCCGTGATGACAAAATGCAATGCCACAGTCCATGCATCGAGAGGCCTGGTTTGCTACCGTAGCCTGGTCGGCGCGCTCCACCACCTCTTTCCAATCCTTGATTCGAACTTCAATCTGGCGGCTTGGAGCGCTCTGGCGTTCAGTTATTTTCAAAAAGCCTTTTGGATCAGCCATTGGTGCTCACCTCCAAGATTCTCGACCAAACTTCTGAACTATCTAGCGAAAGCCCCTCGATGGTAGCTTGTTGTTGAACTTTCCTGACAAGCGCATAATCTCGCGGAACAATCTTGATAAAGTTTTTGACCTCATTGGAGAAATCATCAAGCATGCGCCTTGCTAACGTTGATTCTGTCTCGGCGAAGTGCTTTTCCAAAACCTGGCGGAGGAAATCTTCATCAGCAGAATCGCACTCGATTAGTTCAATTTCATTGTCTTTGAGAGCAGGCTGATTCAGCATGTCTGCTCGTAGCAGGTGAACGTAAGCAGTACCGCCAGACATACCCGCAGCCAAGTTCCTACCGGTTTTGCCAAGGATTACCGCGGTTCCGCCAGTCATGTATTCAAGTGCGTGATCACCAACGCCCTCTACTACGGCAGTAGCACCGGAGTTTCTAACTAAGAATCGCTCTCCGACTATTCCACGAATAAAAATGTTCCCTGAGGTTGCGCCGTAACCGATGACGTTCCCGGCAATAACATTCGCCTCTGCTGGAAAAACAGAAGTGAGAGCTGGTCGGATAGTAATCGTTCCACCGGATAGACCCTTTGCCACATAGTCGTTCGAATCTCCAATAAGGCAAAGCTTTAGTCCCCTAGGAATGAAGGCACCGAAAGACTGCCCAGCAGACCCAGTTAGCTTCAAGGTAATCGTTTCCTCGGCTAAACCTTCAACACCGTATTGTTTAGTGATCTCATGTCCAATTATTGTTCCAATGGCCTGCTGCGTGTTATTTACAGCCATCTCCAGAACAACCGGTTGGGCATCTGCAAGAGCAGGTTGAAGTGTTTGAATCAAAGCACTATCAAAGTGTTGATCGAGCTGGTGATCTTGTAGCGTAAACCGGCGTAGGGGGCTGGCTGACTCTGGGGTTGTCAGAATTGGAGTTAGGTCAAGGCCATCAGCTTTCCAATGGCTCAGTGCTCTATTCACATCTAGTAGTTCGCTGTGCCCGATAGCTTCATCAAGTGATCTAAAACCAAGTTCAGCTAAGTATTCGCGAACTTGCTCAGCAAGGAAGGTAAAGAAGTTCTCAACAAACTCGGCCTTCCCGGTAAATCTTGATCTTAGTTCTGGGTTTTGAGTAGCAACACCTACTGGGCAGGTATCAAGGTGACACACGCGCATCATCACGCAACCCGAAACTACAAGTGGTGCTGTTGCAAAGCCAAATTCCTCGGCTCCTAGAAGGGCGGCGATGACAACGTCTCTACCGGTTTTTAATTGCCCATCTACTTGCAGAGTGACACGATCACGAAGCCCATTAACTCGCAAAGTTTGTTGAGTTTCAGCGAGACCTAATTCCCAAGGTGTGCCCGCGTGCTTGAGTGATGAAAGCGGGGACGCTCCGGTGCCACCGTCGTGCCCGGACACAAGAATTGTGTCGGCCTTGGCCTTAGCAACCCCAGAAGCTACTGTTCCAATACCAATTTGACTGACCAGCTTGACCTGAATCCTGGCACTGGTATTCGCCCGCTTTAGGTCAAAAATTAGTTGCTTTAGATCTTCAATTGAATAGATGTCGTGATGCGGTGGAGGCGAGATAAGCCCTACACCGGGAGTTGAATGCCTTACCTTTGCAATCCATGGATAAACCTTGTTTGGTGGAAGTTGTCCACCCTCACCTGGCTTGGCTCCTTGAGCCATCTTGATTTGGATGTCCTGGGCATGAGTGAGATACATGCTGGTAACTCCAAAGCGCCCAGAGGCAACCTGCTTTATAGCACTTCGCCGGCTTGGATCTAAAAGACGCTCGACATCTTCGCCACCCTCACCGGTATTTGATTTAGCGCCAAGTTTGTTCATGGCGATAGCCAAGACTTCGTGCGCCTCCGGAGAGATCGAACCGTAAGACATAGCACCGGTAGCAAAGCGTTTCACGATTTCGCTGGCCGGTTCTACCTCACTTAGCGCAACTGCTGGCCTTACCCCGTTTCGAAGCAGGAAGAGCCCTCTAAGCGTCATGAGTTTCTCGGCCTGATCATCAATCAAATCTGTGTATTGCTTGAAAATGTCGTAGCGCTTGGACCGCGTGGCATGTTGTAGCTTGAAAACTGTTTCTGGGTTGAAAAGATGTGGCGGGCCGGATCTTCGCCATTGATACTCGCCACCTAATTCAAGATTCTCGTGAGCTCTCATTGCCCGTTCAATCGGGTAGGCGCTTGAGTGTCGAATCTCATTCTCGTTAGCGACAACCTCAATGCCAATACCACCGAGCTGACTGGAAGTCCCAGTGAAATAGGCTTCAACGAACTCTTGGGATAGACCTATCGCTTCAAAACACTGAGCGCCTGAGTAGCTGGATACAGTTGAGATACCCATCTTGGACATGACCTTCAACACGCCCTTGCCAAGCGCCTTGATTAGATTCTCAATCGCTTTAGTTACACCAACACCGACTATTTCACCGTTGCGAACCATAAGTTCAACAGTTTCCATAGCTAAGTATGGGTTTACCGCAGCCGCACCAAAACCTATGAGCGTTGCGACGTGGTGCACTTCCCGAACATCTCCGGCCTCAATGACTAGACCCACCTTGGTGCGCATTCCTTGGCGTAGCAGGTGGTGGTGAACAGCCGACGTGAGCAAGAGGCTTGGAATCGGAGCAAGCTCTCTATTACTGTCCCGATCAGACAGAATCAAAAAAGTGGTGCCGTTAGCTAACGCTTTATCTACCTCGGTGTAAATTTCCTGCAAGCGATCTTGCAGGGCTTGACTACCGTCATCAACTCGGTAGAGTCCCCTAATCACCTTGGAGATGCCGAAGCCGTAGTCCTCGGCATACTTTATTTTTGAAAGCTCATCGTTTGTTAGGACAGGAAAATCGAGCACCACCATCTTGGCGTGCTCAGGAGTTGCCGTGAGCAGGTTTTGCTCTGGACCAATTCCGACGCTTAGTGAAGTCACTATTTCCTCTCTGATCGAGTCAAGAGGTGGGTTAGTTACCTGGGCAAACTGTTGAACAAAGTAGTCAAAAAGCAGTCTCGGACGGTCACTCAAAGCCGCGATTGGCGTATCTGAGCCCATTGCACCTATCGGTTCTGCGCCGGTCTTTGCCATAGGCGCGATAATCATGCGAAGTTCTTCCTCGGTGTATCCGAAGGTTCGTTGTCTTCTACTCACCGAACTTTTGGTATGCGCGATGTGTTCGCGATCCGGGATGTCTTTTAGATTAATCCTGTTTTGGCTTAGCCACTCTCCCCAAGGTTCAAGTGAAGCGATCTGAGCTTTGATGTCAGCATCATCAATCAATCTGCCGCTAGCAGTATCAGCTAGGAACATTCGTCCTGGTTGTAACCGGCCTTTACGCACCACTCGGCTTGGGTCGATGTCAACAACTCCGATTTCAGATGCTAGGACCACGAGGCCGTCTTCGGTAACAATGTAGCGACCTGGTCGTAATCCATTCCGGTCAAGTGTGGCACCGACTAAATCTCCATCGGTAAAGACCACTGCTGCTGGGCCATCCCAGGGCTCCATCAGCATCGAATGATATTCGTAGAACTCCTTGAGCTGTTTGGTCATATCTGGTTGCTTTTCCCAGGCCTCGGGAATCATCATCATCAACGCGTGCGGCAACGACCTTCCAGATAGAACAAGGAGCTCAAGAACCTCGTCGAAGGAGGCGGAGTCGCTAGCGCCAACCGTGTTAATTGGCTTAAGGTGATCAAGGTAAGGAAAGAGATCCGAAGAAAGTTGAGCTTCTCTGGCTCTCATCCAGTTCCGGTTTCCTTTAACAGTGTTTATCTCACCGTTGTGTGCAATTAGCCGGAAGGGGTGAGCAAGTGGCCAAGACGGGAAAGTGTTTGTTGAAAAGCGCGAGTGTACGATGGCAAGTTTCGCTTCGAAGCGCTCGTCAGAAAGATCTGGATAGAAAGGTTCAAGTTGGTTCGTGGTGAGCATACCTTTGTAAACAATCGTTTTAGACGATAGCGATGGATGATATACGCCTAGTTTGCGCTCAGATAATTTTCGAATGTAGAACAAATCACGCTCAAAATCCATGCCTTCCGCGCCATGGTCCGATGATAGAAATACTTGAATGATTCTCGGCATGGCTTCTCGAGCCATGCTTCCTAGAACAGATGGGTTAGTTGGAATCTCTCTCGTGCCAATAATGGAGCAGGATCGCTCAGCAGCGATTAGTTCAAAACCCGCTAGCCAGGCCCGTTCATCGGATTCCTTTTCAAGGAAAACCAAACCTGCTGCGTATTTACCTACTACAGGCAGCTCAAATGGCAAGACAGATCTAAAAAACTTATCCGGCATTTGGCTTAGTAGCCCAGCTCCGTCGCCAGTTCCCTCGTCTGAGCCAACAGCGCCGCGATGATCCAGGTTTCGCAGAGCTTGCAAAGCAGTCTGGATTATGTCGTGACCTGGTGTCCCCCGAAGCGTTGCAACCATTGCAAGGCCACAAGCATCTTTGTTGTAGGAGGGATCGTATAGCCCAGACGCCTTAGGCGCGGTGCTGAACCGCTCAAAAGGTGAAATGCCAGACACGTTGTCTCCATTCAATAGTGATTTATGGGGACGACAGTGGCCCAGAGGACTAGTAAACCCGCTTACTCGGGGTCTGGTTTCGATTCTACAACTTCAGTCTCAGGCTGAGTAGTTTCTTCGCCTCTTTTTGCCTTTTTAGGCCTCGGGACCTGAGGCTCCCATGACCTGCCTGGTAAGTAGCCAGTGGTTTCAACGCCTGGATGTTTGCTAGTTTGCAGCACATAGATGAGCAAACCGACGAGCACACCGATGACAGCTGACCACTGGTTGGTGCGTAAGCCGAAGAGTACATCTGCCGAGTCCAAGCGAATTGCTTCGATGAAGTAGCGTCCGACGCTATACCAAATCAAATAAAGTGCAAAAAGCTTTCCCCAGCGCAAGTTGAATCGTCGCTCGGCAAGTAGCAGCAACCCGATTCCCGCGAGCGACCAAATCGATTCATATAAGAACGTTGGGTGAAATAGTAATCCATCTGGCAGAGTATCTAATCCCAATGGGTAGCTAGGATTTGCCGGACTAACTTCTAAGCCCCATGGCAAGTTAGTCGGTTCGCCAAACAGTTCCTGATTGAAATAGTTTCCCCATCGACCAAGCGCCTGTGCCAAGAGCAAACCTGGCACGAGTGCATCGGCAAAACTTGTAAATCTAATGCCCGCTGATCGAATTCTTAGTGGTTTGATGTCAACTTGACAGGCGATGTATGCCCCGATGGCTCCAAAGATCAGAGCGCCGTAAATAGCCAAGCCACCTTCCCAGATCTTAAATGCGTCAAGCCACTGTTTACCTTCGCCAAAGTAATCGCTGATGTGTGTGATTACGTGAAAAAATCTTCCACCGACGATTCCGAAAGGGACGGCCCAGATCGCGATGTCGATGGCCAAACCTGGATCCATGCCGCGCTTTTTCATGCGTGCAGATGTCCAAATCGTCGCTAAAACTATGCCAGTGAGGATGAAGAGAGCATAGAAGTGAATAATAAATGGGCCGATTTGGAAATTGCTTGCCGGTGGAGCTGGTATCGAACTCAGAATCATCTTTATTTACCTGTCTTTAGTTGCCGAACACAGTTTACTAAGCCGTCAATACCAGCCTCGTTATAGGCCTTGATGATGGCGCTTCCAACAATTGCACCATCCGCATAAGAGTTTACTTCGCTGACCTGTTCGGCTGTTGAGATACCGATACCAACGCAGACCGGAGTGCTGGTCCTAGAATCCCTAACTCCACTGACAACTGCTCTCGCCTTGGCATCTAGGTCTTCTCTGGTGCCTGTAATTCCCATGGTGGAAACCCCATATACGAATCCCCTGCTCGAGTTTGCAGCCTTAGCAAGTCTTTCAGTAGAGGATGATGGGGTCGCCATAAAAACGCGGTCGAGGTCATACTCATCAGAGATTTGCAGCCATTCGGCTGCCTCATCTGGAATTAGATCAGGCGTGATCATCCCCTGAGCTCCGGCCGAAACCAAATCCTCAGCGAGTTGCTTTACCCCATACTGAATTATTGGATTCCAATAACTCATTACGAGAATTGGGGTGTCAACTCTTTGCCGAATAGCCTTGATGATTTTAGAGATTTCTCTAATTTTGAAACCGGTGGCAAGCGAAACTTCAGTTGCCTGCTGGATTACCAATCCATCCATAACTGGGTCACTGTATGGAATGCCAAGCTCAAGGACATCTACCCCCGCTTCACACATTGCAACGCAGGCTTCGACACTGGCTTCTAGCGTAGGATATCCAGCAGGAAAATATCCGATTAAGGTGTCTACGCCCTTTGATTTATTCTCTCTAATAATCGTTTCGACACTACTCATTGGTATCCCCGATGAATCCAAAATACTTGCCAACGGTTTCCATGTCTTTATCTCCGCGGCCACTCAAGTTTAGAAGTATTGACGATCCTGGCTTTAGAGATGATCCAAATTTGATAATTCCGGCTAGCGCATGTGCTGTCTCAATTGCTGCAATGATGCCTTCTGTTTCAGCCAAGGCTTTTAGAGCTTGCATGGCCTCGTCATCGGTGATGCCGAAATACTCTGCTCTGGCGATGTCCTTGAGCCAAGCGTGTTCAGGCCCAACTCCTGGATAATCCAATCCAGCAGATATTGAGTGGCTCTCTATTGTCTGGCCATCCTCGTCTTGCAGAATAAAACTCTTTGCTCCGTGGAGTACTCCGACTTTTCCTTCACTCAGTGTTGCAGCATGTCGCCCAGTTTCGATTCCATCTCCTGCTGCTTCAAAGCCCCAGAGTCTTACCGGGTCATCAAGAAATGCGTGGAATATCCCGATCGCATTAGAACCGCCTCCAACGCAGGCAGCGACCACATCAGGAATTAGTGAGTGTTCGGCTTGCAGCTGTGCTTTTGCCTCATGGCCGATGACAGAATGGAAATCCCTCACCATGGTTGGGAATGGATGAGGTCCGGCGACAGTTCCAAGTAAATAGTGCGTGCTGGTAACGTTGGTGACCCAATCGCGCAACGCTTCGTTGATTGCATCTTTTAGAGTTTTAGACCCTGTGACCACAGGAACAACTTCAGCGCCTAATAATTTCATTCGGGCGACGTTTAGCGCCTGCCGCTTGGTGTCGATTTCACCCATGTAAACGACACACTCTAGGCCGAACAAAGCCGCCGCAGTAGCGCTGGCAACGCCATGTTGACCAGCGCCAGTTTCTGCAATGATTCTTTTTTTACCCATACGTTTAGCTAGCAGCGCTTGCCCCAGAACGTTATTGATTTTGTGGGAACCGGTGTGATTGAGATCTTCTCGTTTAAGAAAGACTCGGATGTCTCCTGCAAGTGAGGCAAATTTAGGCACCTCTGTAATTTGTGAGGGTCGCCCAACGTAGGTTCTGTTCAGCTCGGACAACTCAGCGATGAATGCCGGGTCAGTCTTTGCAGCCTGGTAAGTCTCGTCCAACTCGTCAAGGGCCGCAATAAGGGATTCCGGAACGAAACGTCCACCAAATTGGCCGAAGTAGGGTCCATTTTGGGAACTGAGTACTGGTTTTTCAGACATGATACTAAAGTCTAATCTTTAGAACTTGGCTAAATTCGCTAATCAGCTTTGCGTAATCGCCAGTAACCAGAGCTTCCCCAACCAATACGGCATCGGCACCGCTTTGGGCATAAGACTCAACATCAGCGAGGTTTCTAACTGCTGATTCAGCAACTAGTGTCACGCCTAGAGGTGCATTGCTAGCAATAGTTCCGAACAGGTCTCTATCGGTTTCAAAAGTCCTCAAATCTCTGGCGTTGATGCCGATTAATTTCGCTCCAAGGTCGACTGCCACATTGAATTCATCTTGACTATGAGTTTCTACTAGAACGCCAAGATCAAACTGCCTAGAAAAATCGTAGAGTCTCTTTAGCGTGTCTGGATTTAAACCAGCAACTATAAGAAGAATAAGATCAGCCCCGTTGGCGCGCGCTTCAAGAATTTGGTATTCGTTTGCTATGAAATCTTTGCGCAAAACTGGGCAACTTACTGCCTGACTTACCTCAACAAGGTCTTTAATAGAACCTTTGAACTGTCTTTCCTCGGTGAGCACGGAAATAATCCTTGCTCCCGCTCTTTCATAATCAACAGCCAATTGCGAAGGGTTGGCGATAGTGGCTAGAGCACCTTTGGAAGGTGACGCTCGCTTGATTTCGGCGATGACACTAATGACATCTCGATCAAATATTACAGAGACATCCCGAATGGCTCTAGCGTTACCGATAGCTCTTTCTAAGTCAGCGACAGAAACTAGTTCGCTTCGCCTGCTGGCATCGGCAAGTGATCCAGCATAAAGTTCGTCGAGCATTTAGCTCTTCGATTTCTTCCCATTTAGCCCATAGCCAAGTTTTGAAAGGATTGGACCAAGCGCGATTGAGACGATAGCTAGCGCTAAACCGCCATACATCAAAGCTGAATTGGCGATTAGATAGCCAAGGGTCAAAAGGCTCGTCCCAATAATTGCGGTTATCACCGCAGTCCATGCTGCGATGGTGTTTCCGTGACCTGGTTCGTCGTGTTGCGAGCTCATAAGTTTACCTTTCCTGACCCCTTCAATCTTAACGCCTTATCCGAACATGGCATTCGCTTGGCGTATAGCAGCAATCAAAGCTGAGGCTTTGTTCACGGTTTCCGTATACTCGGATTTCGGGTCAGAGTCCAACACTATTCCGGCACCAGCTTGAACATGCGCCTTACCGTTACGCAAGACTGCAGTTCTGATAGCTATCGCCAAATCGGCATTACCTGAGAAATCTAGATAACCAACCACGCCACCAAATAGGCCTCGGTTGGACTGCTCTAGATCGGCAATGATTTGCAGAGCCCTAGGTTTGGGGGCACCAGATAAAGTGCCAGCTGGGAATGTCGCCGCCAGGAGGTCAACCGGTCCGCTCTCGTCCGTGAGCTTGGACTCCACTGTTGATACAAGGTGCATTATGTGGCTAAAACGTTCGATTTTCATGAATTCGCTGACACGAATGGATTCGGGTTCGGAAACCTTCAATAGGTCATTTCTGGCAAGATCGACAAGCATAAGGTGTTCTGCTCGTTCTTTTTGGTCCTCGATAAGTGATTCGGCAAATTCCTGATCTTCGCGCTGTGAAGCTCCCCTAGGTCTTGAGCCAGCGATTGGATGCATGACAACTTCACCGGAGGAAACCTTTACAAGAGCTTCAGGGGAACTTCCAACGATGGAATACTTGCCACCTTCGTCCTCAAAATTTAAGAGATACATGTATGGACTTGGATTGAGGGCTCGAAGCACTCTGTAAACATCTATCGGCTTGGAATTTAGTTCAACATCGAATCTTTGGGAAAGTACGACCTGGAATACATCACCTACTTTGACATGCTCTTTGGCAACATTAACTGCGGAAATAAAATCATCCTCGGTCGTGTTTGAGACCGCAGCAGTTGAGGCATTCGCTTCCGCCTGTTTAAAAACCGCATTTGTTGGTTGGCTAACTAACTCGAATAATAGATCGAGTCTGCTCACAGCTTCTTGATAGGCGGCCTCGAAGCTAGTAGCTTCATCGCAGTAGATGTTAGAAATCAGCTGTAATCCACTGTCCTTATGGTCGATAACAATGATGTCTTGAACCATTTCTAATTGGATTAGGGGAATTAAATATGGTTTGTTTTCTTTGACCGGAATCTTCTCTAATTGATGTATGAGATCCCAACAAAACAGTCCAACTAAGCCTGATGTGAGAGGCGGCATGTCTTCTAGGTTGATATGATGCCATGAATCCTGCATTTGTCTGAGGGTCTCAAGCGGGTCTTCACTTAGTAGCTGATCATCGGGAAGTAGCTTCCCTTTGTCAGTACTAGTAAAGCCATGTCCGGTACTTAAGTAGTTCGTTCTGGAATTTACGCCAATGAAGCTGTATCTAGACCAGACGCCTTGTTCCGCTGACTCAAGTAAGAAAGTTCCAGAACGCTCTTTGGCGACTTTATCAAACAGGCCAACAGGAGTTTCATTCCCACCAAAGATCTTCAGCGAAAGCGGAATAACATTGCCAATCCCCGCGATTTTGAGAAAACTGGCCTTGTCTAGGTTTAGGTTCTTGGCTTGCATTTTTCTTAGATTTTTGCTGACTCGGCCAAGGAACGAAGTCGATTAATTTGGGCGTTGCGATCTGCTGCCTTAAAAACTGCTGACCCGGCTACGAAAGTGTCAGCTCCTGCACTAGCAATGCTCGAAATATTATTTTCATCTACCCCACCGTCTACTTGCAGCCAAATGTCCTTGCCTGAGTGTTCGATTAATTCCTTAGCCTTTGATAACTTGGAAAGCGAGTCTTCAATGAAAGATTGTCCTCCAAAACCAGGTTCAACGCTCATGATCAGAAGCTGGTCGAATGCTTCTAAGCAATTAGCGACTTCACTCAACGCAGTTTTCGGTTTTACTGAAATTCCAGCCCGAACTCCGTGCTGCTGTATTGATTTAGCAACCTTGACCGGATCGCTACATGCCTCAAAGTGTACGGTTACTGAAAACACACCTATTTGCGCATACTCACTTGCCCAGTGGTCTGGATTTTCAATCATCAGATGAACATCAAGTGGCAGTTTAGTAATCTCTTGCATTCTCCGAACCATCGGTGCCCCGAAGGTAAGATTTGGAACAAAATGTCCATCCATCACATCAACGTGGATACCATCCGCAGCCGAAATGCTCTCAAAGTCTCTCTCAAAGTTCACAAAATCTGCACTAAGAATACTCGGTTGGATACGGACGTTCATGGCTTAAGCCTATTGCCTGCTTTGCTTTCTGAGCATTGCCATGAACATTGAATCCATTCCGTCTCGATGAGTGAAAAGCTGGACGGTTTTCCTATTTGTGGGCAGGGTGTTACTGAAGTATTTAGTGTTCAATACGGCAGTTAGGTCTTCAACTTCGATCTCCAAATTCTGTACTGCTTTATCAATGATTGCCGTTGTCTCGGATAGATGCGGAGAGCAAGTAACGTAGAGGCAAACCCCATCATCCTTTAAGAGCGAAATAGCACTCTCAAGCAGCTCATATTGTAATTTGCAGAGATCTTTTAAATCCTGATCACTTTTACGCCACCTAGCCTCAGGTTTGCGTCTAAGTGCTCCTAGACCAGTGCATGGGGCGTCCAAGAGAATTCGATCGAATTTACCTGACTGAGTATTGGCAAAAGATCTGCCATCTGCCCGGTGTACTTTGAATTGCCCAATAGACACAAGAGCCTCTTCAACCAGTGCTGCACGATGCTCCATCGGTTCGTTTGCTTCGAATTCCACCCCGTTTAGTTTGGCTATGGCTGCAAGGACTGCTGACTTACCACCAGGTCCAGCGCATAAGTCCAGCCATCTTTCTGATTCCCTAATCGGCCTAAAATCAGCCAAAGTTAGGGCTGCGAGTTGCGATCCTTCATCTTGGACACGTATAGACCCATTTTCAAAGCCGTCCAGTTCAGCAGGGTTTCCACCGCTGATGCTGAATCCATAAGGGCTATTTTTGTTGTGCTGGATGCTTTCGCCTTCCGCAGGCCTGGTTGCAAGTCCAGGCAGTGCTACAAGATTGACTTCTGCTGGATTGTTATTAATTTCTAAAAGCTTTTCCAGATCTTCCGCTAAACCATCAGCTTCCAATGCACTTCGGTAAGCATTTATGATCCAAAGCGGATGACTAAAAGCCAAAGTCCGATATTCCTCAGCCGATGTGCTCCTTTTTAGCTGCGCAAGCCAATTCTCGAGGGGCTGTTGCGAAATGCTCCGGAGAATCCCGTTAGCAAAACCAACGACCTTCTCACCACAATTCTTGCGGACCAAATCAACCGTTTCGCTGATCGCTGCGTGATCAGGAACGCGCATGTTCAGAATTTGGTGGCAACCTAAACGCAAACAATTAAGCAGCGTTGCATCAATTTCCGAGCTTTTTCGAGATGAAACATTGTCTATTATGCGGTCATAAGTTAGCTGATTTCTAATTGCTCCGAAGGCTAACTCTTGTGCGAAACTTTTATCTCTAGCTGACATCTTTGAGTGTCTAAGCAGTTTCTGCATAGCTAGATTCGCATAAGCATCATCGAAAGTAACTTGGTTTAGAAGATCCAGTGCCATACTTCGGCTCTGTGAAATCATTTGTCAAACTTCACTAGTTGCTGGTGACCTCTGAGCCAGTCGCTGGCAGACATGAGTTTCCTACCTGCCGGCTGAACAAGATGCAACTCAATCAATCTTTCATCGCCACATCCGACCAGCACCGAGTCTTGGACTTTAACAATGGCTCCTGCTTCACAGGCAACACTCTCTGATGAGATTCTCGCTTCAAAAATCCTTATTGGCTCGTTATTGATTTGAGTCCAGGCTCCTGGCTCAGGGTTCATAGCTCTAATCAAATTGATGATTTCCTGGGCACTGCCGCTGAAATTAATCTTGGCATCCTTCCGCGCTATTTTTGGAGCACTACTTGGGGTACCCTCCTGAGCCGAAAGCGAGTGGATTCCAGCGTAGATCTTTGGCAGCTCTTCATTCAATAGTGTGATGCCCAGGTGAGCCAGCCGTTGCAGTAAGAAACCACTTGTCTCGTCCGCTTCGACTTTAGTTGGCACTTGACTGAGAACAGCACCGGTATCCATACCGAGGTCGATTTTGAATAGCGTTACTCCGGTTACCTCGTCGCCGTTGATGAGGCAGTGCTGTACAGGTGCTGCACCGCGGTATCTCGGTAGGAGGCTGAAATGAAGATTGAACCATCCATGCGAAAGAACTTCAAGCGCTTCGGCTTTCAGGATCGATCCGTATGCCACAACTATCGCCAGATCTGGTTTGAGTTCTTTGATGCGCGCTAGCTCCGCTTCACCCAAACTATTTGCCTTGATGACTGGGATTGACCTGGCCAGTGCGTAATCAGCCACTGGCGATGAGGTGAGTAGCTGTCTCCTGCCAACCGGGGCATCTTCGCGAGTGAGAACACCCACCACTTCGTGGCCTGAGTTCACCAGTCCGCCTAGCACTGTTACGGCCACAGCGGGGGTCCCGGCAAAAAGGATTCTCATAAGTTAACTACACCATAGTTTAGATGGCGTTCGGGTCATCCATGCGAACCCGGAATAGTCTTTGCCCAGGAAGTCGATTCTTACTCTTACTTGAGATCCTGGAAACCAGTTCTCTGAACAGCGGAGTAATGTTTTCAGCCTCCGAGTAGTTAAAGCAGAAATGTATCGTCTTCGGCTCAGCGCTTGCGACAGGCGAAATAGATGGACCGAGTGCCTGGATAAGTTCAACCTTCAACAATTCAAGATCAGACGAACTGTTACTTGAAACAGAAGCTATACGCCTTGTCGGAGGGAGGCCCAATTCCTCTCTTTCTAGGAAGTCTTGCCTCATGGCCTCAAAGAATTGAAGATCCTTCATTGACTCGGCCAGTTGATCGGTCAACCCCGAAAAAATTACAACTCCAGTCTCGGATGCCTTTTCAATAGCATTTGCCCATAGCAAAAGGGATTTTTCAAGAGCGCGAAGCCGTGGTGCACCAACCATGCTGTATGCGTCGGCCAACACTACATAAGTGTAGCCACCGCTGACTTCTGGCTCAGAACCGGGTGTAGCTATGACCAGATTTGGGCCTGGTTCAATTCTCGTGATGCGCTCCTCGGCACTTGAGTGGATTACATTTGCCTCCGTAAAGGCCTTCTTAAGCCACTCAACCATTGCAGAAGATCCTGTCCGCAGTGTTCGAACTCGAGTTTCACCACATTGGCAAGGTGGAAGATCGCCTGTAGCCTTGCAACTTCGGCACCGAAACTTCTTTTTAGTATCAATCCAGATTCTTGCACCACACCCGCATTTTCTTAGATCTGAGCATTTAACGCACGCCAAGGCGGTAGCAAATCCGAGGTTTGCGATCTGTATAAGTACGGAAGAGTTCTGCTTTAGAGATTTGGCTATGGCCGAATATGTTGCCTCATCCAATCGATTCAGCGATTCGGTTATCCTCACCGCTGGACGTTGACTTTGATCGCTTACGTGCTTTAGATAACCAATCTCGACAAGCCTTACTACCTCAGCGCTTGGACTAAGACTTGAGAACAACAGGTCGCAGTTTTCAAGCGATTGCCTAAGAAGAGCTACATCCCTGGTGTTCCAGTAGGGTGAGCTAGGTTCTATCTGCGATTCGTCGCCGTCATCCAGGACAAGTATTAGACCCAGATTCGGAGCTGGAAGAAATATCGAGGAACGCAGACCCACAAAGATGCCAGTTGACTGCATTGCTTGCAAATAGTTTGCATAATTCTGGCTTGCGCTATTAGCCGATGAAAAGATGTGTATGTCCTCGACAAGTCCAAGCTTCGCAAAAGCAATCTTGAGGTTATCGATGTCTCGATAGTCCGGTAAAGAGACAATCACGCTCCTGTTATCGGTAATGTAGTCTCTTGCTTTTTCGGCAAAGATCTTTGACCAGTTAGGGTAACTCTGTTTTCGGGTTATTGATGGTTGAACATATTCTCGTTTTGGCTCGGGTTTACCCTTATGGCCCTCAGAAAATTCCGGGTCGTACAAGTGGGTCTTTTCTACTCTCACCATCCGCTTAGGTATAACTGCGCTGAGTAACTCGCCAATAGAGCCCATAAACCTTGAAGCCACCGCCTCAATGAGCGCAAATTGATTGAATGAAAGGAGTGGAAAGTGGCTATCAACGTCGATTATCTCTGCAAGCGATCCTTTGAAACTACTATGGTCAGAGGTTCCAACTACGACACCAACCTTTTGTTTCTTATCTGGACCAAATGGAACTCTAACTAATTGGCCGAATCCGAGCTCAGCGATATTGTCCGGAACTAGGTAATCAAATTCCTTGTCTAATGCCGGTAGCGGTGAAGCGATACGGACCTTTGCAATTAGTGTCACTTTAGTCGCCTGTTGCTCTGCGCAACTGCTCTACCCTGTTCGTTTGCTCCCAAGTAAAATTATCTAGTTCACGCCCGAAGTGTCCATAAGTTGCTGTCTGAGAATAGATTGGCCTCAATAGATCAAGACCTTCGATTATTCCCCTGGGGCTTAGATCGAAAACTTCCTTGATTGCTTTCGTTATTTTCTCTGGCGCGACTTCGTGGGTGCCAAATGTTTCCACATACAGTCCAACCGGATGGGCCTTGCCAATGGCATAAGCGACTTGAACCTCTACGCGTTCTGCAAGACCAGCTGCTACTACGTTCTTTGCCACCCATCGCATTGCGTAGGCGGCGGAACGGTCAACCTTTGACGGATCCTTGCCACTGAAAGCTCCACCGCCATGGCGGCTATAGCCCCCGTATGTGTCTACAATGATTTTTCTTCCAGTAAGCCCTGCATCGGCTTGCGGTCCGCCAACGACGAAGTTACCGGAGGGGTTTATCAAAACCCTTGCCGTAGCGAAATCAAGCCCATATTCGTTTAAAACCGGATCGATAACTAATTCGCGCATGGCCGCGGAGAGATATTGCTGACTTACGTAGGAATCGTGTTGCGTGCTCAAGACAACAGTTTGAACAGAAACTGGCTTTATTCCGTCGTAGGCAACTGTTACCTGAGTCTTACCATCTGGTCTTAGAAAATCAGCTTTGTTTTGCTTTCTAACCTCCGCTAGGCGATTTGCTACGGCGTGCGCTAACTGGATAGGCATCGGCATGAGAGTTGGAGTTTCACGGCAGGCAAAACCGAACATTAGTCCTTGATCTCCAGCTCCCTGATCATCCAGTTCTGCTCTCGCCGTCCCTGCTCTGACTTCCATAGATCTATTTACGGCAGCGGCAATGTCTGGAGACTGTCGGCCTAATGACACGGAGACCCCGCAGCTAGCCCCATCAAATCCCGATTCCGATGAGTCGTATCCAATTTCAAGAAGTTTCTTGCGAACGATTTCAGGTATCTCTGAGTACCCTTCAGTTGTCACCTCGCCTGCGATAACAACTAGTCCTGTGGTGACTAGGGTTTCGATTGCAACTCTAGATGTCCGGTCCTGACTTAGTAGGTCGTCCAAAATAGCATCGCTTATCTGGTCGCAGACTTTGTCAGGATGCCCTTCGGTTACTGATTCGGATGTAAATAGTCTTAGTTCGCTCATAGAGCCCTAAGTATATCGAAACTAGCCGACATCTTTCGAACCCAGCAGAACTTCCACGGAATCAAGGATCTTTGCCGAAACTTCACCCTTAGTCCCAATAACGTCTTGGAAACCATCGCGATTGATCAGAATAACTTCTGTGTCAGCTTGACCGAATGTTCTGCCATTTGACACATCGTTAGCGACAATCATGTCCACGTTTTTCCGGTTGAGTTTCTCTTTGCCTCGCTCCAATAGTTCTTGATGTGTGCTTACAACTTCCGCGGCAAAGCCGACTAGTATTGCGCCATTTCCTTGTCTTTTGTTAGTTGCTGCCAAGCCTGCCAAAATATCATTTGTCTGGGTAAGTTGGAGAGCGATGCTATCCGATTCAACCCTGCTTATTTTGCCCCCTGAACTGCTAGAAACAGTGAAATCGCTTACCGCAACTGGCATTATCAACACATCGGTTGATGGCAATAGGTTTTCAAGTAAACAAGCTAATTCTGACGATGTGCTAGCCAAAGAGATTTCCGCCTGAGTCGGTAGCGGCTCAGTGATGTTGCAAGATATAAAACTTACCCTTGCGCCTCGAGATAATGCCTCTTCTGCGAGGGCGATGCCTTGTTTACCACTAGAGCGATTTCCAATAAATCTCACATCGTCAATCGGCTCTTGGGTCCCTCCAGCGGCAATAACGAAATGCTTCCCTGAAAGTGTCTGGGAATGTGTTTGAAAGAGCCTCTGAAAAATCTCTTCAGGTTCCATCATTCGCCCAACGCCACTGTCTTTTCCTGTAAGCCGGCCAATTCCAGGCTCTAGTATGTCGACGCCTCTAGCTCTCAAGGTCAATATGTTTTCCTGGGTAGCTGGGTGGAACCACATCTCTGTATGCATTGCTGGTGCAACGACAACTCGAGCCTTGGTCGCGAGCAATACATTGAGAAGCAGATCATCAGCCAATCCATTTGCATATCTGGCCAAGAAAGATGCCGTCGCAGGCGCTATGACTATGAGATCAGATTCTTGCGCTACTTTGATGTGTTTAACCTGATCGATCTGAGTGTAGATATCCGGATCTATAGCGCTGTGGGAAATAGCCTCTAGTGTTGCCGCACCAACGAAGCGAAGTGCATTTGGAGTTGGTAGAACTTGAACTTGATGCCCAGCTTCGGTAAGAAGTCGCAGCAGACTTACAGCCTTATAAGCTGCAATCCCGCCGGTAATACCAACCAGGACGCGCACTGTGTTACCAGATGTTAGTCGTTGGATTTAACAACCACTGCGCCAGCAACGATTTCGTGCATGGCGATAGAAAGTGGCTTGTCGTCGACGGCTGAATCCACAAGTGGTCCGACATTTGAGAATAAGGATCCCTCGTGCAGTGCTGAATAGTAGTCGTTGATTTGGCGTGCACGTTTGGCGGCAAAAATAACTAGGCCGTATTTGGATGGGTGCTTACCCATTAGTGAATCAATTGACGGGGATACGATTCCCTCTAGTTTTTCAGACATTGAAAACTTTCTATGAAGTAGATGAGGGCACTAGGCCTGCATCAATTCTAAGACCTCTTGGGCTGCTTGCGCTACCTCAGTGTTTACCACGACGTGGTCAAACTCCCCAATCGCCGCCATCTCATCAAGTGCACTGTGCATCCTTATTGCCACCTGCTCCGGGTTTTCGGTGCCTCGTTCAGCTATTCTCCGCTCCAATTCCTCGATACTCGGCGGAGCCAGAAAGATGAGGTTAGCTGCCGGTAGAGATTGTTTTACCTGTCTAGCCCCCTGAACGTCTATTTCAAGAATTATCTGCTGATTATTAGCCAGAGCCGTCTCAACTGGACCACGTGGGGTACCGTACCGATAATTCTTATGAACCACGGCATGCTCTAATAATTCGTTGTTTTCAACCATTTCGTCGAAGGTTTGGTCGCTCACAAAGAAGTAGTGGATCCCATCCAATTCGCCAGGTCGCGGCGGTCGTGTTGTCACAGATACGGAAAGTATTATCTCTGGGTGATCCTTTAGTATCTCCCTGACCACAGTGCCCTTACCAACGGCGGTAGGACCAGCCAATACAGTGAGCCTTGTCATTTCTCTAGCCTATCCAGCAAGAGCTTCATTGATGCTTTCCTGAGCTGCACTGGCTCGTCGCTTAGCATTGTCTATTCCATCTGTGAGTATGTCTCTAGAAACACTACAAATAACATCAGGTGTTAGCGAGCCAAAAATTCTGTGAATTTCACTAAGTTCTGCACCTTGAGCTCCAAACCCTGGCGCTAGTATCGGCGACCGGAGCTTTTCCTTTTGAACTTTGAGTGTTTGAAATAAGTGAGGATCATCAACCGTAGCTCCAACAACCAAGCCGACATTTCCAAAACGGGAACCGGAAGCAGCACTCACTTGGTTCAGTTCGATAACCTGTTTGGCAATCATCTCTGCCACGCTGCTGTCCCCTTTAGCCGCAGTTTGGATCTCTCTACCCTCTGGGTTAGATGTTGCGCATAAAACAAAAACAGCTTTTCCACGTTCGGTTGCCGCGGCTATTGCTCCATGAAGCGATCCAATGCCGAGATACGGGCTCAAGGTAAGGCCGTCGCAGATAAACGGCGCGTTCTTTGAAAGCCATGCATCGGTGTAGGCCTGCATGGTTGATCCGATGTCACCGCGCTTGGCATCGGCAATTACAAGAAGTCCCCTTTGGCTTGCCTCGCTAAGGAGCCTTTCAAGCACCGCGAAACCGACAGCGCCAAACCTTTCAAAGAATGAAACCTGAGGTTTAACAATTGACACCACATCAGTTACCTCGTCCAATAGTTTCATTGAGAATCGCTCTAGGCCTTGGCTGTCAACCGTGAAACCCGATTCATCTATTAATGCTTCGTGCGGATCTATTCCAACACAAAGGTGACCCTTGCTACTAAAGGCGTTTTCTAGTTTTCTGGAAAAAGTATCAGGCAAGAAGGGCCCTCCGTTCACTGGCATGTTCCTGGAGTGATTTGACATTGAATTTGCCAGCTTGAACAATTTCAAAGGAACCGATGGCCGCTGCTACTTGGGCTATCGTAGTGAAGATAGGTGCATCGGCGGCAGTTGTAGCGGCTCTGATTTCATAACCATCTTTTCTTGCATCGGACCCACTTGGAGTATTCACTACAACATCTACTTTGCCTGCTGTGATAAGTTCAACAATGGTCGGGCCATCAGGCGCGTTATCGTCCGCTGAATGCTTTCTAACCACAGTTGTCTTGATTCCATGACGCTGCAAGATTGCTGCTGTACCAGAGGTAGCTAGAATTTCGAAACCTAGTTGCGCTAACCGCCTAACTGGAAGAACTACCTGGTGTTTATCTCGGTCTGCTACAGAGACAAATATCGATCCAGAAGTCGGTAGTGCTGATCCAGCGGCAGACTGACTCTTGGCAAATGCAGTTGGGAAATCAACATCTATACCCATTACTTCCCCAGTAGATCTCATCTCTGGACCTAGCAATGAGTCAACAAACCTTCCATCCTTTGTTGCGAAACGTTTGAACGGAAGTACTGCCTCTTTTACTGAAATCGCGCTACCTTGTGGGAGGTGCGTACCATCTTGCGCTGGAAGATGGCCATTTTTGACTAAATCTTCGATACTCATACCGACCATAACCAGTGAGGCCGCCTTTGCCAAGGTAATGCCGAGAGCCTTGGAAACAAACGGCACTGTTCGCGAAGCTCTCGGGTTTGCCTCGAGGACATAGAGCACATCATGGGCTAGAGCAAACTGAACATTTATAAGTCCCCGGACACCAATACCCTCTGCTATTTTTCTAGTTGCTTCCACAACTCGGTCGATTTGAGCTTCACTTAGCGTAATCGGTGGCAGTGTGCAGGATGAATCACCAGAGTGGATACCGGCTTCCTCGATGTGCTCCATGACACCACCAACATATAGTTGCTTTCCGTCGTAGAGCGCGTCGATGTCTATTTCGATGGCGTCGTCCAAAAATCTATCAACCAGTAACGGGTGGTCAGGGCCAACTATCGCCTGGTCCGCGATACGGTCAAAATAACCGCCTAAGGCTTCAGAATCGTAGACAATTTCCATGCCGCGGCCGCCGAGGACGAAGCTTGGCCGAACAAGTACTGGGAACCCAATTCTCTCTGCTACGTTCTTGGCCTCTTGAAGATTTGTTGCTGTCCCGTTTGCCGGAGAGATCAGCCCTGCTTTATCCAAGATCCGGCTGAACGCTCCACGTTCCTCCGCTAAGTCGATCGCATCTGGTGTGGTACCTAGAATAGTTATTCCGGCGTCTGCAAGACCTCGGGCCAGACCAAGCGCCGTTTGGCCACCGAGCTGAACAACTGCACCGATTACCTCGCCGCTCTGGGCTTCTGCGTGAACTACTTCCAAAACATCCTCTAATGTAAGGGGCTCAAAATAGAGTCGATCACTGGTGTCATAGTCAGTTGAAACCGTTTCGGGATTGCAATTGATCATGATGGTTTCGTAACCGGCTTCACTCAACGCAAATGAAGCATGGACACAGGAATAATCAAATTCCACTCCCTGGCCAATGCGGTTCGGGCCTGAGCCGATAATTATCACTTTCTTCTTCGTTGAGGCCCGCACTTCGCTTTGCTCTTCGTAGCTGCTGTAGTGATAAGGCGTTAGAGCTGGGAACTCCCCCGCGCAGGTGTCAACTGTTTTGTAAACGGGCCTAATCCCAAGTTCGCGTCGTTTGCCTCGAACTGCCTCTTCACTAAGTCCACGAAGTTGCCCAATCTGACTATCACTAAACCCGTTTTCTTTGGCGAACCGAATGACATCCATGTCTAGGTGTTTAGCTGTTGCAATTTCCGTAGCCGCTTGATTCAGAAATTGTATTTGTTCAAGAAACCATGGATCTATCTTTGTAGCATCGAAGGCCTCTTCGATTGTTGCGCCGGCCCGCATTGCCTGCTGCAGAGTGACGATACGGCCATCAGTTGGTGTTCTAGATAATTCGAGTAGTTGCTCTTTGGTTTTCGATTGCTCATTCCAATGGAAGGATGAACCGCGTCGTTCCAAAGATCGTAAGGCCTTCTGGAGGGCCTGGCCGAATGTCCTACCTATTGACATGGCCTCACCGACAGATTTCATTGTTGTAGTGAGAGTGCTATCGGCCGCCGGGAATTTTTCGAAGGCAAACCTTGGAACCTTTACCACCACATAATCAAGTGTTGGCTCAAAAGATGCTGGGGTTACTTTAGTAATGTCGTTTGGTATTTCATCCAAGGTGTAACCGATTGCTAGTTTTGCTGCAATCTTGGCAATCGGGAAGCCCGTAGCCTTTGAGGCCAGCGCGGACGATCTACTCACTCTTGGATTCATCTCGATAACGATTACACGACCGGTATTTGGTTCAACTGCAAATTGGATGTTGCAGCCACCTGTGTCAACGCCGACAGCTCGAATTATGTCGATACCAATGTCCCTGAGTCGTTGATACTCGCGGTCGGTAAGCGTAAGAGCTGGCGCAACTGTGATTGAGTCGCCGGTGTGTACACCAACCGGATCAACGTTTTCAATCGAACATACGACAACTGTGTTATCGGCCTTATCCCGCATCAACTCAAGTTCGTATTCCTTCCAACCAAGAATCGACTCCTCAAGTAATACCTCAGTGGTAGGGCTGGCTTGGAGGCCCGCTCCAGCAATTCTGATTAGGTCTTCTTCGTTGAAAGCAATACCAGAGCCTAGACCACCCATCGTGAATGAAGGTCTTACCACTACCGGGTAGCCGAGTGTATTTGCTCCATTTAGAACTTCTTCTAATGTATGAGCGATCAGCGACTTTGCGACATCAGCGCCGGACTTTATTACCAGTTCCTTGAAGGATTGGCGATCCTCTCCAGCCTTTATCGCAGCTACCTTAGCGCCAATTAACTCGACGTTGTATTTCTCTAGAATTCCCAACTCGTGCAGACTTATAGCCGCATTAAGAGCAGTCTGGCCGCCAAGGGTAGGAAGAATCGCATCGGGCCTTTCTTTTGCAATGATCGACTCAATCACTTCGGGAGTAATCGGCTCGATGTAGGTAGCGTCGGAAAAATCAGGATCAGTCATGATTGTTGCTGGATTACTGTTTACAAGAATTACTCTGACGCCCTCGGCTCTAAGTACCCGGCAAGCTTGGGTTCCCGAGTAATCAAACTCGCAGGCTTGGCCGATGACAATTGGTCCTGATCCAATAACAAGTACTGATTTTATGTCTTCTCTTTTTGGCATTAGGCCCTCAGTTCGTTCTTTGAGTTTTGGATTAGAGCTACCAAGCGGTCAAACAAATAATTTGCGTCGTGCGGGCCAGCAGCGGCTTCCGGGTGATACTGCACCGAGTAAGCAGGTAAATCTAAGCATTCGATGCCTTCAACAACGTTGTCGTTTAGACAAACATGGCTCACTCTAACTTTTCCGAAACCGGCTGGGCTCTCGATCACACCATCGCTGTCCATCTTTACTGCGAAGCCGTGATTATGTGCGGTAACTTCCACCTTGCTTGTTTTCTTATCTAATACAGGTTGATTAATTCCGCGGTGTCCGAAGGCAAGTTTGTAGGTGTCGAAGCCTAGAGCTCGACCTAGAAGTTGATTACCAAAGCAAATACCGAAGAATGGAATTTTGCGCTTAAGGACTTCCCGAAGGAGATTCACCTGCTGTTCAGCAGTACTTGGATCTCCTGGTCCATTACTGAAAAATACCGCGTCTGGTTGATTAGCTAGCAGCGTATCAATGTCAGTTTTGGCTGGATAAACCGAAACCTCAAGACCGCGGGTTGCCATGTTCTCTATCGTTGAGCGCTTTATGCCAAGATCTACTATTGCCACACTGCCGACGGTGTGTCCATCAGCTTCGATTTTGTAAACCTCTGGTGTTGACACAACATCGCTAAGTGATCTGCCAGCCATGGCCTCAGAGTTTCGCACTAATGCAACCAAAGTAGCAATAGGCTGCTTGGCTTGATCGCCACTGAAGATACCGGCCCGCATGACCCCAATCTCTCTTAGATGAAGTGTTAGCGCTCTAGTATCGAGCCCAGAAATACCTACTACCCCATCTCGCACTAAATCCTGCTCGAGTGTTCTTTCACTTCGGAAATTCGATGTAATCCTTGAATTTTCTTTTACAACGTAACCTGAAACCCAAATCTGATCAGATTCTTCGTCGCGATCATTCATACCCGTGTTTCCTATGTGTGGGGCTGTTTGAACGACGATTTGGCCAGCATAGGAAGGGTCAGTCAATGTTTCTTGATACCCAGACATACCAGTGGCGAATACTATTTCCCCAAGAGTCGAACCAACTTTACCGAAGGAATACCCGGAGAAGGTGACCCCATCTTCTAAGACTAGAAGCGCATCTTTAGATCTAATCATTGTCCCTATCAATCTCTAGTACTTTGCCTGATGAAACCGTTTGCCGTCCCTTGAAAAAAACATGCTGTATCTTGCCAGTAAGTGACATGCCCAGGTATGGGTTATTCCTGCTTCGGCTTTCGCTTTCGTCAATAACCTCGTAACTGATGGAAGGGTCGAGCAACACAATGTTTGCTGGTGACCCAATAGCTATCCCCTTACCCTGACCTGCCATACCGGCAATCAAGGCTGGTTTAGAAGACATCACCTCTTCAAATCTGGCCCAGTCCATCATTTTTGTATCAATCATTGCTGTGATAACAACACTGGCGGCATTTTCTAAACCAATCATTCCGTTGGCCGCCGCGGCCCACTCGCAATCTTTACTCTCTTCAGGATGCGGCGCATGATCGGTTGCGACGATGTCAATTGTTCCGTCAGCTAGAGCTTCTCTAACGGCCATTACATCAGTCTTGGTTCGAAGTGGAGGGTTAACTTTGAACACGGTGTTGTACTCCTTGACTAAGTCTTCAGTAAGGATCAGGTGATGCGGTGTGACTTCCGCCGTCACCGAAATACCGCGTTGTTTAGCCCAGCGGATCACATCTACTGTTTCTTTGGTGGAAACATGGCAGACATGCAGTTTCGACCCAGTTTGCTCGGTGAGTAGCACATCTCTAGCAACGATGCTAGCTTCTGCTGAGGCTGGCCAGCCAGCAAGACCCAACTTGAAGGAAAGTTCACCCTCATTCATTTGCGCGTCCTTAGTTAAACTCGGGTCCTGCGCGTGTTGGGCTATTGTTCCACCAAAGGCCTTTACGTACTCAAGTGCACGGCGCATCAAAAGCGAATCGCTCACACACTTTCCATCGTCGCTAAAAACTCTGACGTTTGCTTTTGAGGAATTCATCAACCCAAGATCGGCAAGCTTTTCTCCAGCAAGGTCCAAAGTGACCGCGCCTATTGGTTGCACCTCAACGTATCCTGCCTGAATACCTAAATTGAATACCATCTCTACGACCGCAGCATTATCGGCAACCGGAGAGGTATTAGCCATGGCATTTACTGCAGTGAAGCCGCCCTTTGCGGCTGCTTTTGAGCCGGAAAGAATCGTTTCACTCGCTTCTGAGCCTGGTTGGCGAAGATGTGTGTGTAGATCGACGAATCCACCAAGTGCCATTAGTCCATTAGCGTCTATTACTTCAGCATCTAGCTTGGCACCGGCTTCTAGCGCGGTAATGACTCCGTCTTCGATAACAATGTCAGTCTCTGTTCCGTCGGCCAGCTGCGCGGATTTGAGTATGTAACTTTTCATTTGTTTTTAACCTTCCTGGGCTAACAATCTATAAAGAACCGCCATTCTTAGAGCTACTCCGTTGGTAACCTGCTCTTTGATAAGTGATTGCGCAGAATCTGCAACTCTTGAAGCAATCTCCAAACCCCGGTTCATAGGGCCTGGATGCATGACCAATGTTTTTGCTGGTAGCAATTCAAATCTTGACGCAGTTAGCCCAAATAACTCGGAGTACTCTAGTTGCCCTGTTAGGAATGCAGAGTTCATTCTCTCCTGTTGTATGCGTAACATCATGACTACATCGAACTTTGCAGACAGTGCCTCGTCCAGATTCAAGTAGCTTTCATCTGCCAAAGGTGAGGAAGTCTGAGGTAGTAAAGTGGCCGGAGCGCATAACCCTACCGTTGCGCCTAACTTCCTAAGTAGAAGAGCGTTCGATCTTGCGACTCTGCTGTGCAAGATGTCGCCGACTATAAGCACTCTGATTCCATCTAGGTCGGATTTATCAGTTGAACCTTTTAGTGCGTTACGTATTGTAAGCGCATCAAGCAAAGCTTGTGTTGGATGTTCATGCGTGCCATCCCCTGCATTGATGACTGCGGCGTTAGACCAAGCAGAGTCTGCAATAGTTTTCGCTACGCCCGATGCACTGTGACGCACAATTAGCGCTTCAACACCCATGGCTTCCAAGGTGATTACTGTGTCTTTGAGAGATTCACCTTTACTCACCGATGAGCCTTTAGCCGCGAAACTCACAACATCAGCGGACAAGCGCTTTGCGGCAATCTCGAAAGATAATCTGGTCCTGGTCGAGTCCTCGAAAAACAGATTAGCGACGGTTTTGCCCGATAGCGCAGGAAGTCGCTTTATTTCCTTGACATTGGTTTTGCGCATCTCGTTTGCTAGATCGAGTAAGTCTAAACTTTGCTGAATACTCAAATCTTCTACGCTAAGTAGATGCTTCATTGCTCAATCACCACCGATTGATCGGAGTCGGATTCAAGCAAGCGAACTCGTACGGTCTCGGCCAAACTGGTTGGGATGTTTTTACCGACAAAATCGGCACGTATCGGCAACTCACGGTGACCACGGTCAACTAGAACGGCTAATCTCACTGCTTTTGGCCTGCCAAAAGTTACTATCGCATCAAGTGCGGCCCTTATTGTCCTGCCGCTGAAGAGTACATCATCGACTAATACGACTGTCTTGCTAGAGAGGTCAGTAACAGGCATGTGTGTGTTTGCGATTTCTTTACCAGGCTTTGTAGCTAGGTCATCGCGGTAGAGGGTGACATCCAGTGTTCCGATTGAAGAATCAATGTCGAAATCTGTGTAATTGGCTTTTATGGCCTTTGCTATTCGATCTGCCAGATAAACGCCTCTGGTAGGGATTCCTAAGATAAGTAAATTTTCAGTGCCGTGATTGGTCTCAATAATTTCATGAGAAATGCGGGTTATCGCGCGATCAATGTCGTTCGCGTCCAGCACGGTGCGCACAGTCATGTGCAACTCCTTCTGCGCCTCACGGGACGCTGTTAAAGGATTTATCTTTGGCTACTATACCTGAAAGATAAGAGATTTGACTAGATTGGCTTGCGAGTTGCCAGTATGGCGGCCAACACCCCGTTAATGAAGGCTGGCGAGTCATCCGTGCTCAAGTCTGAAGCGATTTCCACAGCTTCGGAGACCGCAACGGCAGCTGGTGTGTCGGTTAGGTACAGTATCTCAAAGCAAGCAAGTCTCAAAATCGCACGATCCACGGCAGGCATCCGGTCCATTGGCCAGTTTTGGCTTAGCGAGCTAATTCTTTGATCTATTTCGATCTGGTTTTTAAGTACACCGCTGACCAAGATCTCTGCGAAATCAAAAATGTCAGCTTGGTTCTGTCGATCCGACATGGCAGTTCGCATCTCGGCCAGAATATCCGTTGCCATAGCGTCTCTAAGATCCGCAGCGTAGAGCGCTTCGACTGCCCTTTTTCTAGACTTTGTTCTAGCGCTCACAGTTAGTCGGTAACTCGACCAAGGTAATCCCCGGTCCTTGTGTCAACCTTCACCCTGGTGCCCTGCTCCACGAACAACGGGACTTGAATCTGTAAGCCAGTTTCTAATGTTGCTGGTTTGGTTCCTCCGCTCGAGCGATCTCCTTGTAAGCCTGGTTCAGTGAAGGTTATTTCGAGCACAACAGAAGCTGGTAGCTCCACGTAGATCGGTAGTCCCTCATGTATTGCAACGATTGCTTGTTGATTTTCTAGGAGGTAGTTTGCTGCATCGGCAACTAACTCTTGACTCAAAGTCAGTTGGTTGTAGTCCTGGGTATCCATAAAGACGAAACCCTCACCATCGTTATAGAGGTACTGCATTTCGCGCTTGTCAACGTTGGCGGTCTCAATCTTTACTCCCGCATTTAGAGTTCTGTCTACGACCTTGCCACTAATAACATTCTTGAGCTTGGTTCTCACGAAAGCTGGGCCCTTGCCTGGCTTCACGTGTTGAAACTCGATAACCTGCCAGAGCTGGTTATCCATGCTGAGTACCATTCCATTTTTTAGATCATTGCTTGTAGCCATTATTTACCTCTATTGTGTTGGCCTGAATAGCCTTGATGAGTTTATCAGTTGGCTAGAAAACGCAGCGCAAGTAAATAGGAGTTAATCCCAAGACCCGCGATAGTTCCGGTGGCAACCCCAGAAATCACTGAGGTGTGGCGAAACCCTTCTCTAGCGCTTGGATTAGATATGTGCACCTCAATCAACTTCAGCCCAGACTTAGTGAGCATCTCAGCCGCGTCACGAAGAGCATAAGAGTAGTGGGTGAAAGCTGCTGGGTTGATGATTACATCTTGCTTTTGCGCCAGGGCCTCGTGTAACCACCCGATCAATTCGGCTTCATCGTTTGATTGCCGAATGTCGGTACCAAGACCTAGCGCTACCGCCTCAGCGGTAACCGTAGCAACCAAGTTGGCGTAGCTTGCAGAGCCGTAAACTTCGGGGTCTCGGTTACCGAGATGGGCCAGATTTGGGCCATTAAGGACTAGCACAGTACGCATTATTAGAATCTACCGCTAACTTGCGATTTCTTGAAATGCTTGAAAGAGGATTTCCTCGGTAACAGCTTCCATGATCACAGGCTTACCTAGATCTTCTAAAACAACAAAGCGCAAGATCCCCGCTCGGGATTTCTTATCAACCTGCATGCCTTTATACAGGGAATTCCAGCGATCTAGCGGATAACTAACCGGAAGGCCTAGAGTCGAAAGAATCTCCTTATGCCTATCTGCTATCTCGTCATTCAACTTTCCTGAGAGCCTGGCAAGCTCGGCAACGAAGCACATTCCGATGGATACCGCGTGCCCATGTCTAATCTTGAAGTGTTCGCTGAGTTCAATTGAATGGCCAAGGGTATGACCATAATTCAAGATCTCTCTCAGCGAGGATTCCTTAAAGTCTTTACTAACCACATCCACTTTTACAGCTATCGCTTTTTCAACTAAGGCTGCAAAACGTTCAGATCGGGAGTCGGTTGCGTCTTTGTAATCTTCTTCGATTAGATCAAGGATAGAAGGATCCGCTATGAAGCCACATTTGATGATTTCGGCAAACCCCGCTCCAAGTTCAACTTTGGGCAATGACTCCAGAGCGTCTAAGTCAACGATTATGGCTTTAGGGTCGTAGAAAGTGCCGACAAGGTTCTTTCCTTCTAGGGTATTGATAGCTGTCTTTCCGCCGATAGCAGCATCCACCATGGCAAGAAGTGTCGTTGGCACATGCAAAACTGAAATGCCTCTAAGCCAAGTGCTAGCGATAAATCCAGCAAGATCAGAAACTGTTCCGCCTCCCAATGAAACGACGGCGTCTGTTCTAGAGAACTCTGCTTGACCCAAACTCGACCAAGCGACTGACAGCCAACGATCCGTTTTAGCATCCTCGCCATCAGCAACAGGAAATTGCCAAATATCTATTCCTGCAGAGCGCAGATTTTCCGCAAGAAAAGCCGCAGATGCTTCGAGTGGCTCGGGGTATACCAGCAGCACTTTCTTAACCAATGCACCTAGCGCCGGAGCTACCTCATCTATAAGAGCACGCCCAATTCGAATCTCATAAGTCGATAGTCCGCTAGCCCGCAAAATTCTAGTCTGGCTCATGCTGTACCTAATTTCCCGCAGATCTCGTCAATAATGCTTCTTAGCCCTTGCTTTGAAGTGTTAACCGTAATGTCAGCCAACTTCTCATACAGATTACGCCGACTTTCATAAATTCTCTGCCAGTCTTCAATCCCATTTCTAAGAAGTGGTCTATTTCCCTTACTAAGCCGACTCATGATGTGTTTCCCGTCGGTTTCAAGGTAAACAACAGTCGCTCTATTCAAATTTCGCTGAGTCTGTGCACTTAGAACTGCTCCACCACCGGTTGAGACAACAGCGGGTTCGGCGAGGGCAGCAGCAACTTCAGTCTCTTCAAGTCCTCGAAAGAATTCTTCGCCGCGAACATTGAAGATTTCTGTGATGTCGCCGTATTTCGAGATGATTTTTTGATCAGTATCGATAAATGGCAGCTCTAAGCGTTTGGCCAGTTTCTTTCCGATGGTAGTTTTACCCGCTCCCATTGGGCCAATAAGAACAACAGGCTTCTCTTGCATTTTTAGCGTGCAATCTGAGATCGTAAGTTCTCCGGCAAGTTCTGTAAATAGGATTCAAGATTACGCTTGGTTTCAGAAACCGAGTCTCCACCAAACTTCTCTAAAATCGCATCAGCGATAGTTAGCGCGACCATAGCTTCAGCAACAATTCCAGCGGCCGGCACTGCGCACACATCCGATCGCTGGTGGTGAGCTGTAGCTTTTTCGCCAGTTGCAACGTCAACTGTCTTTAGTGCTCTAGGAACAGTCGAAATCGGCTTCATGGCTGCTCTAACAGTTAGGACTTGACCGGTACTCATTCCACCTTCGATTCCACCTGCACGTGAAGAAGATCTTGAGACTAACCCGTCATGAAGCGATATTTCATCGTGGGCTTCAGACCCTCTTCGCTTCGCAGATTCAAAACCATCGCCAACCTCAACGCCCTTTATGGCTTGAATTCCCATCAATGCTCCAGCGAGTTTGCTATCTAGACGTCTATCCCAGTGAACAAATGAACCGAGTCCTGGAGGCAACCCATAAACAAGAACCTCGACAACACCCCCAAGGGTGTCGCCCTCTTTGTGAGCTCGATCAACCTCTGCAACCATTTGAGCGCTCAGATGGCTATCACTAGCGCGAACTGGGTCTTCATCAATTCGTTCAACATCTCTAGGATGTGGCGGCTCCGGATTACCTCTGACAGCTCCAATAGCAACCGTGTGAGTGACCAAAGAAACACCAAGGTAATTTAGGAATGTCGACGCGCAAGCCCCTAACGCCACTCGTGCGGCGGTTTCCCGAGCGGATGCTCTTTCTAGAACAGGTCTAGCTTCATCAAATCCGTATTTCTGCATACCGGTAAAATCAGCGTGTCCTGGTCTTGGTCTGGTAAGCGGCTCGGCCCTTGCACCAGAGAGTTCCTCTGTGATTGGATCTGCAGACATTACCTGCTGCCATTTTGGCCACTCAGTGTTAGCGATACTAAGTGATATTGGACCGCCTAAACTCAGCCCGTGCCTGATTCCACCGGTGATCCTAAGTTCGTCCTGCTCCAATTTCATCCGAGCACCGCGGCCGTAGCCGAGCCTTCTTCTTGCAAGTGCTGTTTGGATTATCTCTGAAGTAATTGGTACCCCAGCAGGCAGCCCCTCAATAATCGCAGTTAGTTCAGGACCGTGCGATTCCCCTGCTGTGAGCCAACGTAACATGAGTCCTATTCTCGCACATTAGCCAAGCTGAAGTGCAGCCCTAATCTTGCTGACGATCTGAGCCTCCTGTGCAAGAGCCTGTTTTTCATCGCCCTGGGTAAAAATGCGGATTTGAGCAATTGCCTGCCAAATAAGCATCTCAACTCCATCGATGCCCTTTGCTCCTGGTGGTACGCCTAGGGCATTGGAGTAGTTCACATTTAGCCAATACTTCGATCCAGCACCTCGGTGAGAAAAGTCAACTGGCGTTGTGTTGAGAACTAAATCGCCATTTCCCGAAAACTCACTTATGTTTTTATTGAATCCAGGATGCAAATAACTTAGGGAACTGTTGGCTTGCGTTTCATCCCTGGCGTAAATAGTTACGGCGGCGTTCGGAAAAAGCTCACTAACAACAACAAGGGCCGTTCTAGCCGTTGCTCCTGCTCCTAGTAAGGATATGTTCTGGATTTGGTTCATCTCTACTCTGGCCAGACACATCTTCAGACCGAAAATATCTGTGTTTGCACCCTGCCATTCCCCGTCGATTAGACAAAGCGTATTAACAACCCTCGAATCCAAAGCCGTCCGTGTTTTTGTCTCAGCGAACTCAAAGGCTTCTTCCTTAAGCGGCATCGTCACACTCAAACCCGAGTACTGTTTATGTTTTTCTAGGAAATTAACAAGATGGCCCTTGGCGATCAGGTTTCGGTCGTATTGCCAATCCAACCCCAAGTATTCATAAGCGACTTGGTGAATTAGAGGACTAAGGCTGTGCTCTATGGGGTCTCCAACAACAGAGAGGTACTTTTCAATCATCCCAGCCTGGATTTTCTTTCATCCATTTCAGCCACTGCGCTACAGCTTTAAGGTGTTCGCTATATGTAGTCGAGAAAACGGTTTCACCGGTTTTCAGATTCACAGTGCAGAAATACAGCCAATCACCAGTTGCTGGCTTCAAAACGGCGTCTATGGCCAATGCTCCAGAACCGGAAATCGGCCCGATTGGAAGACCTGGGTAAAGGTAGGTGTTGTATTTATTTGGATCAGCCCGTTCAGCATCAGAAGTGTAGATGTCTTCACTGCCAACGCCATAATTCACGGTTGCATCCGACTGCAGGGGCATTCCAACTGAAATTCGGTTTTGGAAAACTCTCGAGACTTTATAAAAATCTTCGGTAAGCCTAGCTTCGGATTGAACTATGGAAGCTAGCGTTAGCGTCTTATGCCAAGAGGGCTTCTCCACTCCGTCTTCAATGAGTTGGGACTTGGTACGTTCAACCATAATTTCAAGTATTTGCCGCGCGGATAGGTTTGGCGGAAAATCGTATGTGGCTGGGAAAAGATAACCTTCTAGCGACGGTGCAGCCTTAGGTATGCCAAAGCTCGTGTGCTTTGAAGCCTCTTGCTTAAATTCAGAAACGGAAATACCTGTCTTTTCGGCGAGAAGTTTAAAGACACTTGTAATGCGTAAACCTTCGGGTATAGTCACTTTCTCAACTTGGATGTTTGCTGGATCCCCGATTATTTCAAGCGCGAGGTTTGTGCTTATTTGCTGGGGTACTAGGTAGCTACCCGGATAAAAAAGGAGATCAGCTGCATAAATCTTGCGTAAAGTCACCGAGAACGTCTTAGTTATTCCTGAAGAAACTAAATTTTGTGCGATGTCTTCCCCGTCTTGACCAGGCTCAATAACGAAGACGGTATCTCCCACGCCGCTTCCGCTGTATTCAGCACCGGTAATTTGATCAGCTAAGTCTCTTATTTGACCTCTGAAGGCAAACAACGAAAGCGCTAAGACAAAAACTGCAGCCAGTGCAGATAAAAGGGCCTTTCGCCTTCCAGACTTTCTCAACCTTGGTCTCAGGTCAGTCATTTGCGGCCGACCATTCTGCAAGGGTAAGCCCTGGGATTTGACCTGTATTACGTTCCACGTTAAGAGCGTATTCCAGTATTTCAACTGCGGCTTGTTGATCAATAAACGACTTCGATTGCTTTGAATTAAGGCCTACTTCGCGCAGTTGTGAACTTGCTATTGCTGTGGTCAATCTCTCATCTAAAACCCGGACTGGAGAACTCACATGTTCTGCTAGGGCATTTGCAAATGCAACTGCTTTAAGCGTTGCCGGGGTGGATTTGCCCAGAAGATTAATTGGTAGTCCAACGTAAATCTCCAAGCAGTCAACTGGTATTAGAGCGGCGATGTCTGTGAAAAGCCTCTCGCCATTAGGTACTGTTTCAACGGGCAGGGCAATTATTGCTTCCTCGTCGCTTCGTGCTAGTCCTATTCGGGCATCACCGTAATCGATCGCGAATCTGATTCCGCGGCGCAAGTTACTAACCTAAACTCTTTGCTATCTCGGCTAAAGCAAGTTCAATCTTGCTTACATCGGTTCCAGCGCCTTGAGCCAAATCTGCTTTACCGCCACCGCCGCCACCTAAGATAGCGCTGGCTAGCTTCACAATCTCGCCAGCCTTTATTCCTTGGTCTTGCGCTCTACTCGTCACAGCAACAGAGATATTCGGCTTGCCATTTATAACGCCGCACAATACAACGACCGCGTTATCGTTCTGAACTCGATCTCTTAGCGCAATAGTCAGATCCCGAAGAGATTCAGGGCTTGAGATCTCTGAGATCCGGGTTGCAAGAAGTTTCCCCTTGCCTACTTCTTGCATTTTTTCCATTAGCTCAGGAACCATTGCCAATAGTTGCTTTGATTCTGCTTGTGCAAGTAAACGCTGCTTTTCCTTTAATTCGGCTAGCATCTGACTAACCTTCTCCAGGCTGTTCGCCGGCGTTGTTTTAAGCTGCTCCGCAATCTCCTGAAGCATCAGGCGGTCCTTGTTGAAAGCGGAAATCGCTTCTAAACCAACATTTGCTTCCAAACGTCGCGAACCAGATCCGACCGATGATTCATTGGTGATTGAAACTAGGCCTATTTGAGATGACCTAGCTACGTGTGTTCCACCACAAAGTTCCCTCGACCACGCACCGCCAATTTGGATAACTCTGACACTCTCGTCATAAGTTTCCCCGAAAAGCGCAACCGCTCCCCAGGCTTTAGCCTCTGGAAGTGACATGAATTGGGCACTAACAGCTAGATCCTGTCGAATTGCAAGGTTCGAAATCTCTTCTATTTCTGATTTAGTCGCAGCCGAAAGGGAGTTATTCCACGAAAAGTCAAGTCTCATGTAACCGGGCTTATTGTATGAGCCTGATTGCAGAGCGGATGGACCGAGTACCTGCCGAAGAGCCGCGTGCACCACGTGGGTGGCCGAGTGAGCCTGAGCAGCTCCCAATCTCCACGTTGGGTCGACTCTGGTCATTACGGTGCTTCCAACCGAAATTGAACCTTGCCGGACTAGAGCTCGGTGCGTGATTAGGCCTTTGACTGGCTTTTGAACATCTAACACTTCAAGAACTAGACCATCACCTAAAATCTCGCCAGCATCTGGTGATTGACCCCCGGACTCAGCATAAAAGCTTGTTCTATCCAGTATTACATCGACTAAATCACCTTGTTTGGCTTCACGTGATGACGCGCCATCCAGCACAAGACCAATTACTTTTGCTTCAGATTGAAGAAATTCGTATCCAGTAAATTCCGATAGTCCCTGAGCCCTAAATTCTGCAAACACCGAGAGATCTACCCCACCGGCCTTTTTCATCTTCGCATCTGCTTTAGCTCGAGACTTCTGCTCGTTCATAAGCTGGTCGAAATCGTCTCGATTAACTTTTAGCCCGTTTTCCTCAGCTATTTCCAAAGTGAGGTCAATTGGGAAACCATAGGTATCATGTAGCAGGAAACAGATATCGCCAGAAAGTTCTATGGCTCGAGAGTTTTTGGCTTCTGCGATGTGATTTTCCAATACAGAAGTTCCGCTTACTAGTGTTCTTAGAAAAGCTTCTTCCTCTGCTATCGCAATCTTTAAAATTCTCGAGTATTCGTTTTCAAGTTCTGGGTAGGCATCAACCATAGCTTCTTTAGATTCTTGAAAGAGCTTGCCAAAGACGGGCTCACTAACACCTAGTAGTCGCATGGCCCGTACCGAGCGTCTGAGAAGTCTGCGCAACACATAACCTCTACCATCGTTACCTGGTGTTACACCATCGCCGATAAGCATCAGAGAGCTTCGAATGTGATCGGCTACTACCCTAAGCCGGACATCGTCTTGCTCGTTCTGTCCATAGGTTTTTCCAGAGAGTTCAGCTGCCTTGTCAAGTACTGGACGTACTTGATCTATCTCGTATAGATTTTCAACACCTTGCATCAGGAAAGCAACTCGTTCGAGACCCATGCCTGTATCAATGTTTTTCTTAGGAAGCTCACCTAAGATTTCGAAGTCTTCTTTGCCGCCGCCAAGTCCACGCTCATATTGCATGAAGACGAGGTTCCAAATTTCGATGTATCTATCCTCGTCCGCCTCAGGACCACCTTCAATGCCATAGGCAGGGCCGCGATCGTAATAAATCTCTGAACATGGTCCAGCAGGACCGGGCTGTCCCGTAGACCAGTAATTATCTTTCATTCCTCGACGCTGAATACGATCGAGCGGTAAGGATGCGACATCCTGCCAAATAGCTATTGACTCATCGTCATCTTTGAAGACGGTGACCCATAACTTATCTTTTGGTAATTCAAGCCCTCCTTTGTCGACAGGGCTGGTGAGAAATTCCCAAGCGTATTCAATTGCTTCCCGCTTGAAGTAATCTCCGAACGAGAAGTTACCGTTCATCTGGAAGAAGGTACCGTGCCTGGTGGTCTTACCAACTTCGTCGATATCTAGTGTCCTGACGCACTTTTGAACGCTGGTGGCTCTTCCATAAGGTGCAGGAATCAATCCAGACATGTAGGGAATAAAAGGGACCATTCCAGCTACGGTGAAAAGTAATGTTGGATCTTCGCTAATTAGTGAAGCGCTAGGAACGACAACGTGGTCTTTTGATTCGAAAAAAGCGAGCCAACGTCTTTTTATTTCAGCTGTTTTCACTTCTTCTTCGATCCAGTCTTGGGTTCCGCTTTAGCTTCTTGCTCCTTGTATCCAACGACAACGGCATTGGCAAAGGTCTTGACCTTATCGCCTGCTTGATTGAGCATTCGCTTTGCCTTTGGGTTAGTTTCTATCTGCTTTGCCAGATAAACACCGAACGCTACGCCTGCTACGAAAAATGCCGCACGCTTCATAGTTACTTCTTCTTTTTGCCGATGAGACCGCTGACGCTTCTGATAATCTCCCCAACGCGAAGCAAAGGTCCACCGATTGAGTTCGTAAAAGACGAAATCAGCGAAGTTAGATTAGTGGTGGTTTCAACTACGTTCTCAGTGATTACGTCTATCTTGGCTAGTTGTCGGTTAGCTTGTTGAGTAGTTTCAGTCAGCTCCGTTAGAAGTGGGATCAACGCATCTCCCGTTTCTCGAATCGTAGCGCTAGCTGAGTCGATGAAACGGGAAATCTTAAGCAGAACAACAACTAGAGCAACTACTAGTACGCAGAAGGCGACAGCGGCAATAGTTGCTGCGGTATCTGAATTCATTATGAACTCTGCTACTTTATCTAGCTGCGTAATACTCAACCACAAGCTGAACTTCACAAGTGATTGGAACTTCAGATCGCTTAGGTCTGCGCACTAGAGTGGCCTGGAGTTTATCTAGTTGAACAGATAGGTAACCAGGAACTGGTGGCAGGACGTCTACGTGACCGCCAGCTGCTGCAACCTGGAATGGCTCGGTTGACTCGCTCTTTGGTCTAACGTGAATCATTTGACCGACCTTTACACGTAGCGATGGACGATCAACAAGTTGACCATCAACCAAGATGTGACGGTGGACAACCATCTGTCTGGCTTGCGCCATTGTTCTAGCAAATCCTGAACGCAACACTAGGGCGTCAAGACGCATCTCCAAGAACTCAACTAGGTTTTCACCGGTTAGCCCTTCACTGCGCTTAGCGTCGTTAAATGTTTTTCTAAGTTGTGCCTCGCGAATGCCGTATTGTGCGCGTAGACGCTGCTTCTCGCGAAGACGAACGGCGAAATCGCTGTCAGCCTTGCGCTTGGTGCGACCATGTTGGCCTGGAGCGTATGGACGCTTCTCTAGATACTTTGCTGCCTTAGGAGTTAGTGGAATTCCGAGTGCGCGAGACAAACGAGTCTTGCTTCTTGTACGTGTTGTTTTAGACACATGTACCTTTCAAAGTTAGTGAGCAATTGAATTCGTGCCTGGTGTATCTTGGCTAAAAAGATTCACTCACCGTTTGACCTGAACTCGCAGCCATGAGTTCTGTCGGGTCGGCAACTTCCCAATATTAGCACCTAGATGTGCAGTCAAGAAAGCCCTAAAAACCCTTTTTGCCCAGTATTTCTCTAATTCGCCTCATCCGTTCGGCTAGCTGCGTTTCAAAGCCCAACTCCCCTGGCTGGTAATACGGTCCAACAGGTTCACTGGTTAAAGGCTGATTTACAAGATTGTTCGAAGAATCGTGCGGATATTGATACGCCTCAGTCGGTGCTACTGCAGGCGAAGATCGCAAATAGGTTGGCATTTCCGGTGCAAAACCACCTTCAACTTCGGCCAACGCCTTATTGATCGCAAGATACGCCGCGTTTGACTTCGGGGCTAAAGCCAAGTAGATCGTTGCTTCAGCAAGGGGAATCCTTCCCTCTGGCATCCCAATCAGTGAAACGATGTTCATGACGGAATTTGTTAGAGTAACTGCGCCTGGATCGGCTAGTCCTATATCCTCAGCCGCCAGAATGACTAATCGTCGAGCAATAAACCTGGGATCTTCACCGCCGTGGAGCATTCGGGCAAGATAGTGAAGCGCTGCATCAACATCTGAGGCTCGAACTGATTTAATAAACGCGGAAATCACATCGTAGTGTTGATCCCCAGTATCGTCATACCTTACAAAAGCAGTCTGCAAACTAGATGTGATGTCGGTTTCAACAATGCCTTGGCGGTTCTGAATCGCCGCTGACACTGATGCGGATTCAAGAATGGTAAGAGCTTTTCGCGCATCGCCACCAGAGAGCCTTGCAATACTAGCCAGAGTCTCGCTGCTAGCTTGAAACTTATCAGCCAAACCCCTTTCTGCTGTTAGAGCATTTTCAAGAATAGATAGCAAATCCGCTTCCGCCAGGGGTTTCAACTCTAAAAGCAGTGCTCGAGACATGATTGCTGGAGTGAGTGCGAACCTAGGATTCTCGGTGGTGGCCCCGATCAGCACTATTGAGCCTTCCTCAACCTGCTTTAATACGGCATCCTGCTGGACCTTGGTGAAACGGTGTATTTCATCAATGAAAAGCACGGCGGCTGATCGCCCACTTGCAATCTCTGCTTGAGAGAGCTCAAATGTATCCCTTAGCTCTGAGATGGAGGAATTGACAGCGCTGATTTCGAGGAATCTCCGCAGTGATAGATCCGCAAGAATTCTAGCCAGGGTTGTTTTACCGGTTCCGGGCGGGCCATAGAGGACTAATGAGGGTGGCGTGGAATTGGGGTTTTGGTAGGACTGAAAAATAGAGTTGTTTAGGAGGCCACCGTGTCCTCGAAACTCGCTGACCGTTCTGGGGCGCACGCGAGCAGCTAGCGGCTGACCCGCCGGGAAATCAAATAGCCCAAAGCTGTCCACTAGACAAGGCTAAACCAATTGAATCCTCCCCTAAACTTATTAGGTAAGGATTTCGGAGGTAGAAATTGGCTAGAAAAAGCAAGGATATCGAGGCTTCAGCCCTTAGGAGCTTGAAGCAATTCGAGCAAAAGCAAAACCTAGAGGACACTAAAGCACAGACAAGGGTCAAGGATAATCGACTCGCCATTATCGCTACAGCTTCAACTTTTGTCCTAGCCCTTGCTTCCCAATTCGTTTATTTCACCTTCGGGCCCGGCATCTCACCAACAGCCTGTATTACTTTCAGCCAAACTCCCGTCCCAAATACAGGTGCCCAACCAGGTGCAACTGTCCCAGACGCTTCGCTAGCAGAGTGTCGCGACTGGACTGGAACAATGCAACTAAACAACACCAACCTCCAGATTAAACTTTTCGGAGCTAAAGCTCCGCAGGCCGTGGCAAACTTCGTAGATCTATCTTCAATGGGTTTCTACACAGACATCTCCTGCCACCGACTAACAACATCTGGCATATACGTGTTGCAATGTGGTGATCCACGTGGAGACGGTACCGGCGACCCTGGTTACACTTGGGGTCCATTGGAGAATGCACCTGTAGCGGCCAAAGAAGGCGAGGCTCCTATTTACACAAAGGGAATGCTGGCCATGGCTAGAACCAGCAACAGCGGTTCATCCATGGGAAGCCAGTTCTTTATCGTTTACAAGGATTCGCCAATCCCTAATGATGCTGCTGGTGGCTACACGGTTTTCGGTGAAATAACTGCAGGATTGACAGGATTGAACTCCATTATTGACGCTGGCGTCAAGGATGGAAGTAACGATGGAAAACCGAAGGTAACCACCTCGATAAAGAGCATTACAGTTAAGTAGTTCAGCATTTTGGGAGAATCGGTGTCTATTATTGAGTCAATGTTCGGTCGAGTAGACGAGTCAGGAAACGTCTACCTACTCGATAATGGCACCGAGCGGCTAATCGGTTCGCAACCAAGCATGTCGGTAGAAGATGCCGTTAAGTTTTACCAAAAGCGCTTTGATGATCTTGCTGCAAACGTCCGACTTCTTGAGCAAAGACTCAAAGCAAAAGCAGACCCGAAGTCCATTCTCAAATCCGCAAAGAAAATCCTCCAAGAGCTTGTTGAGCCAAACGTACTCGGTGATGTTCAATCCCTAAGGGACAGAGTAAATGCTATCGACTCCCAACTTGCGGAGTTGGTTGGCAAATTAGACAAAGAACGTGAAGAAGCTGTCGTTGCTGCAATGGCGGCTCTTGAAACCCTAGTGTTAGCCGCTGAGGCCTTAGTTGCCAAGGACCCAGGCAAGATTAACTACAAACAGGCAAGCGTAAAGATGTCGGAGATCCTCGACTCCTGGCAGAAACTTCAAAAAGAAGGCGCTCGTATTCCAAAAGCGAAAGCCGACGCACTATGGAAAAGACTCGCTGGTTGCCGGAACACCTTTGAATCGAATAAGCGAAGCTTTTTTTCGACTCAGGATAAGTTAGCTAAGTCGGCTAAGCAGGCAAAAAACGACATTGTCATTAAAGCTGAGGCGCTAGTTTCCAAAGGCGCGGAGGGTGTTAGTGAGTACAAAGCGCTACTCACGGCATGGAAAGCTTTACCAAAAACCAAATCCAAAGCTGATGACGGTCTTTGGGATCGCTTCAAAGCAGCTGGAGATGCAATCTATGCCGCAAAGGCAGAAAAAACATCAGTAGAAGAGGCTGCTTATTCTGCCAATTTAGAGACAAAACTGGCCTTGCTTACCGAAGCGGAAGCTTTAGATCCCTCTGCAAATCTTGAGGCTGCAAAAAGCTCTATGAAATCTATTCAGGCACGTTGGGAAAAAGCCGGCAAGGTTCCACGCGATAGCATTCGCAAGATTGAGGATCGACTAAAAGCGGTTGAGACCAAGATCCGTAATGTGGAGCAAGAGAACTGGCGCAAAACAGACCCGACTACTATTGACCGGAGTAACAGCCTGAAGAATCAGATCGAGCAAGCAATTTCCAAACTTGAAATTAAGTTGGACTCTGCAAAATCGTCTGGAGACACCAAGTCAATTGAACAAATTCAAGCTGAGATCGAAACTAAGCGTTCCTGGCTTAGCGTCATTGATTAACTCCTAAGAGTTTTTCACTCTATAAACGTCATAAACATTATCAATTCTGCGCACTGCGTTTAGTAACGCGTCCAACCCAGCCGGGTTACCCATTTCAAATACAAATCGGCTCAGCGCAACGCGGTCCGCCCTTGTAGAAACGGACGCTGAAAGAATGTTCACGTGATGCTCGCTCAAGACCCTTGTCACATCGCTGAGCAGACCACCGCGGTCTAGTGCCTCTATTTGTATCTGCACAAGGAAAAGGGATTTCGCTGTCGGTTCCCAAGAAACATCGATCAAACGTTCTGGCTGTCCACGCAGATCATCTGCATTGCGACAATCGTCCCTGTGCACTGAAACGCCTGAGTTTCTGGTGATGAAACCGATGACAGCATCACCTGGCACCGGGGTGCAGCATCTGGCAAGTTTCACCATCACATCGGCATCTCCTCGAACAAGAATTCCGGAATCACTGTTCCTGACCCTGTTTAGTGCCGCTGTATTTGTTGGTAGTTCAAATACCGGCTCTTCTGAGTCCTCGTCTTGATTAAGGGAAGCCGCCATTTTCTCAACAACGGATTGAGCGGAGATGTGGTTGTCCCCTATTGCCGCGTACAAGTCCGCTGGTTCTGCAAAGCGAAGATCGCTTGTGATCTTTAGCAAACTGTCAGTTGCAAGGGCTCGTTGTATCGGCATGTTCTGTTTTCTAAGCGCTTTGGCCAGCAGGTCCTTTCCCCGTTCAATCGCGTCGTCCTTGCGCTCAGCGCTAAACCACGCACGAATCTTCGCTTTAGCTCGCTGAGTCTGAACAAACTGAATCCAATCCTGTGATGGTCCTGCGTCTTGAGATTTTGAGGTCAATACTTCAACGACATCACCGGATTGCAACGGTGTTTCTAGTGGCACAAGTCGTCCATTTACTTTTGCCCCCATTGTTTTATGTCCGATTTCTGTATGAACGGCATAGGCAAAATCGACTGGTGTCGAACCGCGCGACAATCCAATTACTCTGCCCTTAGGAGTAAATGCGTAAACTTCTTTGGCGCCAATTTCAAAGCGGAGTGCGTCCAAGAATTCGCTTGGATCTGCAGTCTCATGCTGCCAATCCGATAGGTGCTTAAGCCAAACCAAATCTTCTTCGGAGGTGAGTCTGGCCTGTGTTCCACCCTCTTTATACTTCCAGTGCGCGGCAACACCATACTCAGCTCGATTGTGCATCTCTTGCGTTCTAATTTGGATCTCAACAGGTCTACCGTTTGGTCCGATAACTGTTGTGTGCAGAGATTGGTAGAGATTGAACTTCGGCATAGCAATGTAGTCCTTGAACCTGCCAGGTACCGGGTTCCATCTTGCGTGAATTGAACCAAGGATTGCATAGCAATCCCTAACTTCTGGAACGATTACTCTAATTCCGACTAGATCATAAATGTCATCGAATTCACGGCCTCTGACTACCATCTTTTGATAAATCGAATAGTACTGCTTAGGTCGACCGGCGACCTTCCCCTTGATCTTGTTCTCCTTTAGGTCATCTTCGATGGAACCGATTACTCCCTGGATAAACTCCTCGCGCTTTGGTGATCTCTGGCGTACAAGATTTACGATTTCGTCGTAGACCTTCGGGTATAGCACACTGAATGAAATGTCCTCCAGCTCTGTCTTTATAGTGCTAATACCTAGTCGATGTGCAAGTGGGGCATAGATTTCTAAAGTTTCTTGAGCTTTCCTTCTAGCTTTGTCCTCCGGCACGAAACCCCAAGTCCTAGCATTATGAAGTCGGTCTGCCAGTTTGATAACGATTACCCTAATGTCCTTAGACATCGCGACAACCATCTTTCTAACTGTTTCAGCTTGGGTGTGTTCGCCGAATTTGACTTTGTCCAATTTCGTAACGCCATCAACTAGCATTGCCACTTCGTCTCCAAAATCAGCTTTTAGTTGATCCAGACCGTAGGAGGTGTCCTCGACTGTGTCATGTAGAAGGGCAGCTGCTAAACCAGCGGGGCCAATACCCAATTCCGCCAAAATCTGCGCTACGGCAACTGGGTGAGTAATGTATGGATCGCCACTTTTTCTGGTCTGCCCTCGGTGCGCCTCTTCGGCAGCTACATAAGCTCGTTCAACAATGGCAAAATCTAGCTTGGGATGGCTTGCCTTAGCGGTTCGCAGCACCTCTGCAATACCAGAGGTCTCGGAGGGTCTTGTGAATATGCGGGGCAGGCGATTTCTCAGTGCCTGTAGCGCACCACCTGAACTCACGTCCGACATAACTACCTCTTTGAATAACTGTAGATAACAGAATACTGCTTATAGAGGCTGTTGCTTAGGCCCGCTTGGCTAAGACCTTTTCAGCTTGTTTACTGAATTTAGATTCGCCTTCACGCAATTGAGAGTAAAGCGGCGCAGCGATGAAGATTGTTGAATATGTTCCAACTACGATTCCAATAAACAAGGCCAGGGAAATGTCCCTCAGCGTGCCAGCGCCTAGGATGAACGCACCGATAAACAAAATTGCTGCCACAGGCAGAACTGCTACAACCGAGGTGTTGATAGATCGAACCAAAGTTTGATTGATTGCGAGATTAACCCGTTCTGCAAATGTTGCTGTCTCGCTGTATTCGGTTTCCAAAGTATTTTCTCGAATCTTGTCAAACACCACTACTGTGTCGTAGAGCGAGTAGCCAAGGATAGTAAGAAAACCAATAACAGCTGCAGGGGTAACTTCGAAACCAAATGCTCCATATAGCCCTGCAGTAATAACTAGGTCGTGCAACAAGGCCACTACTGCGGCGATACTCATCTTCAGTGTCCTGAAGTAAAGTGCCATCAGTACTGCTGCTAACGCGACAAAGACGACTAATCCGAAGAGAGCTTTTGATGTGATGTCTGCTCCCCAGTTTGGACCAATGAAAGAACTTGCAACGTTACTGTCAGGAACATCGAATTTCTTAGCCAGGGCCAATCTAACCTTTTCGGAGTCCACGTCACTTAGCTGTGGAGTTTGGACGCGAATAGTGTCACCACCGATTTCAGTTGTGTTTACTTGAATGTTCGGAACAATGGTGTGAACAGCCTCTTCGGCAGCAATAGTGGATTTCTCTTTGCTGTCGGAAATTCGATATTCTGATCCGCCACGGAACTCAATACCGAAATTGAAACCGCCACGGCTTAGTGGCAAAAGGACAGATAGCACGAGCATAACCAGGGCAATCACGTAGAAGATTTTACGTCGACCAACGAAATCTAGAGAACGCTCTCCGCTGTAAAGCTGATTTCCGAATTCACTAAAACGCGACATTAGTTATCCTCGCTTGATCTATCAATTTGGCCTGCTGCTTCTGCTTTACGCTCAGCAATAGTCTTTCGCTTTATCGCCTCTTTGCTAGCGCTCGCGGCTTTTTCCTTGGAGACATTAGAACTGACTCGGAATGTTCCCCTGCCGGTGTATCCATATGCAGCCGACTCTCTAATCTCAAGTCCGGAGAACTTACCCCCTGAGGCAAAGTACTTAGTCTGTGCCATGAGCTGGAACATAGGGTGGGTAAATAGCCAAACAACTGCTAAGTCGACGAGCGTGGTAAGACCAAGGGTGAAAGCAAAACCCTTTACGTTTCCAACAGTTAGGAAGAACAGGGTTGCAGCTGCAAGCATGCTAACGGCATCGGAGACAATGATTGTTCGCTTGGCTCTTGCCCAACCCGCCTCAACTGCCACGGGTAATGACTTACCTTCTCTAAGTTCATCTCTTACTCTTTCAAAGTAAACAATGAACGAGTCAGCGGTAATACCAATTGCCACGATCAAACCAGCAATACCCGATAGCGAAAGCCTGTAGTCCTGTCGCCAAGTGAGAAGAGCAATAGCTAAGTAAGTCAGCAAGGCCGCAATAGTTAGCGATCCAAGTGTCAACATGGCTAGAGCTCGGTATTGGAACACAGAATAGCCAACCACAAGAAGCAAACCTATGAGACCCGCTAGTAGACCTGCTTGGAGCTGTTCGCTACCTAGAGTCGCGGAGATGTTCTCCTGAGATTGAACGGTAAATGATATCGGAAGTGCACCGTACTTCAGCTGGTCAGCTAGTAACTGTGCCGACTTCTGGTCGTAGTTACCAGTAATTTGTGCTTGACCGCCAGTGATGACAGCCTGTGTTGTTGGTGCAGTGATGACGTAGCCATCTACTGTCACGGCAAACCTATTGCGAGGATCAGTAAGTGGGTAGAGCCTACTGGTTATCTCACCGAACTTTTCTCCACCCTCGGCATTGAAATCTAGATTTACTGCCCATTCGTTAGTTGCTGCACCGTTTGCTCCGGTTACTGTTCCAGCCTCAGCATCGTCAAGCTCCAAACCGGTTAGTTCAACCGGTCCAAGAATGTATTTCTCGAAA
>JAURKU010000030.1 GCA_030831605.1 Rhodoluna sp.
AGCGAAGCAATTACTACTGTGATCATCAAACCGAATGCAATCGTTGCCAAGACAGTTTCTGGAATCGTATTTAGTAGTGATAGGAATTCGTCGACCACACTAACACCATCGGTTATTGAATAAGACCAGATAACCGCGATAACGTGCGCGATTACTAAGTAGAGAATTGGCTTACCAAGTTTTTTATGAGTTGCTGTCGCTTTATCCTGACCGTAGAGCTTATCCAGCCAGGGAACTCTGGATATAAGGAGAACTTGGATCAACAACAGCATGCTGGCAACCAATGCTGTTATTCGCTCTAGCGAACCTAGAGCGGTTTGCAAATCTTTTATGCCAGCTACTCCACCATTTAGTAAGAAGGTAAAAACAACATAGACGATACATAGCCAACCAAAGGCTTCTACTAGGTCTTGAGCTAGGTTGAGTTTGCGCCAATTTAGGCGCTTACCCTTTTGGGCCAGTTCGGCGTAGTTAGACATAATGAAATCCTGTCTAATCTATCTGGAAGATTTCTGAATACGGCCTGCATGTCGCCTACCAAGTGGGTCGGTCTGGAATGATTACTATGGCGCTATAAAACAAGGGTGTTGGCGCTACTGGCTTACTGGAAGTGACATCGGTGCAAAGAAGCGAACGAGAATTGATAGCCCAACAGGCGGTCAATTTAGTCGAAGCCTGGCTGCTTGATTCGCAGCAGGAGAGCGCGAGGTCGCCGGCTGAAAAAAGATTAGCCAAAATCCTAAAAGACCCAAAGGGCCTTGATTGGACCCTGCGATTTGTTGATCGCGTGATTCGGCCTACTGACCGCAAGGTTGCCGCTTCGGAACTAAGCGCTCTGGCTAAAAATTTGCCAGAGTCGTTGAGCAGGTTGGATCAACTAACCATTCGCATCGGCGGGTTACTCGCTAAAGCCTTTAGCTTTATTGTTATTCCGGTTGCCAAGGCAAGACTTCGCCAATTGGTTGGACATTTAATTGTTGATGCGCGATCCGGCAATCTGACTAAGCACATCGCGAAAACTAAAGCGGACGGAATTCGATTAAATCTAAACCTACTTGGCGAAGCTGTTCTAGGTGAGCAAGAAGCCAACTACCGGTATAACGAAACTTTTGCACTTCTTAGACGAGCAGATGTTGATTATGTGTCAATCAAACTCTCTGCGGTTGCAGCGCAACTTTCAATGTGGGGTTTTGAAGCAACGGTAAATCGTTTGGTGGAAAAACTAACTCCGCTTTATCAGTTTGCCGCGAGCAGGTCGTCAGCTAAATTTATCAATTTAGATATGGAGGAGTATCGCGATCTTGGTTTGACTATTTTGGTTTTCAAAAAGCTTTTATCTAAGCCAGAGCTTATGAACCTAGAAGCGGGTATCGTGCTGCAGGCATACCTACCGGATTCTTTCGATGCACTAAAAGAGCTTTCGCTTTTTGCTCAAGAAAGAGTTGCCGCTGGAGGAGCAGGCATAAAGGTGCGCATAGTAAAAGGTGCCAACCTTGCCATGGAAGTTGTTGATGCCAAGTGGCACGGGTGGGAGCTTGCCACCTATGGCAGCAAAGCGGAAAGCGATGCTAACTATAAGAGACTGATTGATTACGCACTCGACCCGGTCAGGATTAAATCTTTGCGTGTGGGGATAGCTGGCCATAATCTTTTTGATTTAGCTTTTGCTCACCAATTAGCACAGCACCGTAAGGTGGCAGACCGTGTCGAGTATGAGATGCTGCAGGGCATGGCCCAGCACTTATCTAAGCAGGTTAAAAAAAGTGTCGGCAGTCTTCTTCTCTATACTCCAGTCGTTCGAAAATCAGAATTCCAGGTGGCGGTCGCTTACCTCACCAGAAGGCTTGAGGAAAACGGATCTTCAGATAATTTCATGTCTGGTGTTTTTGACATCACCACCAACCGTTTAGTGTTTGATCGCGAGCGAATGAGATTCGAAACTTCGTTGCGGTTGATGGAAGAGCTAAACGCCAAGCCGAATCGTAAACAGAACCGCCTCAAGGAAACCCACCAAGTCCAAACAGAGTTTTCTAATGCGCCGGATACCGATACAGCTCTAGCCAATAACCGTGACTGGGTGAGACAGGTTGTTGCCAATGCTGCAGCCCTCCAAGACAAGTTACCCTCCCACGAAAAGCTAGTGGCTAAGGCTAAGCAGGAGCGCTACGAGATCGAACAGATGGTGGCAAAGGCTAAAACGGCTAGTGTTGCCTGGGCTAAAAACCCAGCTGAACGACAGGAAATACTACTCAGGGTTGGCCAGGAACTTGCCAGTAGCAGAAGCGAACTGCTGTCGGTAATGCTGGCTGAAGCCGGTAAGACGATCGCCGAAGCTGACAGCGAGTTAAGCGAAGCAATTGACTTTGCCAATTTCTACGCCAGACAGATCGATGAATTACAAGAAATCCAACGAATCGACGGTGTGGTTTTTCAAGCGCATCAGGTAGTGGTGGTCACACCACCATGGAATTTTCCTGTTGCCATAGCAGCAGGCGGTGTCCTCGCTGCATTAGCTGCCGGAGCCGCAGTGATTATTAAACCGCCACCGCAGGTGGTGAACTGTGCTCTTGCGATGGTTGAGATCTTCTGGCGAGCAGGGGTGCCAAAGCGCTTACTGCAGGTTGCTTTGATTCCAGATAATGAGCTGGGTCTAGCGCTGGTTGGCCACGAAGATGTTGATTCGGTGATTTTGACCGGCTCTTTTGAAACAGCGCAGTTATTCAAAAACTATCGCCCAAGAACAAATCTTTACGCCGAAACTAGCGGTAAAAATGCCATCGTTATTTCACCGTTCGCAGATTTAGATTTAGCAGCAAATGATTTAGCTAAGAGCGCTTTCGGTCACGCTGGTCAAAAATGCTCGGCAGCAAGTCTTGGAATACTAATCGGCTCGGTTTATAGAAATAAACAATTTCTAAAGCAACTTGTCGATTGTGTTCAATCAATGAAAGTCGGCTTCGCCACAAATGCTGAAGCAACTGTTGGCCCGCTTATTGAAACACCAAGTCCAAAACTTCTAAGAGCGCTCACTACTCTCGATAACGGTGAGAGCTGGTTGTTAGAACCGAAACAGTTAGACGACTCAGGAAAACTTTGGCGACCAGGCATCAAAATTGGCGTTCAGCCAAATAGTTTTTTCCATCAGACTGAAGTATTCGGCCCAGTGCTTGGTTTGATGTTTGCGCAGGACCTAAAACAAGCTCTGCAAATACAAAATGGAACCGATTTTGGTTTAACCGCCGGCATACATTCGCTAAATGCAAGCGAGCTAAAGTTCTGGTTGGAGAATGTTGACGCTGGGAATCTTTACATAAATCGCGGAATCACTGGGGCAATAGTAAAAAGACAACCTTTTGGTGGATTTAAACGATCAGCAGTTGGCTTTGGGCTAAAAGCGGGCGGTAGAAATTACCTGCTGCAATTTGGAAGATTTATCGATGCAAAAAACAATTCAATCGGTGAACTAGACCTCGATGAATTTGAAATGCAGCTCGAGTATTTAAATCCAGAGCAGCGCATTTGGCTAAAGCAAGCAATAGCTAGTGACAAATACTGGTTAGAAAATTACTATCGCCCAGAAATACTAGATCCTGGTTCAGTTGAGGTAGAAGCCAACTATCACCGCTATCTACCGGATACCAAGCGAGTTCTGCTGAGAGTTAGCGATAATGCCGATCTGGCAGAGCTTTTGCGGGTGCGGTTAGCCGCAGGTTTGGTTGGCGCTTTAGCCTTGGTTTCGATTCACCCTAGGTTTCTGACCACAAACAAAATATCCGCTGAAGAACTAGCTGGCCTGATTCCAGATTTTGTCATTCAAAAGGAAGCTGAGTTTGATCCTGAAATCAACCCTGGCACGAGGTTGATCTTGATAGGCCCTAGAGAAACCAGAATCGCCAAATTGCAGGCGAATCCCGATCTATTTGTTTTGGAGAATTTCGCCACTAAGTCTGGACGGATGATCTTACTCAGCCTGTTCCGAGAACAGTCCATATCAATAACGCAGCACAGGTTTGGTGCTTTGCAGCCTGAACTTAAAAGTCTGCTCTAGGAGAGTAGGGTAAAGGCATGACTGAACCGCAATCAAACACTTATACCGATGCTCAGGGCGTAGAAATCAGCTATTACATCTGGCCGGTGGCAAATCCAAAGGCGATCATTCAGATTGCCCACGGGCTAGGCGATCACGCTAGGAGATATGACCATGTGGCTGAGTATTTCAATAACGCCGGTTACACGGTTTACGCCGACGATCACCGCGGTCACGGCGTAACGGGTAGTAAACAGGTTGCCAGCGGCCAAACCAAAATTTTAGGAAACCTAGGTCCAGGTGGAATGCCTGCAGCTTTTGAGCAAGTGAATCAATTCACCGATTTAATCAAAAAAGAGAATCCAGGTAAAAAACTTGTTTTGTTTGGTCACTCCTATGGCTCTTTCATTTCACAAAAGCTAGTCAACCGCTATTCAGATAAATACGATGCGGTTATCCTAAGCGGTTCATCACTTTTGTTGCCGGGAGTTATTAAGGCCGGTGGCTTTAATAACAAGTGGAAGAAAGAACCAGGAGCAACAGGTTACGAGTGGTTATCCAGAGATAAAGCTGTTGGAGAAAAATTTGTCAAAGACCAATACACCTTCATGGCTAGTGCGGCCAAGGTGCTCGGTGTAGTTAATGGCCTGCAACTTTTCTTCACACCAAAACGTGGCATTAGAGAAGATCTACCTTTGCTGATTGTTGCTGGAAGCGATGATCCGATTGGTGGAACCCGCGGCAACGAGATGTTGGCAAACACCTATCGCAACAAATGCGGTTTGGATAATGTGACGGCAATTATTTATCACGAGGGTCGCCACGAAATGTTTAACGAACCCAATAAAGAAGAGTTCCTAAAAGACGTGCTCAACTTTATTGAAGCAAACGTTGCTTAGTCCAAAGGTTTAACTAACAAGCCTTCAGTCTCTGGATGGCGCTGCATGTATTTGACCACGTAAGGACAAACCGGCCAAACCTTGGCATACTGGTGAGCTTCGATGTCGCTAAATGCCTCGCGCATCAAAATCGCCGCGTAGTTTTTGCCCTGGTGCCCTGGATCTACTTCAGTGTGGGTAAAGTGCCATACCCCGTCAACATCTTGGTAGTCGGCGTGACCTATTTTTTCTTCACCCAACCACAACTCGTAGCGAGTTAGTTCGGGATTGTGAAGCACATGCGGGTCCATAGTGTTAATCTCTTTCTGTGTCTAAGAAAAGCTATCGGGTTATCCAAGGCGATAACCTCACTGCTTTGCAGTCTATTCCCGATGCAAGCATTCAACTGATATACGTTGATCCACCATTTAATACCGGTCGGGTTCAAACCAGAGGCTCTTCGGTAACCAC
>JAURKU010000031.1 GCA_030831605.1 Rhodoluna sp.
CCAATTTCTTTCTCAGGTTCAGAACCTAGACTTAAAGCCTTATGAAGCCTCTAAGTAATTTTGTCATTCGCCACAGCAAACTAGCCCTGTTTGGCTTTGTTGGTCTAGTGTTGCTTTCTCTAATCGGCGGCATCCAAGCCTTCGGAAACCTAAAAGGTGGCGGTTATAACGACCCGGGTGCTCAATCCCAGCGGGTAACCGAATTACTCCAAACCGAGTTCAACCAGAACGACCCGGAGGTTGTGCTGGTTCTTGACTTCGATAGAAGCGCCGATGATCTTCAATCAGAAGCAAGCGCTAACCTCGTAACCCAGGCATTACTTGATACCGCAGGTGTCAACAATGTTTATTCCTATTACACGGTGTTTAAGCCACCAACACTCAAATCCACCGATGGTAAAGCCGTCTACATGTTTGCCAAGCTCGACGATGATGCCAAACAGGCCGAAGTAGCACAGGTTATTGCGGATGAAATCGGTGGCAATAATTTTGGTGCAACCATATATGTTGCCGGTTGGGCACCGATAACCTCTGAAATAAATCACATCATTGAGCAAGACCTACTTAGAGCAGAATCAGTTGCGATACCGATTATTTTGCTGTTGATGATTTTTGTTTTTGGTTCTGTAGTGGCAGCCGGATTACCGCTGATGATCGCGGGGCTCACCATCCTCGGTTCCTTCTTCTTTATTTGGTTATCATCGCTATTTACCGATACCTCAACCTTCTCGGTAAACCTAGTTACCGGTTTAGGACTTGGTTTAGGCATTGACTATGCCCTTTTGATGGTGAACCGTTTTAGAGAAGAGCGACACAAGAATCTAACTGTTGCCCAGTCGGTAGAGAACACAATTCTCTCCGCTGGAAGAACCGTCTTTTTCTCGGGCCTCACCGTTGTCTTAGTGATGGTTGCGCTGAACTTCTTCCCGCAATACTTCCTGAAATCTTTTGCCTTTGCTGGAGTTGTCTCGGTAACCATTGCCGTAGCCGCAGCGCTGATTGCTTTACCAGCCCTATTGAATCTGGTCGGCGACAACGTTGATCGCTGGCCGCTGTTTAAACACCGCGCACCAAAAGATCACGGCTTCTGGGAGATATTGGCTAAGTTTGTGATGCGCAGACCGGTAAGCATCATTTTGGTTTCACTAATTGGTTTAGGTTCACTAACCGCTCTAGGCATGAACGTGAAGCTTGGCCAGGTGGATGACCGCATTCTTCCTAAAGATAACCGAGTGGTTGTTGCCAGCAATCAAATTCGTGAACGCTTCGATGGACGTGAAGGTTCACCTATCGAAATCATTATTCCTAAGTCAGCGAATCGAAACGTTGAACAAGTAGCGATTGATCTTTCGAAAGAAGACGGAATCACTCGTGTTCAAACCAGCGCTGGCTTTTTCGTTGACGGCCAGTTAGTCGTTCCAGCGCAGAACCCTGGGTTTGAAACAACCGACTATTCCAGAATCAAAGCAACATCGGATGTTGAGCCAAGAAGCCCAGACGGTGAAGCACTAACTAAGTCAATTAGAGATTTTGACAAAGACTTTCTAGTCGGTGGATCATCTGCAATTTATACCGATGCGCTAGCCGGTATCACCAACAACCTGCCATGGGCAGCACTCTGGATAATCCTGACAACACTAGTGCTGCTGTTCTTGTTTACCGGATCACTGATTTTGCCAATCAAGGCAGTGCTGTTGAATTTCATGTCCCTTTTTGCAACCATGGGCTTTTTAGTCTGGGTGTTTATGAACGGCAACCTGAAGTGGCTATTAGGCGATTTCGGAACTACCGGAACTATTGATTCATCATCTTTGGTCCTCGTTGCTGTAATAAGTTTTGGTTTATCCATGGACTATGAACTATTCCTGCTATCGCGCATAAAGGAACAGCACGATCAGGGTCTAAACACTATTGACTCTGTTGCTATCGGCTTGCAGCGAAGCGGCAGAATCATCACAACGGCAGCTCTGGTGCTGGCGGTATCTTTCGCCGCCTTTGCTACCAGCGGGGTAAGCATCATGAAGATGCTTGGCCTCGGTATCGCCTTCGCAGTATTACTTGATGCCACCGTAATTAGAGCACTACTTGTTCCAGCACTGATGAGGCTATTCGGTGAGATTAACTGGTACGCCCCGAAGTGGATGAAATGGGTCCAACGCAAAGTTGGCCTAGAGCACTAGGAATCTGCTTGAGCAATCAAGCAACGAATGGATAAGACAGGGTAACCTTTTCATTATGTTGATGTCAGACCGCGATATAAGAAGCCAGATTGAACAGGGCCGAATCGGCCTAGAACCATTGGAAATGGGTTTATTACAGCCCTCCAGCATGGATGTCAGATTGGATAGGTTCTTCAGGCTTTTTGATAACCACAAGTATGCATTTATTGATCCAGCTGAAGAACAGCCTGATCTAACCAGACTTATCGAGGTCAAAGCTGACGAACCTTTTATATTGCACCCGGGTGAGTTCGTTCTGGGTTCAACCTATGAGTTTGTCTCACTACCGGATGACATTGCAGCCAGATTAGAAGGTAAGTCATCGCTTGGAAGACTCGGACTACTTACTCACTCAACAGCTGGCTTTGTTGACCCAGGCTTTAGAGGCCACGTAACGCTTGAACTATCAAATGTTGCAACACTGCCAATCAAACTATGGCCAGGTATGAAGATCGGTCAGCTCTGCTTCTTCCAACTATCTAGTGCCAGTGAAACACCTTACGGTAGCGCCAAATACAACAGCAGATACCAAGGTCAAAGAGGACCAACCGCATCACGCTCATTCCTCAACTTCTATAAAACAGATGTTGGCGATGAGCCGCTAGAGCAATCTAACTAATCAATTACTTTCGGGTTCGGGTGAACTCTGAGTAGCAAGAACAATCCGACTGTCAGGATCAGAACTATTCCCCAGATGCCGTAGACGGTTGTGTTGCCACTGACACCAACTGCAACTGCTGTTCCAATACTTAGTGACCAGAACGCACCTGATAGGAACGACACTGCTCTACCGGTGAATTGGTATAGACCGAATACTTCACCTTCGCGACCGGTCGGTGTGAATCTAGAAACAAATGTTCTAGATGATGCTTGGGCAGGACCCACGAATAGCGACAGCGTTAGACCGAAGATCCAGTAAGCGATTGGGCCCATGTAGCTGAATATAAAGACGCAGCTTCCAGAGATGATAAGACCAATAAGTGAACCAACAATTACTGCTCTAGAACCGATTCTGTCATCTAGCACTCCACCAACAGCTGCACCGATACCGGCAACAATATTTGCTGCAACACCGTAGAAAATAATTGATTGTTGATCAAAACCAAATGCCAGTGTTCCAAGAACTGCACCGAAGGTAAAGACACCGGCTAGTCCATCTCGATAGATAGCACTTGAAATCAAAAACTTTAGTGTTTCTGGTGCTTGGGCACGAAGAGTTTTTAGCTGAGCCCAAAGTTTTCCATAAGATTCAGCGATTGACTCTTTTTGTGCATTTGCTTTTTTAGGAATCTCAGGAACAAAAAGCAACAGGGGAATTGAGAACACTAAGGTCCAAATTGCACAGAACACAAATATGGCTCTAATGTTTAGCGAATCGTCTGTTGGAATTACAGGATTGTCGGGAAGGACAAAAGCAATCAATGAAACCATGAGCAATACGATTCCACCGACGTAACCTAGTGCCCAGGCAAAACCAGAAATCTTTCCGATGTTTGATTCGTTGGTAACACCTTTGAGCATCGCGTAGTAATTAATGAAAGCTGACTCTTGAATAACTGAACCCAAGGCGTAGAGGACTAAGCCGAACAGGAAGAACTCCGCTTTCGGTTCGACAAAGAAAGAGGCGAGCATGATTGCCACCAGCATGTAGGTGTTGATTACCAGCCAGAACTTTCTTCGACCATTCTCATCAGATCTGCGACCAAGCACTGGTGCTATAAGAGCTAGGACAACACCTGCTATTGCTGTTGCCCAACCAATTGCTTGATCAGGGTTTTGTGCTGAGGTTGCCACAGCACTTGCAAGATAGACCGGGAATATGAAGGTCTGCATGATTGTGGGGTAGGGCTGCTCTGCCCAGTCCCAAAGCATCCATGAAAAGGTTCTGAATTTCGAATTTGATTTCGTCATAGCCCCTAGTTTGGCGGGTAAAAAGACCCATTTGGCGGATATTTAGGCAACAATTCACTACCAGTTAGCCTTGAGCGAACTTGAGTCAGGATGACTCAAGATTACTTGACATGGTTGTTGATTTAAGTGAAACTTGAGTCAACAAGGCTCAAGTTTGAGTCTTTGATTGCGGCCCAGAATGGGCGGATCTATAAAGGAGAACAAATAAATGGCACGAGCAGTAGGAATTGACCTAGGTACCACCAACAGCGCGGTGAGCGTTCTAGAAGGTGGCGAACCAACAGTTATTGCCAACGCAGAAGGCTTTAGAACCACCCCATCGATAGTGGCTTTCACTAAGGATGGTCAGGTTTTGGTTGGTGAGACCGCTAAGCGTCAGGCAGTAACCAACGTTGATCGAACAATTTCATCGGTAAAGCGTCACATGGGTACCACTTGGAACTTTGACGTTGATGGCAAAAAATACACAGCACAGGAGATCTCTTCTCGTATTTTGCAGAAGCTAAAGCGCGATGCAGAAACTTACCTGGGCGAACCAGTGACCGACGCGGTTATCACCGTACCGGCATATTTCAATGACGCCGAGCGTCAGGCTACCAAGGAAGCTGGTGAGATCGCAGGTCTAAACGTTCTGCGTATCATCAACGAGCCAACCGCAGCAGCACTTGCTTATGGTTTGGACAAGGGTAAGGAAGACGAACTTATTTTGGTATTCGACCTTGGTGGTGGAACCTTCGACGTATCACTTCTAGAAGTTGGTAAGGACGATGGCTTTTCAACTATTCAGGTAAAAGCAACTTCTGGAGATAACCGTCTTGGTGGTGACGACTGGGATGCCAGAGTGGTTGAACATCTAGCAAAGAAGTTCAAAGAGACAACCGGTGTTGATGTTTCGAAAGACAAAATCGCACTTCAGCGTCTAAAGGAAGCTGCGGAGCAAGCAAAGAAGGAATTATCACAGTCGATGTCTACCGCAGTTCAGCTACCGTACTTGTCTTTGACAGAGAATGGCCCAGCTAACTTGGATGAGACAATCACCAGAGCACAGTTTGAGCAGATGACTGCTGATCTACTTGAGCGCACCAAGAAGCCTTTCAACGATGTAATCAAAGAAGCCGGCATCAAGCTTGCTGATATCGATCACGTAGTTCTAGTTGGTGGATCAACTCGCATGCCGCAGGTTGCTGAATTAGTAAAGACACTAACCGGTGGTAAGGAACCTAACAAGGGTGTTAACCCTGATGAGGTTGTTGCTGTTGGTGCTTCTCTTCAAGCTGGTGTATTAAAGGGTGAGCGTAAAGACGTTCTGTTGATTGACGTGACCCCGCTATCGCTTGGTATCGAAACCAAGGGTGGCATTATGACTAAGTTGATTGAGCGCAACACTGCAATCCCAACTAAGCGATCAGAAGTTTTCACAACTGCTGATGATAACCAACCTGCAGTTAGCATTCAGGTCTTCCAAGGTGAGCGTGAGTTCACTCGTGATAACAAATCCCTTGGAAACTTTGAGCTAACCGGTATCGCACCTGCACCTAGAGGCATCCCACAAATCGAAGTGACATTTGATATTGATGCAAACGGTATTGTGCACGTGTCTGCTAAAGACAAGGGAACTAACAAGGAACAGTCGATGACTATCACCGGTGGTTCTTCACTATCTAAGGAAGACATCGAGAGAATGGTTCGCGATGCCGAGGAGCACGCCGCTGAAGACAAGAAGCGTCGTGAAGAGGCAGACACTCGTAACCAGGCCGAAGGCCTTGTCTACCAGATCGAGAAGTTGATCAAAGATAATGACCAGAAGCTATCCGAAGAGGTTAAAGCAGAAGTTCAAGCTGATGTTGATGCCTTGAAGAGCGCTCTTGCCGGTGAGGATATCGAGGCCGTAACAAGCGCTTACGAGAAGCTAAACCAGTCGCAAACCAAGCTAGGTGAAGCCATCTACGCCGCTTCCTCTCAAGAGGCTGAAGCACAACCAGAGTCCAGTGAAGACGTGGTTGACGCCGAGGTTGTTGAGGAAGAGGAAACTAAGTAATGTCGGACGAGTTTGAGTCGGCACCCGATGGTGCCGACTCTAGCCCGGATCCGATTGACCAGGAACTTGCTGATCTGGTTGATGAGGTTGGGCCGATAAGTAAAGAGGCTGAACTTCTAGCCGACCTGCAACGGCTCCAAGCAGAGTTTGTGAACTATAAGGCTCGAGTTGAGCGCGATAAAGATGTATCACGCAATGCGGCGATAGCTGAGGTTTTTCGTTCGCTGCTTCCAGCGCTAGATGATCTTGCTTTAGCTGAATCGCACGGGGATCTGGAAGGCTCACCATTCGCGGCCGTGCTAACCAAAATCCGCAGTGCGGCAGAGAAGTTTGATTTAGTTTCCTTTGGGGTCAGTGGAGAAAAGTTTGACCCGGCACTGCATAATGCTTTAGTGCAGACACCCAATGCAGCGGTCACTGAAACTGTGATTGCCGATGTAATTTCTCTCGGCTATAAGCTCGGTGATCGAATTATCCGACCAGCGATGGTTGCAGTTTTCATTCCTGAAGAGAAGTGATCTAGATGGCAAGTCAAGATTGGTTAGAAAAAGATTTCTATAAAGTCCTTGGCGTAGCTAAAGATGTAACGGATGCGGAACTAAAAAAGGTTTATCGAAAGCTCGCTAGAAAGTATCACCCGGATTCGAATGCGGGGGACGCTAAGGCTGAAGCTAAGTTTAAAGAAATCAGTGAAGCCTATTCGGTATTATCTGATGCCGAACAGCGCAAAGAATACGATGCGTTTAGAGCTATGGGCGGCGGCGCAAGATTCACTTCTCCCGGAGGATCAACTGGTCAATCATCTGCAGGTTTTGAAGATGTATTTGCAAACCTATTCGGTGGTCGCGGCTTTGGCGGCTTCGGTGGCCCGGTGCCGGGTAATGACCTTACTGCAACAACTACCATTGCGTTTATCGATTCGGTCAATGGCACAACCATCAAGCTGAACTACGAAGGACTAGCTCCAATCAATGCAAAAATTCCTGCTGGTGTTTTGGATGGACAGAAAATTAAACTGCGCGGTAAGGGACAACCTTCACCTAATGGCGGAGCGCACGGTGATTTGATTATTACTGTTTCGGTGAGACCGCATCCGGTATTTTCCAGAGACGGTAATAACCTTCGCCTAACCGTCCCGATTACTTTTGCCGAGGCAGTTTTAGGAGCAACCATTACTGTTCCAACTTTGGGCGGTGAGCCGGTAAAACTAAAGGTGGCAGCGAACACCCCAAACGGTAGAGTGCTAAGAGTTAAAGGCAAAGGTGTGCCAGCTGCTAAAGGCACCGGCGATCTGTTGGCTACGGTAGAAGTTTTGGTACCGGCCCATGTTTCAGATAAGGCAGAAAAGGCCTTGAGAGAGTTTGATGAATTATTGCCGAAAGAAGATCCGAGAGCGGATCTAATTAACCGAGCAGGATTACTCTGATGAACGATATCGACCCAGACTTCCCGTTTCTGACTATCGCCGCAGCTGCCGATCTAGCCAGAATGCACCCGCAGACGCTAAGACAGTATGACCGGATGGGCTTAGTTAAGCCTTCTAGAACTGTTGGGCAGTCCCGCCGCTATACCCTGCGAAATGTCGCACAGTTAGCTGAAGTGGCAAGGTTATCGCAAGAGGGGGTATCGCTTGTGGCCATCAAGCGAATTCTTGAACTAGAGAATAAGGTTTTGGATCTCAAAACCGAATTACAAGAAATGCAACTAATTGTCGATCGGTTGATGGCAAGCCAACCAGGTGCCCGAGTCTTTGCTGTCGGTGATGCCGAGACGGTAATTTTGCCCTCTGGTAAAAGGCCGAGACGGTCTAACGCAATCGTGCTTTGGCGCGGGCGCTAGTTCTTTCTAGCGAACTAATCTAAATCCTGCTCAAAACTGCTCGGTAAAATGGATAACTATGTCCAGTGAAAATGAACGCAGTTACGGTCAAGGTGCTCAAGGTGAGCCAGAGCCAGCTAAACCAGTCAAACCAACCCTGAGAGCAAAACTTCGCTATAGCTTTGATAACTCCATAGCCAGAAGCGGGATGTTCGTCACCTGGATGCTGATCTTGATGATCGTCTTCTCGATTCTTCTAGTCTTACTCCGAGCGATACTGATCTTCATTCCGGGCTTTGCGCCGGAGGGCTCTTCTGTAGTTTTTGATTTCAACACCTTCTGGAAATCTTTCGCATCTATCTTTGGTAGGGGCGGCGAAGATTTCTGGATCGATCGCATAATGAACTTCTTAACCTGGGCGATAACTGTTGCCCTAGCCGGTAGCGTCACCGGTTTTATTGTCGGTGTTATAACCAGAACCTTTGATCGTTTGCGCAAGGGCAAGAGCCCAATCATTGACAATGGACACACCCTGATTCTTGGTTGGTCAAACCGGATTTATCCAATCCTGAAAGAACTAGCAATTGCTAACCAGAATGTTAGAAAAGCTAAAGTAGTTATTTTCTCCGAGCACACCAGAGATTTCATGGAAGATGAAATTGATGCAAGGGCAACAGAACTTGGCAAGTTGAAAGTTGTTACCAGAACCGGTGATGTTTCCAATCCGGAGGATCTAAAACGTAGCAATATCGCCGGCGCTAAATCAATCATCGTCTTAGATAGCGATGAAGCAGGAGATGCCAATGTGGTTAGTACTGTGCTGGCGATCAAATCGGTTAATCCAAATCCGAAGATAAGAATTGTTGCCGAGATAGATGACGCCAACACCGGTGAGGCACTGACTACCGCTACCAACGGTCAAGTCATCACAGTCCGTTCGCACGAAATCATCGCCCGGGTAACAGCACAGGCAAGTCGTCGCCCAGGGCTGGCTGCGGTCATTCTAGATCTATTGGATTTTGCTGGAGATGAAATTTACTTTGCTACAGTTCCAGCACTTGCGGGCAAAACTTATGCCGATGCGATCTTGGCATTTAACGAAGCGGCGGTAATCGGTATTCAACAAAATGGTGTTACCAAGCTAAACCCGACGATGGATACTGTTCTTAGTGCCGATACAAAAATAATTGCCGTAGCAGAAGATGATGACAAAGTCATCTATACCGGTGTTCGCGAGGACATCGCTAAAACCCAGGTAGTTAAGGCTGTTAGGGAAGCCGACAGGGCTGAAAGTCTTTTGATTATTGGCTGGTCGTCGATGGGTAGAACTGTGTTGAATGAATTGGCAGAGTTCCTTCCGGCAGGCTCTAACGTTCACATTGTGGCTCAGGAGCGATTCGTTGACCCAGCCCAATTGGCGGATCTTAGTTTTGGAGATATAGCGGTTAGCTACGCAACTGTGAGCGGGGATATTGATGATCTAATTGCCGCAGCCAAGGATAAGCGTTACGACGAGATTATTGTGCTTGGATACCGTAATGCGATTACTGAATCCGAGGCTGATGCTCAGACGATGTTGACCATGTTGCAGATGAACCAGCTTTTCAACCAAGAAGGAAATGGTGTTGAACCAACCAGGTTGGTAGCGGAAATCCTAGATTCCAGAAAGATTGAGTTAGCCAGAGTCGCTGCGGTGGATGATCTGGTGGTTAGCGATTCCCTTGCCGCCTTGGTTATAGCGCAGATAAGCGAGAACCCATCATTGGCTCCGGTATTTGCTGATCTGTTTGATGCAGAGGGTGCCACTATGAATGTTCGAGGCATTACCGATTACGCACCGGTGGGTAAGTCAGTTAGCTTTGCTGAACTAGCCGCTACAGCCAGAAACTTTGGTGAATCAGCAATCGGCTACCGAAGTGCCAGCCGTGCAGTTGGTGATTCGGTAACTGGCGTTTTACTAAACCCAGCGAAGACTATGGAGTTTATCCCAGCAACCGGAGATGCACTAGTTGTGGTTGGAAACTTGTAATTGCTAAAAGTAATTCAGCACGAGCTAGCTAGCTTAGTTAGTCCAAGTAGGGCAATAAAATCCGCACATTATTTTCGAACTGGAACACAATTAGCTGGGACGGTTGATATCTATCGCGGCGTTGCAGTTCCCGAGATTAGAAGAATAGCTAAGGCCAATAAAGAGATTTCAATAAACGATTTGGCTAAGTTGGCTAAATCAAAATTCCACGATGAACGACTCTGCGCTTTGATTATTTTGAATCACAAATTTGATAAAGCAACCAGCGATGTTGAGCGCATCGATTACTTTGAGTTCTGGCTTGACCTACTTAGATCAAACAGGGTCAATAACTGGGATTTGATTGACACCAGCGCACCGGTGATGGGCAAAATCCTAGCTCGGCATCTAGGTTATAACGCCGAGTTTTTGCACGGTTTAGCTAAATCAGAAGTGCTCTGGGAGCGAAGAGCAGCCATACTGCTAACTTTTGCACTTATCCGAATCAATAAATTTGGTCCGACGCTGGCCATAGCCAGAGATTTACTAAATGATAAAGAAGATCTGATTCATAAAGCGGTTGGCTGGATGCTACGTGAAGTTGGTAATCGCGATCAAGAGAAGCTAACCGAGTTTCTAAATAAATACAAGGCACAAATGCCTCGCACTATGCTTCGCTACGCCATTGAGAAATACAGCCCCAAACAGCGCGCAGCCTTTATGGCTCGTTAGTTTTGGCAGGTGCAGAGATCTGCTTCGGCAACACCGGATAGGGCTTGCTCAACATGTTCGCCACAGCCTTCCCAGGTAATCTTCCCGCAGGCTTCGCAATTGACCGGACTACACATAAACATTTCTCCTAAACTAAATCTATGAAGACGATAAGAATACTACTTGCTGCCATCTTCGCC
>JAURKU010000032.1 GCA_030831605.1 Rhodoluna sp.
TGGCCCTAAAGGGCAAACCCCAAACCCACTCTGGTTGATCTATGCCACGGTTAAAAACTTCTTTAGATTGCCTAGCCTCTATGCGCTTAGGTCTTGGCCGGAGCGAACACTGATACTTTTGGTGATGCAAGCCAGAGATAATTCGCTAGTTACTTTTTTAAGGCGCGGAGTATTCGGTAAGAAGGTTTCCTCGCGTCAGGATCATGGTGAAAAAAATCCAGCCTGGGTGCCTAAGGGGCACGAATTAGCTAAAACACTAGCCGAGCAGATTGATGGGACACCGGGAGCGGTAATTACCGAGCCTTTCGGTATTCCGATGACCGCACACTTCTTAGGCGGAGCGGTTATTGCCAGTAGTCCTGGTCAGGGTGTGCTAGATGGCTACCTTAGAGTATTTGGCCAGCCGGGATTACACATCTTAGATGGCGCGGCATTATCGGCTAACCCCGGCGTTAATCCATCGCTTAGTATTACCGCTCAGGCCGAATGGGCTTGTGCACATTGGCCAAACAAAGGCGAAGCGGATCAAAGGCCAGCCCTCGGTGAGGCCTTCAAGATTATTGATCCAATTGCTCCGGTTAACCCGGTCGTGCCGAAAGGTGCTTACGCGGAGTTAGCGGTAAGGATTAGATAACTACATCGCTATTTTCTTGCGATTACGAAATAACCCCTGCGCGATTGCTGCACCGAGCAGAATAACTACACCACCGACTGGTTCATACCACTGCAATTCTTCACCTAGAGCTAGCACGCCGAGGGTCACCGCAACTAGTGGAATCAAAAATGTAACTGCTGAACTAACCGCAGAGCCGACCTGTTTCAGAAGCGGATAGTAGAGGGTGTATGCGATGGCTGTTCCAAATATTCCAAGCATCAGGGTAGCGCCTAGAGAAGCTGGAGTGATTGGGCCGGTGAACATCGGCTGAGAAATATAAAACGGAGTTAGCACAATTGTCGCACCTAGGATTTGCCAGAAGGCAGTAACTTCTGGTGGCTGGTTCATTGGTTCGATGAACTTTTTTATGAACGGGCCACCAAAACCGTAGAGGGTAGGTGCCAAAATAACAGCAAGCACCGCAAGGGTTGAATTACTAGCCACGCCTTGCCAAACGCCAACTAAAACAAGAACCCCGAGAGTTCCGACGAGTAAACCAAAGATCTGATTCCTGGTAACTTTTTCGGATCTAAAAATTGTCAGTAGTGCAATAACAGTTGCAATCGGAGTAATCGCGTTAGCCATTCCTGCAAATGCTGAAGAGATCTGGTGTTCACCGTAGGCAAATAGTGTGAATGGGATTGCAGTGTTGAAAGCGCCAACTATGAAGGTGAATAAAATCAAGCGCTTATCAAAATGCAGCGGCATCTTTTTTAGCTTGATGATAATAAAAAGAGTCAGGGCACCGAAAAAGCACCTCCAGAAGGCAACACCGATTGGGGGCAGACTCTGGTTAGAAAAAATCATGAAGTAGAAGGAGGATCCCCAGATAATTCCTGCACCAAAAAAGTTAAACACCCAACTTCGGCTCTTTGCTTCTTTGGCCATTTATCCAGCCTACCGAATCAGGTAATCGTTATTGGGCTGAAAAAGCTTTCTAGCCGAAGTAGCGCAACATTACGTATGGAATGGCAACTGCCATAGACAGTAATGTAGCTGGAATACCGTATTTGGCAAACTGCCAGAAACCGATTTTATGTCCAGCCGCCGCCGCCAATCCAATAGCAACAACGTTTGCGCTTGCGCCGATAATCGTCAAGTTACCGCCAAAATCTGCACCGAAAGCCAGCGCCCACCAGAGCCCAGAAGCGTCTGTGCTGGCGGTGGCAACCAAGTCAGAAATGACCGGTGACATGCTGGTGACGTATGGGATATTGTCGACCACCCCGGAGACTATGGTTGATCCAACCATTACTACCAGGGCTAGATTAGACAAGTTATCGCCAAAGGTAACCTGCAGCCAATTTGATAGGGCAGCGAGAGCACCAACTTGGACTAAACCGCCGACCATAATAAACAAACCAGCGAAGAAGACCAGCGTTTTCCACTCGATGTCTTTCGCCCAGTGCTTCACGGGAACTTTGGCAAATAAAATCAAGGCACCAGCACCAATAAGAGCCACCACAGAGGGCTCTAAGGGTAACCAGGCATGCGCTACGAAAGCGGCCAGCACCAATCCAAGCACCCAAAGACTTTTAGTAAGAAGTGGACGGTCCTTAATTGCACCGGAGGGAGTTATTGACGCTAGCTCAGCATCACCAATTTTCCCCTTTAGATCTTTACGAGCCATAAAGACCAGTAATCCGATTACCGCCCAGGAAGCAACGATGGCACCTGGCGCCATGTGAATAAGGAAGTCATTGAAAGATAGGTCTGCACGAGAGGCGATGATGATGTTAGGTGGGTCGCCGATCAATGTTGCTGCTCCACCAATATTGCTTAGAATCACCTGACCGATGATTAGCGGAACAGGTGATGAATTCATTCGCTTGGCAATCTGAATGCTCATCGGCACAGCAAGCAAAATTGCCGTGACGTTGTCTAGAAATGCGCTCGCGAAGCCAACGAAGGCCAACATGTAGATGAAGATCCTGCGTGCCTGTCCTTTGGCAATTTTGATTACCCAGAGAGCGAGAGCTTCAAAAACGCCCGTCGCGTGAAGGACTCCAACGATGATCATCATTCCAAGTAGCAGGAAAATGACGTTCCAGTCAATTCCGGTGTCGTGGTCAAAGAAAGCTGCCGAGCTTGTAGTGATACCGAGTAATGCCATGGCCGCTGCGCCGACTAAAACGATACCGATCTTGTTAAATTTCTCAGCGGCAATTAGCACATAGCAAACTAAAAAGATAACAACTGCAGCAGCAACTTGGAAGCCAGTCTTGGGTGCCGGGTCACCTGTGGCAGCAAAAAAAGGGCTTATGTGTACGGCAAAAAAGTTCATCTGTAAGCCTTTCGGGGTCTGCAAACATTGTGCCGACCAGACTTCCCAGCTCACCTAGAACAAGTCTAAACCAAATACAGCTATTTGGTAACCGAGCCAATCTGGGCATAGCTAAAATTTGCTCGGTAAAATCGGTTTGAGCAAAGGGGTATCGTGTCTGCACTAGAACTGAATTTCTGGATCTTCGTAGGAATCTGCGCGCTTACGTGGCTGCTATCTGTCATTACCAAGGAGTACTCCTGGGTAGACCGGATCTGGTCAATTATTCCAGTGGTATACCTCTGGGTATTTGCCTACGGAGCTGGCTTTACTGACCCAAGATTGAACTTGATGGCTGTTCTTGTAACGCTGTGGGGAGCGAGGCTGACCTATAACTTTGCAAGAAAAGGTGGCTATGCCCCAGGTGGTGAAGATTATCGCTGGGCAATTCTAAGAAAGAAGATGAGCCCTGCTCTCTATCAGATTTTCAATCTTTTATTCATTGTGATTTTCCAAAATGCACTACTGCTAGCAATTACTTTGCCAGCAAATCAAGCTTTGGATTCCATCCTCGCTTTTGGCCTAGTCGATGTTCTGCTTGCAGCATTGTTCTTTGGTCTACTGGTCTTGGAATTCATCGCAGATCAGCAGCAGTGGAATTTCCACCAACTGAAAAAACAAGGCAAGGCTACTAAGGGTTATTTAGATACAGGTTTATTCGCCTACTCGCGACACCCTAACTTTTTTGCCGAGCAGGCCCAGTGGTGGGTGCTAGCTCTCTGGGGGTTCGCTGCGGCGAACTTCACTGCACCGGAATACTTCCTCGGAGTGGGATTCCTAACTGCACTGTTTCTTGGTTCGGCACGTTTCACCGAACAAATCTCTTTGGGCAAGTATCCTGAATACAAGGAATATCAAAGAAGCGTCAGCATGATGATTCCTTGGTTCAGATCTAAATAGCCCTTAGCGAGTTTTATTTGTCAAAATACAGAGACCCACTATTCGAAGCCATAGCAATATTTGCTGTGCTGGTGGGTGTTGTCTTTGCATCCAGCACTGATACTAGAGCTGCTATTTCCAAACCAGAACCAAAACCAACAATTGAGAAATCCAGCTATGTTATCCCAACCGGAGAACCAGAAAATTTAGTGACTGGCCTAAAAGCTCCTTGGGAGATAGTTTTCCTACCAGATGGTCAAGCTTTGGTAGATGAACGTGACACCGGAACTATTCTGCAGATCGGAACCGATCTAACTGTCACTAAGGTAGCTTTCACTAGTACCACACCGCCTTGTGAGAAATTCTGTGAGGGTGGAACCCTTGGTATGGCGGTAGCAGCTGATAGACCAGGCGATGAGTTGAGCCTTTTTGTCTTTCTTACTACTAACAGCGATAACCGCATCTTGAAATACGACCTCGATAGCATCGACGGGAATTGGCAGCTAACTAATAAGCGGGTGTTGCTAAAAGGCATTGATCGCAGTGGTAAATCCACTACTCACAATGGTGGCCGACTAGCTATCGGTCCAGACAATAAGCTCTGGGTTAGCTTAGGCGATGCTGGCCAGCTGGGGGCTACCTCGCAGAATTGGGATCGGCTAGGCGGATCAATACTTCGGGTGAATCTAGATGGGACTGTTCCAACAGATAACCCTGACCCCGATTCTTTTGTCTGGGCTAAAGGCCTTCGCGATACTCAAGGTATGGCCTGGGATAACTTTGGGAATATGTGGACCACGGAGTTCGGCCAAGATACTTGGGATGAACTAAACCTGATGCAAAAAGGTAAGAACTACGGTTGGCCATATGCCGAAGGTCTATACAAATACGTTCCTACCGATTTGCCACCAGGTAAACCAGATTCAAATGGCCAGGGGACAGCAGAATCTCCTGCGCCAGAGCCAGAAATTCCTGACATGCCATCAGATCAGGAGTTAATCACAAATCCTAAGTTCACTCCGCCATTTCTTACTTGGCATCCAGCGGATGCCGCTTGCAGCGGCATTGAGTTTGTGAAGGGTTCACTTATATCAGCCTGCCTAAGAGGTGGGAAGCTCTGGGTCATTCCAGTTATTGGAGATAAGAAGCTCGGCGAACCGTTGCCATTTTTCACCGGCCAGTTTGGAAGATTGCGTAAGGCAACTCTTGCTCCGGATGGTTCGCTCTGGATGATTACCAGCAATAAAGACGGCCGTGGTGGCTGGTCAAAAGGTGGCGAAACCTGGATGGATGATCGAATTATCCGTGTGCAGTTAAAAAAGGTCTACTACTGAAGATCCTTCAGTGCCGAATCAATAACTTCCAAATTAAAAATTCTGCTGTGACCGAAGCCTTCATAAACTTTTAGCACTGACCCTGTTACTTTTTCACTCAACCAAACACTGCAAGCCATATCGACGTTTACGTCTTTATCACCGGTAATAATCTGCAGTGGTTTCTTGATGCTAGCAATATCAAAACCATAATCAACAAGCATGGAATACTCATCCAACATCCAGCCGCGAACGCCGGTTTCGAATGCCAAATCTCTTTGAGTGAATCTAAATTGTGCATCAGGAGAATCAAGCCATGCTCTAGTTTCTTCATCGGTGTCTTTGTAATCAGCTAGTGGATCTTGCGCGGAAAACTCCTTTTGCCATTTAAGAAAGCGCTCCTCGAGGTTATCTCCCCAACGTCTAACTTCCTCAAAGACCTTCAGTTCATCCTCCGGAGCATTTGCTAGAGGGTTTACATCAGCCAAAGTGGTTGGCACCATGCTTGCAAAAGCAATACCAGAAACACAGTTATCCAGCAGCGCTAAATCCGCAAGAGATCTTGGCCCACCGCCGGAGTATCCAATAGTTCGAAATTCGCTAAAACCAAGGTGCTTCACTACTGCCTGAGTGACCTTCGTGTCATCGCCAATTGGCCTAGGGCTAACTTCGGTAGATTGCATATATCCCTGTCGCACCGGGGCTGCAACGGAGTAGCCGTGTGCACTAAATACTTCAAGCATCTGAGGGGACATCGGCCTTGGAGCCGGGGTGCCATGGTGCCAAACAATTAGCTTGTCGCCACCTTCGTGCCAGTAGGTTTGGGTTATTACTCCAGGGGCAGTTTCAATTAGAAGTTTTTCCATAGTTAAAGGCTACTTGGCGGTGCTATTGCTGATGGCTAATAACCCTAAAGTTCAATCAAACCAAGCAATTATCCTTGCCCAAATAATTGACAAAACGATGGTTATATAACCCACAGCTAATGGGTATTGAGCCAAGGTGCCGGCATAGGATTGCTTTTCATAGTTCATGCTTAGAGCCTCGATGTAATACTGCCTGGTGTAAGGCTCGAGCAATATTTCTAAACCATTGACAATTAAGCCAAGCAACAGAAGGAATGCCCCAACCATAAACATTATCCTTGCCGACGCATAAGGACTATGAAGTTTTGAGTCACTCAGATGACAATTAGGGCATTTAGTGTCCGCTGTCCCTAATTTTGTTCGACAGTTATAGCAAAATCTTGGTGATAGGCCAGCAAAGTATCTCAGGCTACGAACAAACCAGTTTCTTTTAGCTGCTTGAGTCATCTTGCTTTGCGATACCGCTTTTGACTTATGGCGATTATCAGCATAATTAGACCCGCTACACCAATAAGTGAACCGATGATGGTCACAGCGATACCGGTGAGAAATAGGTTTACCCCGTCACCCCAGTCTGAAGTGGGTATAGCAACAGATCCGTTTATCAGCATGGTCCAGTAAATTAGCGGACCGAAACCCATGATTGCGCCTATTGATCCAAGAACGTAGGAAAGATTCTGTAGGGCTATGGCCCCGACTCCCGTTGTTATTTGGCAGTGTGGGCAAGTAACATCTTGCCTTGTAATTGAGTTATTGCAGTTATTGCAAATCACTATTTCCCCCTTTGTTGCTAAAGAAAATATACCCCGACTTTATAAAAAATTATTTCTAATAATTAGGTTTTTACCTGAATGTTATTTACCCAGTGCGGTAAGCAGGAGCTTTTTGATCTGCGATTCGACCGGTTTTGTAAGTTTTACCAAAGCAAAGGATGTCGGCCACATCGCCCCGGAATCTAATTTTGCGTGTTCGCTAAATCCAACAGTGCTGTAACGGGTTTTGAATTTTGAACCAGATTGAAAAAAGAAAATCACTTTCCCATCTTTGCCCGGAGTGTAATAAGCCGGCATCCCATACCAAGTCCTCGCAATTAACTCAGGTGCAGTCTTAGTGATAAGTTCATGAAGCCTAAGTCCCATCTCCCGATCTTCTTTCGGCATTTCCTTATACTTTGCCATGACCTCGGCAAGATCCACTGCGGGGTCTTTACCTCTAGCCCGGCTAGCTTCTTTTGCTCTGGCGGCGATGGCATCCTTTTCAACTTGGCTAAGCCCTTGTTTCTTTGGCATTTTTCCTCCAAGACAAGGTTATAACCAAGATCCATAACTAGTAGCGGTTTATCCTTTAGATAGCGGTAGTTGCTTTGCTTGTTATTCAATCCGGATTGGGATGGGAATTAAATGATTTCAGATCAACAAACCATCGATTCAATCGCAGCGAGCCCGAGAGATTTTGTTGAATTAGCTCAGGTCAGTAGAGGTGGACTGATCGAATCTTGGCACCGGGGTATCGCAGTTATTACCGATCCAGAAGGTAACACCGTAGTTCACAAAGGTAACGCTAAGCGACTTATTTATCCAAGGTCCGCGATTAAACCACTGCAAACTGTAGCGATGATAAGAGCGGGCTTGGACCTAAACGGTCAAGAGCTTACGATTACTTCGGCTAGCCACCGGTCTACCCCAAAACATATAGAAATAGTCAGAAGCATTCTAGACAAAGCCGGATTACCTGAAACAGCTCTGCAGTGTCCCGATGGCATTCAATACAACTGTTCAGGTAAGCACGCTGGGTTTCTATATAGCTGTGGAAAAAGTGGTTGGGAAATAGCAAACTATCTTTCCATGGAAAACCCGATGCAGAAACTAGTGGTCGAAGTTTTGCAAGAGTTTGCTTCCGAAAGGATACTAAAAACCACAGTTGATGGTTGCGGTGCACCGCTTCATGCCATGACCGTTGAAGGCATTGCCCGAGCAATTGGCAAATTCACGCTTCAGGAGAAATCTCTGGTTGATAACCTAACCGCAAACGGGTGGGTAATTTCTAATCACGGCGTCCCAGATGCTATTTTGCTCGAACATGGATTCATTGCAAAAAACGGTGCTGAAGGCGTATTTGTAGTGGGAACTAGGGCAGGTTACGGGATCTGCATAAAGATTGCCGACGGCAATCTTAGAGCTGCCCCTCTAGTTGCCATCAAGCTCATGCTGGAACATGAACTGATTGATATAGAGCGCTACCTAAGCCTCAAAGCCCTACTTGCCGTTCCAAGCCTGGGCGGAGGAATGCCACAAGGTGAAATAGAGGCTTTGTAGTTTTTAGTACCAACTTGATCAACATAAGGTAATTAGACTTTCGAACAAGGAGGAAAAGTGGAAAGTTTAGCTCTGTTAGTTTCACTGATGCTTTTAGTCATCTATTTATCAGGTTTGATAGCTTTTGGTCTTTCATGGCTTAGGAATCGAATCGGCAAGATATTGACATTGATTTTCAGTTCAATTTCAGTTCTCTCTGGCGCATGGGTTGCGATTACTCTCATCAGCGGAAACGGCCTTATGGTTGGCGGGATCCCAGTGCTGCTCGGTGTATTGAGTATCTGGAATACCCTAAGGGTAAATAAGCCAAAGGCTAGTTAGCTAAGTTTCATTTGCTCGACGTGTGAAACGCGTTTACTAACCGGTGGATGTGAATAGTAAGCGAGTACGTAGAACGGATGTGGTGAAGGGTTTGCCAGGTTGTCGGTGCCGAGGCGCTTTAGTGCAGAAATAATGTGCTCTTTGCCGTAGACCTTCGACGCAAATACATCTGAACCGTGCTCGTTACGTCTAGAAATTGAGTTGTCCAAAATACCCAACAAGAAGCTAATCGGGGAAAATAGCATGCCAAAAGCAATTAGCGATAGCACCAACTGAACCCCTGATCCACCTAAGGCTTCGGTCAGGGCTGGCTCTTGCAAGGCCCAGCCGAATAGCGCAAAGATTAGAAAGCTCTGCACCAAATTCAGGATTAGGCCTGAACGAACGTGGCCCAGTTTGTCATGGCCCATCTCGTGCCCTAGCACACCGACTACTTCATCAACAGTGTGCTTTGCAATCAGCGAGTCAAATAGCACAATGGTCTTTGTTTTTCCAATGCCGCTAAAAAAGGCATTTGTCTTAGAAGATCGTTTTGAACCATCCATGACATAAATTCTCTTTAGTTTGTAATTCTGTTTTTCACACAGGGCAAAAATCTTTTCACGTAGTTCGCCTTCAGGAAGTTCCTGAAGTTTGTTGAAAAGCGGCAGGATCACTGTGGTGCCGATAGCTGCGGTTACTAATCCAACCAGGTTGATGGCCAAGAATGCGATCCACCAGATTTGATTAGGTACCAATTGATAGATCCATAGCAGCCCAAGCAGAATTGGACCGAGGATTACTGCACCCAGGATGATGCCTCTGACCCGGTCAAGAATAAAGGTGGCTGGAGTTGTTTTGTTAAACCCGTACTTAGCTTCAATAACAAATGTTCTATAAATAGAAGCTGGAATACCA
>JAURKU010000033.1 GCA_030831605.1 Rhodoluna sp.
AATCGCTTCGCAGGCATTTATCTATGGCAGAAGTATGGGAGTTCAATTCCACCCAGAGCTAACAGCAGCGGTGCTAAAGGGCTGGCTGGATTGGGGAGGCTTGAGAGAAGTTGGCAATGACGGTCAGGATTCAGATATCATGCTGCAGCAGACTATCGCCGAAGATCCAGCTTCTAGCGAAAGAACTTTCTACCTAATCGATAATTACTTAGCCAAGGTAGCAAAACTTATCTAAGGGTTACCTTCACCGGGAAACGCTTGATACCGTTCACAAAATTACTTCTCAGGTGATCTATATCGCCAACTCGTTCCATCTTTGAAATACGAGAGAGTAGATCTTCAAACATAATCCTTACCTCTAGCCTGGCCAGCGAGTTACCCAGACACATATGTGGTCCACCACGACCAAAGGCCATGTGTTCGTTTGGATTACGAGTCACATCCATCTGGTAGGGATCAGCAAATACTGAACTGTCTCGGTTACCAGAGGCAAACCAAGGAACTACCTTGTCACCTTCTTTGATCTTCACTCCTTGGAATTCAACATCTTTGGTTGCTGTTCTTCTAAAGTGGTAAACCGGTGAAGCTAGACGAATGAACTCTTCGACTGCCCATGGAATTAGTTCCGGTTTTTCTTGAAGTAAATGCATCTGATCTGGGTTTTCAATCAGGTAGTTCATGGTGTGTGAGATGGTGTGACGAGTGGTTTCATTACCAGCTACGACAAGTAGCAGGAAGTAGGTATTGAAATCTCGCTCAGATAGCGCTACACCATCAGCTGGCACCTGGTTGATCAGAGTAGAAACTAGGTCTTTGCCGTTGCCGCCCTTGCGTTTTGCAGCAAGGTCCTGACCATAGGCAAATACTTCTAGAGCTGCCGGTGACCTAAATGGAACCAAGCGATACTTCTCGCTCTCTGGGTCATCCAACAGAACATCAGCGTGCTCCGGGTCGGTGTTACCAATCATGCGGTTACCCCACTCGATCAACTTATTAGTGTCGTGATCTGGAACATCGAGCATTCGAGCTAAAACACGAATCGGGAAATCAGCAGCCACCTCATCGACGAAATCAAATTCACCTTTAGCAAAAGCAGCATCCAGTGTTGATGCGGTTAGCCCTCTCAGGAACGTTTCGTAACCGGATACCGCCTGTGGGGTGAACTCTCCTTGAAGCAGCCTTCTGAGCGCACGATGGCGTGCCCCATCGGTTTCCAGCAGCGATCTTCTGGCTTCTTCCTGCTCAGCATCTACTTCCTCCAAATTGGTGAAGTGGGTTGAGGTGAAAGTATCGGGGTCGCGCAAGATTTTAACGATGTCGTGATAACGGGTGATCGACCAGAAGCCGTGGTTTGGCTTTTCCTCGGTATTCCAGTGCACCGGGGACTCTTCCCGAAGTTTGTCAAAGACGTGCCAGGGGGCACCTGATTCAAATAGGTCTAAATCAGCAAGGGTTAGCTCGGACAGCGTTGTCATAATTACTCCGATTGTTTGGATACAAATCATTTTCAGATTAGTCCCCAAAATCAAAAACTTAGGGCTTTGTGCCTAAAAAGTTATTTTGATGCTAACGATTAGTAGACAATAGTTATACCTATACAAGGAGAAGATTATGGCCGGACCACACACCCTCGCTGAGACAGAGCGCCAAGTCAATCAAAAACTGGTCCACAAAAACATCAACTTTGAGGCCATGGCGGTTACCTCCAACCTATTTAGAGCAGCTAACGCGGTTAGAAATCACCTAGAAAGAACAGTGCTCGCCAAGAACGATCTTTCTTGGACCGCCTTTGTTGTGCTCTGGGTCACCTGGATCTGGGAACCTATTGAAACTAGGCAAATAGCCGAGGAAGGTGGCTTTTCCAAAGCTACTCTTACCGGAGTACTTTCAACTCTTGAAAAAAGAGGCCTATTAGTTAGAAAAAAGAGCAAAGAAGACGGACGCCTTGTAATTGTTGAACTAACCAGCAAGGGCAGAAAACTTATGGATAGCCTCTTCCCTGCATTCAACAAACAAGAAACAGCTGTTGCAAATGTTGTTGCCTCATCTAAGCAGGCACAATTAGCGGAACAACTTAGGGCAATAACTAAGTTTGCTGAATCGAGAGACTAGTTTTTACGAGCTTCGTTTACTAGTTTCTGGAATAACTCCAACTGCTGAGGGTTCTCTTTGTAGTTATCTTCCGGGTGCCACTGAACGCCGTAGGCCCATGCTTTTGATGGGATTTTGAATGCTTCGACATGACCTTCGGTAGCAGTGGCTAGAACTTCTAGGCCATCACCTAGTTTTTTGATTGACTGGTGGTGAAAGCATGAGGACTCAAGGGTTGGTTTGGTAAGTCCCAGACCTTCCATGTCTTTATCGATGGTGATCTGGTGGATAAAGTTTCTATGGTCCTTATCCATGTGTTGGACTAGGGATCCGCCCATCAGAACGTTTACAAGCTGGAATCCTCTGCAAATAGCCAGGGTTGGTAGCCCATTATCAAATGCGTATTTAGCTATTGAGAAATCATTCTCATCTTGGAGATCATCAACACCGTAAAGTTCATCGGTATTTGGCTCTTCGCCATACCACTTGGGATTCACATCCCCACCGCCTGGGATTAGGACACCTTTGATGCCCTCAAGACGTTCTGCCCAATTCGGGTTTTCGACCGGGAGGAAAGTGATCGGTTCGCCGCCAGCTGCCCAAACGGATTCGAGCAGCCTTCTGGAGGAGACCACACCTAGGCTTCTAATTGCTGAGGCGTGCTCAGTAAACCTGCCAACTATGGCTATTCTCGGGCGATTGACCATTGCTGCTCCTTGCCGAATTGTTATGAAAGCATTGGGCTCTGTGTATTAAGTATGCCCTAGTCTAAATCATTAGTATCCTAATGAATAGGGCTAATAGTGAGGAACGAAGGCGTTGAACACCGTAAACGTTGTTGGGCTTGAGATTGATACCCGCCATTACATCAATGGCCAGCGGGTAGCCTCTGCTGAAACATTTACCAACACTTCCCCAATTGACGGCTCTTTCCTAGGTGAGATCTCTAGAGGCAGCCAGACTGAAGTTGATCTAGCAGTGCAGGCTGCAAAATCCGCTTTTCCGGCTTGGGCTGCTCTCGGCCCTAAGGGTAGAGGCGAAAAACTACTAAAGCTAGCCGAGTTAGTTGAAGAAAACATCGAGTCACTTGCTCAGTTAGAAACAATGGATAATGGATCGCTACTTCGATCTCACCGCAGAGGGGTAATGCCTAGAGTTGCACTCAACATTCGCTTTTTTGCCGAATGGGCAATCAATGAACTACAGCACCCAGAGTTTGAAACCCGTGGACACACAAACAAAATCTCCTGGGATCCATCAGGTGTTGCAGCTCTTATTACACCTTGGAATGCACCGCTAATGCTTGCTACTTGGAAGATAGGTCCTGCTCTGGCTGCAGGTGACACAGTAATCCTGAAGCCTGCTGAATGGACGCCGCTATCTGCATCATTCTTTGCTGATCTTACCAAGCAAGCTGGTATACCTGATGGTGTCTTCAATGTGGTTCAAGGTTATGGTAAAGAAGCAGGAGCCGCACTTGTTGCTCATGCTGGCATATCGAGAATTTCATTTACTGGTTCGGTTCCAACCGCAAAGATTATTGCTAAATCAGCTGCCGATAATCTAACACCGGTTTCATTTGAACTAGGTGGTAAATCACCCTGTGTTGTTCTAGAGGATGCTGATTTAGATTTAGCAGTTGAACTTGCAGTTGAGCAGTATGACAATGCTGGCCAGGTTTGTTTATCGGGAACCAGAATCTTGGTTCATGAGAGTATCGCTGATGAGTTCGCAATCAAGTTCAAAGAAAAGGCAGCCAAGATCATTCAAGGTGACCCAAGAGAAGAAGCAACTCAAATAGGTCCGCAGATTCACCAGGTTCACTTTGAAAGAGTTAAAGGCTTTGTTGATAGAGCTAAAGAATCTGGTGCGAATATCGTCATGGGCGGCGAACCTAATTCAGAGCTAGGTGGTCTATATTTCAGACCAACACTTGTGATGAACCCGGATCCTGAATCAGAGATTGTCACCTCAGAGGTATTTGGGCCGGTGCTTTGCATGCAGACATTTAGTTCTGATGAAGAGGCAATTGAGATGGCTAACAGCACAGAGTTTGGTCTAGCAGCTGTTTTGGTTTCAGGTAACAAAGACAGGGCAGAGAAGGTTGCCAAGGAACTGGTTGCTGGAACCATCTGGGTTAACTGCTTCTTTGTTAGAGACTTACGAGCCCCTTTTGGTGGCTCCAAGAAGTCCGGTATCGGCCGTGAGGGCGGTAACTGGTCATTTGATTTTTATGCCGATGTGAAAAACACGGTATTTTCTCCAAATGGATGGAAGGAATAAATAATGGGTGAAGTAGTAGGAGCAGCACTTTTGGCACACGTGCCAACAATCATGTTGCCTGAGGCGGTTAGATATGACCTAAACGAAGGTAAGGAACTAACCCTAGTGCCAGGTCTAAAGCAGCTTCGTAAGGATGTCTTTGAGACTCTCGATTACGACACCGTCGTCGTTCTAGACAGCCACTGGGCAACTACCGTCGAGTTTGTGATTACCTCAGCTGCCGAAAGATCAGGGCTATTCACCTCTGAAGAGTTGCCTCGAGGTATGTCGCAAATTCCTTACGCCATCAAGGGCGACCCAGAACTGGCTAACTCACTTCGTAACTACGATGAGAAGAACGGCACCTGGATTACACCGATTGCCGATCCTCACCTACCGATTTTCTACGCAACCGTAAACCTCTGGCACTACCTAGGTCGTGGCTTAGATGAAAAGCGCTGGATTTCTATGTCGGTTTGCCAGACCGGAACCCACGAGGATTTCCTTCGTGCTGGTCGTGCTTTAGGTGAAGCAATTAGAGATAGCGACCGAAAAGTAATCCTGCTTGCCTCCGGTGCTCTTTCACACACCTTCTATAAGCTTCGCGATCTTAGAAAGCACGAAGCTTCTGATCCTAAACACATTTACTCAGATCTAGCTCGTGAGATGGATTACGAAAGATTAGAGTGGATGAAAAATGGTGAGCACGGCAAGATTCTAGAAACAATGCCGGAATTCTCAAAGGTAAAGCCAGAGGCTAACTTTTATCACTGGCTAGCGATGGCCGGAGCAACCGGTGAAGAACTAAACACCGCTAAAGGTGTTTTGTATTCTGAATACGAGAACTCGATTGGTACTGGTCAGGTGCACGTTTGGTTCTCAAAGCCTGAAGGCGGCTTCCCGAGACCTAAGGACTTGGTACTAACTCGTGACTGAATATAGAAGAATCCTGCTTGATGGCTATCCAACCCAGGCAGTCAGAGATGGTGAAAATCTGGTTTCCGGTGACGGCAGAGTAGTTGCTATCAAAGATGCAGTGCACCTACCTCCAGTTGAGCCAACCAAGATTATTGCAGTGCATCTAAACTATGACTCGAGAACCAAAGAGTTCATGACCAAGCTGCCTCCAGCACCTACCTATTTTCACAAGCCGATTACTGCATTGAACTCGCACCTAGGTAATGTGGTTAGGCCTCATGGATTGAAGTGGTTGAACTACGAAGGTGAAATTGTAATCGTGATTGGTAAGACCTGTCGCAACATCTCCCCTTCGGAGGCTGGCGAATACATCGCCGGATACACCATCGGTAATGACTATGGCCTGCATGATTTTAGGGATACTGATGCTGGATCGATGCTTAGGGTGAAAGGTTCCGACACTCTTGCTCCAATTGGACCAGGGCTAGTTACCGACTGGGATTTCAACAACAAGTTCATTAGAACCTATGTCAATGGCGAACTAAAGCAGGACGATAACACCGACAACATGGAGTGGGATATGCACTACCTAGTTGCCGATATCGCTAGAACCATCACGCTTGTCCCAGGGGATATCTTGTTTTCAGGCACCCCAGCTAATTCAAGGCCGGTAAACCCAGGCGATGTGGTTGAAGTTGAGGTAGAGGGCTTAGGCAAGCTGACCAATTACATTGTCGAAGGACCAACCGGGATTAGAACCGATGTTGGAGCTCAGCCATCTTCATCTGAAGAGGTAGTTTCAACCGCTTTAGGTGGCGACTGGGAATTTAGAGGTATTAGAACCCCGTCTAAAGATTTATACCCTTCGACCGTAGAAGAAAAGGAATAACCATGATCAAGATCGAAGTTGATATGACCAAGTGCCAGCACTACGGTCAGTGTGTCTTTGAAGCACCAAATATCTTCCGTCTAAACAATGACGACAAACTGGAATACACAGCCGTTGCAGATGATTCAGAACGCGCCAACGTTGAGGCTGCTGTTGATGTCTGCCCGATGCAGGCCATTCGCATCGTCGAATAATTCATGCATCATCCGGTAGTTATCGTCGGAGCCTCAATGGGGGGTTTGCGTTGCGCTGAGGCGCTACGCCGATTCGGCTATACCGGAGCGATTACCGTAATTGGTGAGGAATCTTGGAAACCTTATAACCGTCCTCCGTTATCTAAAGAAGTCCTAGCCAAAGAAGTTTCCCACCAAGCCGTTGCCTTTGAAGAAAGATCAGCAACTGCAGATGTGAATTGGATTCTTGGAACTAAAGCAGTGTCGCTGGATGTTGAACACAACACAGTAACTGACAGCGATGGTCAAACACACAGGTATTCGGCACTAGTGGTGGCAACAGGTTTGCGACCAAAGAGAGTAGTTGTTGAGAATTCAGAGCTAGCAAACCGTTTTGCACTTAGAACTCTAGATGACGCCATGGCACTTAGAGAACAGCTACAACCGGGTAGAAACGTTGTGATTGTTGGTGGTGGATTCATCGGCTGCGAGGTTGCCGCAACAGCAACTAAACTCGGGGCGAATGTCACTGTGATTCACAATGCTAGTCACCCGATGCTTCGGCAACTAGGTGATGAACTTGCCAGCCAAATGCAACTGCGCCATGAAGCAGAAGGGGTTAGATTTCTACTCAAGCGTTCAGTGGATGACCTAATTGGTGAAACTTCAATAACCGGCGTCAAAGTTGATGACGGTGAGATTCTCGACTGTGATGTTTTGGTGGAAGCCGTTGGGTCGCTACCTAATGTTGAGTGGCTATCCAATAACAACATCGACCGTAACGATGGTGTGCTAGTCGACTCAGCTATGCGAGTTACACGCAAAGATGGTAGTCCAATCAAGAACGTCTTTGCCATCGGTGATATTGCCAGATTCGCCAATCCCCTATTTGATGGGGTGCCACGAAGAGTCGAACACTGGAACATGCCAACAGAAACTGCGAAACGGGCAGCTTCAGTAATTGCTGCGATGTTGACCGAAGCTCCTAGTTACCCGGGCATTCTGGATGATGATTTCAAGCCGCTACCCTCATTCTGGTCTGACCAGTATGAGAATCACCTTCTAGCCTTCGGCCTTACCTCGCTTGCCGATAGGGCTGAGTTAGCGCAAGGCGATATCGGTGGGGATTGCGTTTTTGAGTATTACCGTGAAAACCAGCTAGTTGGTGTTTGCGGTATTGGTATGCGAGCAGCCGTGCAGAGTTATCGAAGTAAGTTTATTTAGGAGATAAAAATGTCAAATGAATTCGACCTGGATGTCAATTTCGAAGATGCTGAGCCAGATCTATCTAGCTTTAGCAAAGAGCAGTTAGCGGCAGAAATAAAGAAATTACCAGAAGCGATTTCCAAGGTTGCTTACGGCCTAATCATTGAAGAGCGCACGATGAGTGATGTTTCCCAGGAACTAGGCATTAGGCAGGCAGAACTTGTTACTAGGCTTCACCGCGCCAAGCAGATTATTGCTTCTAATCTTTCCCAGTAATACCAATGGTGGATTGAATTACCGGCGACATCTTTTTGATCAGCGCCTCATAAAACATCGATAGCGGGAACTCATCATCCAGAATCTGATCGGTAAGTTCACCGGTAGTTCCATTTAGTGGAATTTCTCGCTTAACCCACTTTGAAGCTTGATGTGGGGCTAATACTTCACTGACCAGGTCATATGCTGCCAACCAGTGCACAACCTTAGGTCGATCAATTGAGCGCCAGTAAAGTTCGTTGATTTTATCTGAAAGTGAAACTACCGCATCAGGTAGCTCATCCCAATCAATTGCTAGTTGAGTGTCTGTCCAGTGCAGAACTTTTTGCTGATGCAGATAGGCAAATAAAAGTTGCCCGGCAACTGAATCGTAGTTTCGCTTTCTGTTACCAGATAGCGGGAAGCGGAATATTCGATCAAAGAGAACTGCGTATTGAACTAGCTGTGCATATTTTCGAGTTTCATCGTCGGTATCTTTTGCTCGAACTAGTTTTACCGATTCTCTAAACGCGGTCAGGTCACAGCGTAGCTCTTCAAGGCCGTATAGGTAGAAAGGCATGCGCTGTTTGATCATGAATGGGTCAAACGGCAGATCACCACGCATATGTGTGCGATCGTGAATCAGATCCCACATCACAAAAGTCTGCTCAGCAAGTTTCTGATCAGCTAGTAATTCCTTAGCTCCGGTTGGAAGGTCTAAGTGAGTAATCTCAGCAGCCGCTTTGACTACTCTTCGGTAGCGAGCGGCCTCACGGTCAGCAAAAATTCCACCCCAGCTAAACGGTGGTAACTCAGCCTTGGTGCCCTCTGGAGAACCAGCAGGAACGCGAGGTGTTACTGCTACTGATTCTGGAAATATAACTGCCGAGTTGGTTACGTATCCCGGAGTGAAGTCAATAAACCGCACTGGAACAAATGCTGGGTTGGTGTAGTCATCTGCTTCTAGCCTTGAGACAAATTCAGGCCAGATCACCTCAAACAGCACTGCTTCGACAAAACGGTCGGTGGAACCGTTCTGGGTATACATCGGGAAAACCACAAGATGAGCTAGCCCATCTATTCTGTTTCGCTCTGGATGGAAGGCAGATAAAGAGTCATAGAAATCTGGAACTCCGAAACCTGAATCTGACCAACGGTCAAAATCATCAGCACAAGCCAGTAGGTACTCGCTGTCATGCTCAATGCGCTTGGCGAGCTCTCTTAGCGAACCAGATATACCCGAAACAGAAATAGCGCAGATTCTATGTACTGATTTTTCTGGGATTGATCCGTCGTGGATTTGGTGTCCTCGGAGGGTAAGGGCAGCGGACTTGATAACTTCCCACTCTTGAGATTGGGCAAGATCTTTAGCTGAAATAGCAGAGTTAATCGAACTCATGCAAACCTCCTTGTTCACTACAACAAACTAAGTCTAGCAAATGGTGGATAGGCGCAGAAAGGCCTATTCCGGGAACTATCACTTAGTTTGGAGTCGAAAAGTTAGTTTTTATCAAAAAACGCTAAACGCTTCTCTAATTCGATTGCAAGTTCTTCGGGTAAATGATCACCAAATTTGCCAAGGTATTCCTGAACCGCTTCCAATTCTTTACCAACCTCGCTCTTGCTCCAATGCAACAAATAAGCTTCGTCTTCTTCGGAGAGGTTCAATTCGGCAATTCCTAGATCAGCTAAGAGTGGTAACCCGCCAAGCGGAGTTCGTTTGATTTCGACTTGCCCCTCTACTCTTCCAACAATCCACTTCAGCGCTCTTGCGTTTTCTGAAAAACCAGGCCAGACGAACTTGCTCTCAGAGTTTTTTAGGAACCAGTTGACCCTAAAGATTTTTGGCAGTTTTAGATCTTTATCACTAAACCCAAGCCAATGACCCCAATAATCAGCCATGTTATAGCCGCAGAACGGAAGCATCGCGAATGGGTCGCGCCTGAGCTCGCCAACCGTGCCTTCGGCTGCAGCTGTTTGCTCGCTTGCCATGCTCGCTCCCATGAAGACACCGTGCGACCAGGATTCGCTTTCTGTGATTAGCGGGATGCCGGAACTTCTTCTGCCGCCAAAAATAATTGCATCAAGTTCAAAACCTTCTGGATCGTCCCAATCGGCTGCAATAGTTGGGCAGTTCCTAGCAGGTGAGGTAAAGCGCGCATTTGGGTGGGCAGCAGGCAAAGCTCGACCTGCTTGATACTTCTCACCTCGCCAATCGGTTAACCCTTCAGGGATTTCTCTAGTCATTCCCTCCCACCAGACATCGCCATCGCTGGTCATGGCTACGTTAGTGAAGAGAGTTTCCTTGGCAAGCATTTGCATAGCAACAGGGTTTGATTTCTCACTTGTTCCAGGAGCCACTCCAAAGAAGCCGTTCTCAGGATTTATAGCTCGAAGTCGACCATTGGCGTTTGGCGATATCCATGCGATGTCATCACCGATTGTTTCAACTTTCCAACCATCAAGTGAAGGCTTAAGCATAGCCAGGTTGGTTTTCCCACAGGCCGATGGGAAGGCAGCACTGATGTGATACCTCTTTCCCTCTGGGCTAATCAGGCGCATGATCAGCATGTGCTCGGCCAACCATCCTTCTTTTCGGGCAAGGTGTGAACCAATACGAAGCGACATACACTTCTTACCCAACAGTGCATTTCCTCCGTAACCAGATCCAAAAGACCAAACCTCCAGAGTCTCTGGGAAGTGCGAAATGTATTTTTCTTTATTACAGGGCCAGGTGGCGTCGCTATTGGGAGCACCGACTGAGTGGATAGTAGCGACCCAACCGTTTCCGTTTCTGATTCGATTAAATACTTCTGGTAATACTCGAGTCATGATGTGCATATTCACGACAACGTATTCGCTATCGGTAATCTCTACCCCATAACGAGCTAGCGGTGAATCTATCGGCCCCATGCTAAATGGAATGACATACATAGTCCTGCCCTGCATTGCCCCTTCGAACAATTCCGCCATTAAGGACTTCATTTGATCAGGGGCCATCCATGGGTTAGTGGGGCCAGCGTCTTCTCTATTTGCAGAGCAGATAAATGTTCGCTCTTCAACTCGGGCAACGTCGCTGGGATCTGTCCTGGCCAAATAGGAATCAGGCCGTTTTTCTTGATTTAGTTTGATTAGTGTGCCCTTGGCAACTAAATCTGCAATTAGAGAGTCGTATTCTTTTTGGCTTCCATCGCACCAGATAACACGATCTGCTTTGGTGTGCTCGGCGACTAGACGAACCCACTCGTCAAGGCCTATCTGCTGCGGCGAGACACTTTTGATGTCGTTCAACCTGACTACCTTTCATCGTTGAAAGATGCCTGCTGGTTATAGGCTACCGCTCCCAGAGACGGGCTTTTGGTTGGCTTGCCCAAAAACCTATAAATGGAGCCACCCAGGAGAATCGAACTCCTGACCTGCTCTTTACGAGGGAGCTGCTCTACCGACTGAGCTAGGGTGGCGATTTTTAGTGCACTTAAGTCTAATTCTTAGACAGAATGCCGACTCTTTTCAGGCGATCTAAGGCCCCTTGTTCTATCGGTGAATCAGGCCCAATAATCCACCTAATCAACCTCAGACTAAATCGAGTGCCGGGTCTAATCAACCAGCGCGGCGCAGATCTTAGATTCAATAGTTTTCGCTCTGCTTCCGACAAACTGGCCACCGCTGCCGCAAAAAGTAGTCGATAGATCCCTGCCGTCCACCACGGTAATCCCGGCTTTTTTATAAAAGCGATTACTTCTTTAGTTTTTTCATCTACACGCAATGCGTTATTGGTGATGTATGAGTTTATGAGCTTATCTAGCTCAGCTTTAGTTTTAGGTGTGTTTTCTAAACCCAAATCCTTTACAGATCTCGCCCATTGACTAACATAAGCATCTTCGCCGCCTGGGATTTCTCTAGTGGCATAAAGCTGATGACAAACCAGAAAACTTTCGGTGAAAGCGATATGAACCCAAAGCAACAGATCCTGATCGGCAGCTTGGTAGTTTCGCTGGCTTCCATCTGATAGCGTGAACTTTCCACTGACCCGCTCGTGCAGGCGATTAACTCGTTTAGCCTCGTTGGCTGCAGCTTCAAAAGATCCAAAGGTGGTTACTGTGAGCCAGCGGATGGTGCCAGCAAGTCTGCCTAACGCATCTGCCTGATACCTAGAATGTCCCGTTACACCAGCAACCGCACCTGGGTGGAGAGCTTGAACAAGTAGCGCTCTGATGCCTCCAACTAAAGTTCCAAAATCACGGTGAACCACCCAAGGTGCATCGGTCGGAAGGAATAAACCACCGGTGTCGCCTGAAGCGATTACCTCAAGCCAAGGCGGGGTACCGCTGGGTTCATTAGAAAGCAACGAGCGAAACTTCTTGGAGAAAAACTCCTGGACACGATTATTTCTCATCAGCTAATTACAGGTCTTTGCATTGCCGACCAATTTGCCGTCGATAAGGAAATCATCCACCACATCGGCAACGCAGGTATTTGAAGACTCGTATGCGGTATGCCCCTCGCCTTTGAATGTCAGCAGGTAGGCATCAGCTAAAACATTTTCGGCGAAATTCTTGGCTTGAGAATAAGGCGTAGCTGGATCGTTGGTGGTACCGATAACCAGCATTGTCGGTGCACCTTTTGCCGAGTAATCTGCTGGTAACGGTTTTACCGGGTAAGGCCAGCCGTGACAACTCAAGCCGCCATACTGCCAATATCTTCCAAATATGGGACTAATCGCCAAAGCTTTTTTGTTTTGAGCCAGCATCTGTGCTTCAACTTCCGATTCTCTTGAATCAAGGCAGGTGATTGCGCGGAATGCCTCGTTAATGTTGCTGGTGAATTCTTGATTATCACTGTCATAGGTGTAGTAAGAATCGGCCAAAAGTAAGAAAATCCTGCCATCTCGATCAGAACTGAAAAATTCGGTGAAGGCCTGATTTAGATAAGTCCAGGAGGTCTCGGCATATAAAGCCGCAATAATTCCGGTAAAGCCTGCGTAAAGACTAAGTTCCCTACCTTCAGTGGTAGGTATCGAACCATTTTCTAGTTTTCCTAAAAAGTCCTTACCGATTTTTTGCATAGCCTGGTTCACGGTCAACCCAGCAAATGGGCAGTCCGCCTCATTTTCAATACAGTCCGATAGGTAGGCTTCCATGGCAGAGGTAAAACCGCGCAACTGGTTTAGCGAATCCTCTTCAGCAGAAGTGGTTGGATCAACAACACCGTCCAGGACAAATCTGCCCACCCGATCAGGATACAAAACCGCATAGGTCGCACCCAACAGAGTCCCGTATGAATAACCGAGGTAATTTAGCTCTTTCATTCCTAGCACTGCACGGATTACATCCATGTCTCTAGCTGCCGAAGCAGTGTCCAGATTGGCTAATAATGCGCCGGTATTTTTCTCACAGGCATCGGCAAATTTCTGGAACTGGGTTTTACTATATTGCAGATCCTCGGCTGAGAGATAGTCATACGGCGATGGGCTATAGAGAAAATCTCTCAGGGCTTTAGTCGAAAGACATTTGACAGCAGTACTCTTACCAACACCTCGTGGGTCGAAGCCAACTATGTTGTATTCACCTCGCAGTCGATCGGTGCCAGTTGAATCAATATATTCCGTGACCCAGTCTCTACCGCTACTTCCTGGACCGCCTGGATTCATCAGCAGATAAGGCGCGCTCTTCGGGTCCTCAGCTGGATTAATGGCAACGGCAATCTCAATGCTTCCGGCTGTTGGATTTGACCAGTCCAACGGAACGTCAATTTCACCGCAGCGGGCACTCGGGTTGACCCCCTCGCAGTCTCTCCAGAGTGGTTTTTGGGTGTAGTAAGAAACCAGGTCTTCCGCCACATCCTCTTCCTCGGCTGGCTCTGGTGTAAAACTAACGTTTGATTTAGGAAGCTCTTGATAAACCAAGATGCCAAAAGATAACAGTCCAGCCAAAATGCTAAGACTTAGCACAATCGTGTTTTTCCTAGCCATCAGGATTTTCTCCTTCGCAGCGTTACCGCAAGTGAATCCAAAAGCAGCGTATCTTTGACATTTCTGTCCATCCGGTATCTCACCTGCTGAATCTTTTCAATCGCATGAATAGCCTGAGCCTGGCTAATATCTTTTGCCAGCGATCTTATTTCCCCATCCAAATCGGGGTTGATCAGCTTTTGACCCGAGCCCAGTTGAATTGCCAAGACATCGCGGTAGAGCCCCATTAGGTCAACAAAAATTCTGTCCAGTCCATCACGCTTTGATCTGGTTGATCGCTTTTTTTGCGCATCCTCAAGCTTTTTTATCTGCGAGCGAATCGAGGGAGTCAGCTTAGTGTCTTCAGTAATACCCAAGCGAGCCATCATTTCAGCCCGCTCCTGTTCGTCAAGCTCTCCAGTTAGCTGCTGCCCATCACTCTCGGCAAGTTTTAGTAAAACCTCCGAGGCTGAAATAGCAGAAGGTAGGTCGGTGATTGCCAGCACAACCTCAAGCACTTTTGATCTTCGTTCACGGGCTTGAAGATTAGTTGCCAGTCTTCTTGCCATGCCGACATGGCTTTGCGCCTGCGCTGCTGAGGTTAACGCTAGGTTTTCTGAAACGGAGTATTTTTCGACAAGTAATCTTGCAACTTCTTCAACACTTGGCACTTTGAGCATGATGCGACGAACGCGAGAGCGAATTGTTGGCAGTAAATCGGATTCGCTTGGTGCGCAGAGCATCCAGATAGTTCCTCTAGGTGGTTCCTCCAGCGATTTCAAAAGCAGATTGCTGGTGCGCTCTGCCATACGATCGGCATCTTCAACAATCATGATTCGATAGTTAGCCAGTGCCGGCATCTGCTCTGACTTTTCAATAAACTCGCTTACTTCATCAATGCTGATTTGTACCCGCTCTGTGTTCAGAACCTGAACATCGGGATGATTTCCAACTCTGACCATCGAGCAAGCGTTGCATTCAGCGCAACCGCCGGCAGGACAAACCAGCGCAGCAGCGAAGGCAAAAGCCAATTCACTTCTGCCAGATCCCGGTGGGCCGGTGAAAAGCCAAGCATGATGAATCTGATTGGATTTTTCGATTTCACGCAAGAGCTCGGCGACAGCCTCAGGCTGTGAGATAACCTCTCGAAAAACTCTTGGAGCAACCATAAATTTAGATTAGCCCCGAAACGCGAGTCCTAATAATCTCCTGCATTTGTTCAACATCGGCTGCTGCATCAACCACCAAGAAACGATCTGGCTCAGCGCTAGCTAGCGACAGATAAGCCTGTCGAGCCCGCTCAAAAAACTCAATCTTCTCGCTCTCTAGGCGATCCGGTTCCGTACCCGTTTTATTTCGTCTGGATCTGGCGACATCGGCCGGAAGATCAAGTAGGACGGTTAGATCGGGTAGCAATCCACCTACTGCCCAGAGCGAGAGATTGCGCACCTCATCCATAGACATTTCGCGACCAGCACCCTGATAGGCCACCGATGAATCAAAATAGCGATCGGTGATTACAATTTCGCCGCGTTCTAAAGCAGGTCTAATCTTGCTAGCCACGTGGTGAGCTCGATCAGCAGCAAATAGCGCTGCTTCTGCCCTAGGTGCTAATTCACCGCGGTGGTGTAAAAGAATTTTACGAATTTCAACCCCAACCTCGGTTCCGCCTGGCTCAAGTGTTCTAATCACCGTTTTACCAAGGCCTACTAAATACTTCTCCAGCAGATCGGCCTGTGTCGACTTACCGACACCGTCGATCCCCTCAAAAGAAATAAATAAGCCGCTCAATTACTTTGCCTTTCGGGTCGAGCCTTTTTTGACAGTTCGAGCCGGCGCGACACCTCGACGAGATTTAGAAACCTTTGGAGCAGGTTGGCCAGGTTCCAGGCCTAACTTCTCGCGCCTGATTGCCAAGAGCTCGAATGCTCTTTCAGCAGTTAGTTCATCCAGTGGCTCGTCTTTAGGCACGGTGGCATTTATTGCTCCGTCGGTAACATATAAACCAAATTGTCCGCTCTTTGCCACCACATTGGTCTTTGCCGCCGGGTCTTCACCAAATTCTTTTAGCGGTGTTGCCGCGGTAACTCGACCACGAAGTTTCGGTTGAGCAAACAGCGCAAGAGTCCCTTCCAAATCAATTTCAAAAATCTGATCTTCGGATTGTAGGCTGCGTGACTCCTTACCTTTCAAAAGGTAAGGTCCAAACTTTCCGTTTTGTGCGGTAATGTCTAATCCTGATTCCGGATCCTGGCCGACAACTCTAGGCATCGACAACAACTTAAGTGCGGTTTCGAGATCCATTGCTTCTACCGACATAGTTTTGAATAACGATGCGGTTCTAGGTTTCTTGGCAGCTGGATCATCTAGTAGTACATAAGGACCATAACGGCCATCCTTGAACAGGATATTAAATCCAGTTTCCGGATCAACGCCGAGAATACGGTCTTTGATAATTGGTGCTTCGATTAATTCATGAGCTTTTTCCAAAGTCAGTTCATCAGGAGCTAGATTCTCTGGAATGTTGATGATCCTTCTGCCATTTTCATCAGCACCCTCAGCTCCAGGTTCGATATAGATCTCTAGGTATGGGCCATACTTACCGGTGCGCAAGGTTATTCCGTCACCGAGATCAATCGAGTTCAATGCCTTGGCATCAATCTCACCGATGTTATCGACAATTGAGTGCAGCCCCGGGTTATTCTCCGAACCGAAGTAAAACTCTTTGAGCCATTCGCTTCGGTTCATAGTGCCTTCGGCTATCTCATCCAGATCCTCTTCCATAGCCGCTGTAAAGGCGTAGTCAACAAGCCGCTCAACGTTCTCCTCGAGGAAACGAATAACGGTAAAGGCGATCCACTCTGGGACTAAAGCCTGACCGCGCTTAGTCACAAAGCCCTTATTTTGAATGTTGGAAATAATCGAGGCGTAAGTAGATGGTCTACCGATACCGTCTTCCTCCAATGCCTTTACCAAGCTGGCTTCGGTAAATCTTGCCGGTGGGCTAGTTTGGTGACCCTTGGCGTTCACTTCAGAAACCTTGAGGCTCTGTCCAACCGTTAGATTTGGAAGCTTACTTTCCTTCTGTTCAGATTCTTCTTCATCTTTTTCTGACTCGTCCTGGCTTTCCTCGTAAGCTGCCATGAAACCGCGGAACGTAACAACAGTTCCACTGGCGCTGAATTCCGCACGGTCACCGTTGGCCAGTGGGTGAACTGCAATTTTTGCAGTAGTAGTTGATACCTTGGCATCTTGCATCTGGCTAGCAACAGTTCGCTTCCAGATCAGATCGTAAAGTTCAAATGCTCGGCCAGAAAGTTCCCCGGCAACTTCAGAAGGCTTACGGAAAACCTCCCCGGCTGGCCTAATGGCCTCGTGGGCTTCCTGAGCATTTTTATTCTTACCTTGGTAAACCCGAGGGGCCGCTGAGACATAATCTTCACCAAACATCTCTTTAGCCTGTGAACGAGCTGCATTGATAGCTTGAGTGGAAAGTGTCGGTGAGTCAGTTCTCATGTAGGTGATGTAACCCTCTTGGTAGAGCGATTGGGCAACATCCATGGTTTGCTTGGCCGACATTCTCAATTTACGAGAAGCCTCCTGCTGCAGTGTTGAAGTAGTAAATGGTGCTGCAGGCTTTCTAGTTGAAGGTTTAGCTTCAACTGAAATTACTTCAATCTTCGGGCCTGTTGACTTTACTGCTTCAGCGAGAGCTTCTGCTTTCGCTTCATCAAGTAATAGAACCTGTGCGACTAGTTCACCTTTTTCGTTAAATGAATCTCCAGATGCGATGCGCTGTCCATTGTAAGTAAATAGCTTTGCTTCAAATTTAGGTTCACCATCCACCTGAGTATCAAAAAGTGCCTTGATGTCAAAATAATTAGCTGAAACGAAAGCCATGCGCTCACGTTCGCGCTCAACAATCAATCGCACCGCTGGCGATTGAACGCGGCCGGCACTTAGGCCTCTTGCCACCTTGCGCCACAGCAATGGCGATATTTCGTAACCGTAGAGTCGGTCAACAACTCTTCTAGTCTCCTGGGCTTGAACCAAGTTGTCGTCGATCGCTCGAGTGTTTTTGACAGCCTCCTGGATCGCTTCCTTCGTGATTTCGTGGAAGACCATTCGGTGCACGGGAATCTTAGGTTTGAGCACATCTAGCAGATGCCAGGCAATAGCCTCACCCTCGCGATCCTCATCTGTAGCCAGGTAAAGTTCATCGGCGTCCTTGAGAGCAGCCTTAAGCTCGGTTACCGTCTTGTTCTTACCTGGGGAAATGGCATAGTAGGGCTTGAAATCATCATCGACGTCAATGGCAAAGCGGCCGATGCTGCCTTTCTTCTTCAGTTCAGGCGGCAGTTCCTTTAGATCAATCAAGTCTCGGATGTGACCGACCGAGGCTAGAACCTTGAATTCTGAGCCTAAATACTTAGCTATTGTCTTAGCCTTTGCTGGTGACTCAACGATGACCAGTTTTGAAGCTTCAGCCACTAACTCTCCTACCTAATTTCCAACAATCCCACACCTGCATGAGATTGAACCCTATGAACTATACCTAAAACTTTCTGAGATACCTCTATATAGATGTCAAAACCGACTATATGACATCTTTCTATAGTCCCGCCAAATCCTTGCACAATCTCCTCAGCCGTTTCACAGGGATAGCCGGTTGCCAACCCTCTTAAAACATCAACAGCGGCAACAGTTGCATTGTCAGTTTGAGCTTGCAGCCTTGCTAACTCAACACTTTCATTAGTATTCATAAAAATCATGCTAATTATTCCCAGAATTACAAAAAATATTGCAAATCCGATAATAGAAGCCGATCCGAGGTCGTTCTTTAGGCTCAAAGTCCAGAATTTCTTGAACATTGGCGCTCGTTTAAATGAATATTCCCTAGCCAAAATATTTTCTTTTCAATGCTAAAACGGACACAAATGAAATCTTTTTCCTGAATCACATCGAAGTTTGCAATTCTATTTTGATCTGCAAATAACTGAAGAAGTTCGGCTTCCGATTCACCTCGAGCCAGCGCTCGTGAAGCTACTGCGGCATGTTCAATCAGTTGAATGCGCGATGCCTGGATAGAGATAAGAGAAACTCCAAACGCCAAGATCATAACTACAACCGGCATAATCATGGCAAACTCGGCAGTTACAGATCCACTAGTCTCTTTTAACTGTTTGAACTTGTTGAGATGGCTCCTCGGATTAGTTCCAATAGCATCGCCTTTACTTCTTCTGATCGCAGAATACTTAGCAACAATCCGGCAAAACCCACCGCTGCCAGCATGATAATTACATACTCTGCGGTAGAAGCGCCCTCTTCGCCTGAAAAGCGTTGGATCATTTATGTCTCCTTTCATTCAAATCCCAGCATTGAAAAACTAAGCGGCACTAGCGCCATAAGAATGAAAGCAGGTAATACCAAAAGCCCAAGCGGTAGCAAAAGCCGTATGGATAGCTTTTCGATTCTTTTTCCGATTTCGAGCTGTTCCAGTCTTTGCAAAATATCGGCCTGGCGTCTAAATAATTCACCAGCTGGGTTTCCAGTCTGCTCAGACAATTCTGCTATTTCCCGAAAGGCCGCAATTTCTGTTTCCTCTGGACTTATCCCGTACACCTTCTGAAACATACCCGTCGCCAGTGTCCTTGAATTTTCAATACTTCCGCCGGCACCAAGATTCATCGCCACTCCCAGAAGAAATAGCCCGGTCGAGGATTGCTCGGGTCCAACGGCTCGAACAAACCTTTCGGTCAAAAACTTGGCAATGATCAAAAGGCAGAAGCCGATGCCCACGCTTGCCAGCAACACTGGTTGACGAATTATCGATTCAATTAACCCAAAACCAGAAAGTTCAGCCAGAGCGAATACCACTACTGGAAACCAGATAATCAGCCTGACGCTCGCCCGCGGTGCCGCCCGAAGGATTTCTATCCTCTGCCTAGACTTTTCAAGTTCAGCAATTTGGTCCGCAATCAGACTTATTTCCGTTGCTGCCGCCGACCCGGTTTCTAACGCCACCGCAATCAGGAATTGAATGTTTTTATCAGTTGGTGCTCCGCCGATCATCGCTAAGGCCTGTTGCATTGATATTCCAGAGCGAATTAGCCCCGCAAACTTCAACAAACTCAACGCAGAATCCAACTAGATCACTAGCTTTTCTATCGAGTTAATCGTTCTATTTTCACTGTTTAGTTCTATAACCACATCAATCGCACTAGAAATTGTTGCTCGAGCTATCGAAGGCTCAAGCCCAGATAGCGCTAATAAACCAAGCATCCTGGTGATGGCTTGAGTTGAACCGTTGGCGTGCAACGTAAAGCCAACACCATTGTGTCCGGTGTTCAGAGCTTGCAATACAGTAGCTAACTCTTTGCCTCTTGCCTCACCGATTACTAAGCGATCCGGTCTCATCCGCAAAGCTTCACGAACCAGCATGTCTAAATTTATTTCTCCATAGCCATCCGCATTCTTAGGCCTAGCATAAAGTTCGATGGCGTTTATAACCTTTAGCTCTTGGCTATCTTCGATGGTGATTATGCGCTGATAAGAAACACTATTCAACATCGCTCTAAGTAGTGTTGTCTTACCGCTTCCAGTCGCCCCGATGATTACAAAGTTGCTACGCAAAGTTATAATCTCCTTCAATTTCTGAAGTTGAGAATTATCGATGGTTCGAAGTGTCAAGAGGTCTTCAAGACTTAACTGTTTTACCGGATGACGTCGAATGGACACCTGGGTCCCAAACGAGCACTGCCCAGCTAAAATCGCATGAAAACGCAGTTGACCGAATTCTCCGGCAATGTTCACCTCTGCAAATGGTTTCGCTAAATCTATTCGACCATTTGCATTTCGTATCTGCTGCTTTGCAAAGTTTTGTAATTCAAGATCATCAGAGAAATACTCCCCAATTGTTTGTAATTTACCTTCTCTAACCACTTGAATACTTTTAGTTGAATCAACCAATACGTCGGTGACAGTTGGGTCTTGAAACAACTCAAGTGGATTCATGAATTCATAATTGACAGTTTTTCTAATTCTTTTATCGAAGAAAGAGCTTCTGTTGAAAACCTCAGGGTTTGAGTGCTTGTGGAGGGCTTAAAAAGGGGCCCCGGTCTCTGGGGGGAGTGACCGGGGCCGGCGATAAATGATTGGGGGAATCAAGATATCGCAGGTCAGCCGAAGCTGACAGAGAAATACTAACAAGATTTTCGCCTTATAGTAAAGCGCTTCTCTGTAGGCGTAGGGTTGAAATATGGACAACATCTATCAGGCCGCGGAACGTGATCGCCTTGGCTTTTGGGCAGACCAAGCCAGAGATCTGCACTGGCACAAACCCTTTAGCCAAGTCCTTGATTTCAGCGATGCCCCCTTTGCCAAGTGGTTTGCCGACGGTCAACTAAATGCCAGTTACAACTGCCTAGACCGCCACGTCCTTGCCGGTCTGGGCGAGCGTACCGCACTGCTATTTGAGGGAGAACCCGGCGACACCGCGAGTTTTAGCTACTCGGAACTGCTTGCCGAGACCAAAAGGGCGGCTAATGCCCTATTAGCTTTAGGGGTCCAAGCCGGTGACCGAGTTGCCATTTATGCGCCATTGATCCCAGAAACAATAATCGCCATGCTAGCCGTAGTCCGGATCGGAGCTGTCCACAGCGTGGTCTTTGGCGGGTTTAGTGCTGAAGCGCTAAGAAATAGAATCCAGGACGCTGGGGCGAAAATTGTAATTACTGCAGATGGTGGCTTTCGCAAAGGTAAGGTTCACGAACTCAAAACTGCGGTTGATACCGCCCTAGCGGATAACTCCTGCCCCACTGTTGAAAAAACAATTGTCATCAGAAGAACAAATTCTCCTGTAACCATCTCCACAATGGATCTTTGGTGGCATGAACTTATTGCCGCGGCAGAGCCAGAGCACGAAGCAATCGGCTTCGATTCGGAGCACCCGCTATTTATCCTCTATACCTCTGGAACCACGGGAAAACCCAAGGGAATACTTCACAGCACCGGAGGCTATCTAACCGGTGCTAGTTTCACCCACCGAACCGTTTTCGATCTGAGGCCTGAGAAAGACGTCTACTGGTGCACTGCCGATGTCGGTTGGGTAACCGGCCACAGTTATGTGGTTTATGGTCCATTGGCCAATGCCGCTACCCAGGTCATTTACGAAGGCACTCCAGACACCCCAAGCTTTGGTAGATGGTGGGAAATCATTGCCAAATACAAAGTGTCGATTTTCTATACCGCGCCAACGGCAATAAGAACTTTCATGAAAGTAGGCCGTGATGTGGTTAGTGGTCATGACCTGTCCAGCCTGAGAATACTGGGTTCGGTTGGTGAACCAATCAACCCTGAGGCCTGGCACTGGTATCACGATGTGATTGGCAATAAAAACTGCGAAATAGTTGACACCTGGTGGCAGACCGAAACCGGTTCAATCATGATTTCGGCTATCCCAGGGGCGTTCAAAACCAAGCCCGGGGCCGCCCAACGCGCTCTTCCCGGAATTACCGTTGGCATTGTTGATGAAGCCGGCAACCCGATTCAACCTGATACAGCAGGCTATCTAACTATCGATGAGCCTTGGCCGAGTATGTTGCGCGGTGTTTGGGGAGACCCAGAAAGATTTAAAGAAACCTATTGGAGTAAATTTCCGGGTAAATACTTTGCCGGTGATGGAGCAAGATTTGATTCTGACGGTGACATCTGGATCTTGGGCCGAATCGATGATGTCATCAAAGTTTCCGGACACCGTTTATCAACAGCTGAGATTGAATCCGCTCTGGTGGAGCACCACTGGGTTGCCGAAGCTGCAGTGGTCGGAGCCAAAGATGAAATAACTGAGCAAGCCATAGTTGCATTTGTAGTGCTTCGACAAGATGAGATCGCGGATGCTCCTATTGAAGCGGATATGGCGCAAACTCTAAAAGATTGGGTGGTTCAAAAAATCGGAGCTATTGCAAGGCCAAGGCAGATCATGGTTGTTGCCGAGTTACCTAAAACGCGCTCAGGAAAAATCATGCGCCGATTACTTCGTGATGTTGCCGATGGCAGAGCAATCGGTGATGTAACCACTCTGGCCGATTCTTCAGTAATGAGTTCCATCAAAGAAAAGATGGAAAACGAATCACACGATTAGTTGAATTCAACTAATAGTTCAACCTCAACCGGTGCATCTAGCGGAAGTGAACTAACCCCAACCGTTGTTCGTGAATGAATTCCAGCATCACCAAAAACCTGACCTAAAAATTCCGATGCTCCGTTATTTATTGCAGGATGGCCAGAAAAATCCGCATCACTGGCAATAAATCCAGTCACCTTAACGATTCTTGTAATTCGATCAAGATCTCCGATTGCATACTTCACAGCGGCTAGAGCATTTAGAGCCGAAATCTGGGCTAACTCTTTAGCTTGTTCTGGACTTACCTGGCTTGGCACCTTGCCGGTGGCTGGCAATTTGCCGTCAACCATCGGCAGCTGCCCTGCAGTGAATACCAAATTCCCACTAACCACGGCCGGTACATATGCGGCAACCGGTGGCACAACCGGTGGAAGGGGGTGGCCTAGTTCAATGAGGCGATCTTCAATGCGGCCCATTTTTACTCCTTGATTCGCTTCATATAGGCCACAAAACCGCCTTCTGGAGTTGCCACAATTTGGACTAATTCCCAGCCCTGAGCGCCCCAATGGTCCAGTATTTGCTTGGGGTTGTGCGGTGGTAGCGGGGTTACCGTGTATTCCCAGTTCGGCATAGTCTTCAGCTTCCTCTCAAATATTGAAGGTAACCTTGAGTTTATGTCCAAAAAGGGTCAGAAGTCTAAGCGCCGAGGGGGCTGGTGGAGCCTATTTGGCCTGAGTTCTATTGCCGGGCTTTTGAGCTTTGCAATGCTGGTGCCCTTCGTTTGGCTCGGTGGTCTTGGCATCAGCGCAACGGTGTCGATTTTCCAGAACCTACCAGATTTCATTAGGCCCGTTAACGCAGCCGAGGCGTCAACCATTTACGCCGTAAAAGACGGTGAACCCATTGAGGTTGCCCGCTTCTTCAACGAAAACCGCATCTCGGTAGGCTTTGATGAAATCTCGCCTAACATGATCCGTGCAGCTATCGACACCGAAGATCCTAGGTTTTACCAACACGGTGGCGTTGACTGGGTTTCTCTAGGTAGAGCAATTCTCACCAACATCGCTCGGGCAGGAACCGGACCTGGTGGATCGACCATCACCATGCAGTATGTGAAGAATAACCTTTTGGAAGCTGCGGTGCTAAGCGGTGACCCAGAAGCGATAGCAATGCAGACCAGCAGTGCTTACGCTTTGCAGAGAAAGTTCCAAGAAGTGCGCCTTGCTCTAGCTTTGGAAAAGAACTACAGCAAACAAGACATTCTTGCCGGTTATCTAAATCTCTCTTTCTTTGGAACAAACATCAACGGTATTGAAGCTGCCAGCGAATACTACTTTGGTATTCACGCCAAAGATTTAGATATCCCTCAAGCTGCCATGCTCACGGCGATGCTAAAAGGTGCAGAAGATTATCGTCCGGATAAAGAAGAAAACAAAGATCGTGCACTAAACCGAAGAAATTATGTAATTCAAAACATGGCGGATGCGGGAGATATCACGCAAGCAGAAGCCGATGAATACAAAAAGACTCCAATAGTGTTAAATATTCAAAAAATCCCAGTCGGTTGTGAAGCTGATCAAAGTACTGCTTTCTTCTGCGACTATGTGGTTTGGAATATTAGAAACTCGCCTGAGTTTGGTCCAACACAAACCGACCGCGAAGCACTGCTTCGCCGCGGTGGCCTCGATATCTACACCACGATGGATATCAAGATGCAACGAGTTGCCGATAATGCCACTAAGACTTGGGCTCCGCCGAGCGATCCCAACCAACTAGGTGCCTCTTCAGTTTCGGTTCAGGTTGGTACCGGTCGTATCTTGGCGCTAACCCAGAACCGGGTTTACGACCAGACCGATAATCAAACAGCCGGTCACACTTCGGTTAACTACTCGGCCGATAAAAACTACGGTGGTTCATCAGGATTCCAGACAGGATCGACTTACAAAATCTTTACGCTGGCCGAATGGCTGGCTAAAGGAAATAAACTCCTCGACCGGGTGGATTCAAGGCTAAAAGAATGGGATGCCACCGAATTTAGTTCACGTTGCGGTTCGCTGGTTGGCACCTGGGCACCAGGAAATGATTCGCCGGCAGCCGAAGAAATGTCGGCCTTTGACGCCACTGTGAAATCGGTCAACACTGCATTTGCCGACATGGCCAGCCAATTAGACCTCTGCGACATTCGCGACACAGCGCAACGCTTTGGTGTGCACCGTGCCGATGCCACCGAGCTCTTGTACTACCCGTCCTCAATTCTTGGAATTAATGAAATTGCTCCACTAACCATGGCCGCGGCTGTTGCGGGAGTAGCCAATAAGGGTGTCTTCTGTTCACCGATAGCCATTGACCGAGTCGTAATTAGAGAATCAAATACCGAACTAACTGTTCCAAAATCTATCTGCACCCAGGCAGTTACTCCTGAAGTCGCAGCCGGTATGACCAAGGCCATGCGCGGTGTAATCTCCGGCGGTACCGGTGCTGCATCCAACACCGGCGATAGCACACCGCTTGCCGGTAAGACCGGAACCACTGACTCCGGTGTCCACACTTGGATGACAGGATTCTCTTCTGCGGTTGGAACGGCTGTTTGGGTAGGAAACGTAACAGGGGATATTTCACTTCGAAAAGTGAAGCTAAATAACAAACAGGCCAGTACTGTCCGTCACGATATTTGGCGCACAATTATGAAAACAGCGAACAAGGCATACCCCGGTGTCGAGTTTGATGAACCGCCGCAGGAAATGATTGATGCCACCATGCTCAGTCTTCCTTCGGTTGCCGGTCAAGTGCCGGATACTGCAGCACAGAATTTAGCTGCCGCTGGTTTCAATGTGAAAGTGATGACCACTCTAGTCGGATCATCACTACCAGCTGGAACAGTTGCATACACCAGACCGAAATCACTCAGCGTTATTCCAAAGGGCAGCCTGATCAAGGTATACGTCTCAAAGGGTGGATTCACCTCGGTTCCGGATGTCCGCGGTAAGTCGAAAGCCGAGGCAATCAAGATACTAAACGATGCTGGTTTCCCATCGGTTAGCGAGCCGCAACCGTCACAGACCCAATACTTCAAGAGTGATCCAACTGTCCCAGCAGGATTTGTAGTTGGCACTGTTCCTGGTGCTGGAAAGTCTGTTAATTCATTAAGCGCTATCTTGCTGGTACTTTCCACCGGTCCATAATGCTTTGGTTTGTAGCTTTAGCCCTGGCTGTAATAATCTGGGCAACTTTAATTGAGCGCTTTCTATTCACTATAAAACGCGAAAGCATCGCCGTTCTACCAAGCAATAGCGCAAGTATCACCATCCTCCACATCAGCGATATTCACCTAGCTCCATGGCAGAAAGCCAAAATGCGCTGGTTAGCGAAATTGGCAAAAACTGTGCAGCCGGATATGGTTATCGACACCGGCGATAACCTAGGCCATCGAGATGCGGTTAGCCCCGCCCTAGTTAGTTTGCATGGCCTAAAAGGTCCAGGGGTATTTGTTAACGGTTCAAATGATATTTACGCTCCGGTTATTACAAATCCGTTTAGTTACCTACTGCACCCATCTAAACGCCACCGGGATAACAATCCGAAAAATCGCTTGGATGTTGAAAGACTCAACGCAGGATTTAGAAAGTTGGGTTGGACTGAGTTGAATAATTCAGCCAGCACCATAAAAATCAACGGCCTCACTCTCGGGTTTATTGGAACCGACGACCCGCACGAAGGCAGGGCCGATCTTGAGAAAGTATCAGCGGCTGCCAAGAAGCTTGGTAAAACCGATTTGATTATTGGCGTGACGCACGCTCCCTACCTAGAAGTAATCGACGCGCTAGCCGGATTAGATGCCGAGCTGATTTTTGCTGGACACACTCATGGTGGCCAGGTTTGTTGGCCATTTATCGGGCGGGCGTTGGTAACCAACTGTGATTTGCCAGCTAAGTACGCAAGGGGTGCCCATCAGCTTGAACGTGCTGGTAAGAGTTTTTGGCTGAATGTTTGCGCTGGTTTGGGGAACTCTATTTTTGCTCCGGTGCGACTAGCCTGCCGGCCCGAAGTTCGAGTGATTACTTTAGTTGCAAAAAACTAGTTGCCGAAAGCGTAAACGTCTGCACCTAAAACTAGATACTGTCCGGTCTCATTGTCACAGCGGGCAACTTGTTCTGAAGCAAAACAGGTGATGCCTTCAACAGTGATCTTATTTCCAGAAGCTAAATCGTAGATCCCTTCAGGATCTGAGAACAAACCGCTGGAACAATACCAATCGGCAACTTTGCCCTCAGAGGGGACAAAGGACCAAAGTTTTGCTTGATAGCCCCAAGCACCTTCGCAACTGGCTGGTGCAGCCGGAAGCTGGTAAGTGACATCGACTTCGCGGTGCTCACAGATAACGAAATTTGGGTTTACGTTTATGGTGCACCAGACGGTACCGCCACCAACTCCAAATACATAGCCACCGTAGCTGTTGGTGTAGTCCAAAGCGTTTACCGCCGGAACATCCTCATTTGGCTTTTCTGGAATCTGGGCATTCGGAGTTTGGTTGTCAGGGCTAGTGCAAGCCGATAGCGCAAAAGGGCTGAAGAGTAACAGCAGGATTAGCAATAACTTGCGCATAAGGCAAGGTTACTAAGCAAATTAGAATTCGCTAGCAACCAATTCAGCAATTTCATAGGTATTCAAAGCTGCACCTTTACGCAAATTGTCACCTACTACGAACATCTCAATCGAGTTTGGGAAATCTAGCGATGCCCTAACGCGACCAACAAAAGTTGGATCTTGACCGGCAACCAGATTAGGAGTCGGCCAGATACCCTGGGCTGGATCGTCGAGAAGCTTTATGGTTGGTTCCTCAGCGAGTGCTTTATGCACCTCGGCGACTGTAATTGGCTTAGCAAAGGTTGCATGAACGGTGAGGCTGTGGCCAATGAGCACCGGAACTCGCACACAGGTAACCGCTACCTTCAAATCAGAAATACCTAGAATCTTTCGACTCTCGTTGCGAACCTTCATTTCCTCAGAAGAATAGCCATCCGCTTTTAACGAACCAGCGAAAGGGATAACATTCATCGCAATTGGGGCGGGGAATTCCGATTCGGAAACCGGTAGCCCAGCGTTTTCTAGCTGCCAGTCCAGATCCCCGGCCTGCTCCCCGACAGCTGTCCCACTAACCGCTTGAATTTCCGCACGAAGTCGATCAATGCCGACAACACCTGCACCGGAGACAGCCTGGTAACTTGAAACAACCAGTTCGGTCAATCCCCAGCCTCGATGCAGCGCTCCGAGGGAAGCCATCATGGTCATCGTGGTGCAGTTTGGGTTAGCGATAATTCCCTTTGGCCTGTTTCTAGCCTGCTCCGGGTTGACTTCAGGAACCACTAGCGGAACAGCCGGGTCCATTCTGAACGCAGCCGAGTTATCAACAACGACACAACCGCGACTAGCTGCCACCGGTGCCCAAATTTCCGAAACTTCATCTGGAACATCAAAAAGTGCAATGTCGATGCCATCAAACGCTTCTTCGCTTAGCGCAACAACAGTGTGCTCTTGGCCGTGCACAAAAATCTTCTTACCAGCCGATCTAGCCGAAGCGATAAGTCTTATTTCACCCCAGATATTTGGTCGATTATTGATGATGTCAATCATCACGGTGCCAACAGCACCGGTCGCACCAACTAGAGCCAGGTTCAGCTTTTTCACTAGCGGCCGGTTCCAGCGTAGATAGTGGCAACAGAATCACCATCAAGATCAAAGGCCTTGTGCACTGCCCTGGCAGCATCATCAATCTGATCCAAGCTAGTGATTACCGAAATGCGAATTTCTGAAGTTGAGATCATTTCAACATTTATTGATGCCTCAGCTAGGGCACGGAACAGGATAGCCGAGACTCCGGAGTGAGTTCTCATACCGGCACCAACCACGCTTAATTTTCCGATTTGATCATCGCTTTCTAATTCGCGGTAACCAAGCACATCACGGTTTTGGGCCAGAGCATCTAAGACCTTTTTTAGTTCTCCCTTTGGCAAAGTGAAGGTGATATCCGAAACGCTGTCGGTAACATCTGACCCAGTTGGCGTGTTTTGCACGATCATGTCGATATTCGCACCGGCTTCGGCAACGGTGGTGAAAACCGCAGCGGCTTTACCAGGCACGTCGGGAATACCAATAACGGTGATCTTTGCCTGTGTTTTATCGGTAGCTATACCAGAAACAATTGACTCTTCCATTTGCTTTACTCCATCTTCATCAGCAAGAACTATGGTTCCAGGATCATTACTAAAAGTTGAACGCACTCTTAGTTCAACATTGTGCCGACGAGCAAACTCAACGGCACGGATGTGTAGGATTTTGGCTCCAGCGGCAGCCAGCTCAAGCATCGATTCAACATCAATAGCTTCTAGTTTCTTGGCTGTTGGAACAACTCTCGGGTCAGCAGTGTAAACACCGTCAACATCGCTGTAGATTTCACAAAGATCTGCCTTCAATGCGGCAGCGAGGGCAACCGCTGTGGTGTCAGATCCACCTCTACCCAAAGTAGTGATATCTCTTGAGTCACGGTTAAAGCCTTGAAAGCCTGCAACGATGGTGATATTTCCGGCATCGAGAGCCTCTGCAACCCGATCAGGATTCACTTCAGCAATACGGGCATTACCGTGGACCTCATCGGTCATGATTCCGGCTTGAGAGCCAGTAAAAGAAAGTGATTTAGCGCCCAGTTCGTTGATAGCCATAGCCAGAAGCGCCATTGATATGCGCTCACCAGCGGTAAGCAGCATATCCAGTTCTCTACCCTCAGGGTTTACCGCTACCTGGTTGGCTAAATCTAAAAGCTCATCGGTGGTATCGCCCATGGCAGAAACTACAACACATACCTGATTGCCCTCAGCCTGGGTGTCAATGATGCGCCTAGCGACGTGCTTGATTTTGTCGGCATCGCCTACGGACGAGCCGCCATATTTTTGGACAATGAGCGCCAACTAGATTCTCCTAGTTTGGAGGAATGGGGGTTTTCGACGATGAATAATCTAAGTTTAGCCCAGAACCTAGTTCCCGCTAACAATCCTTCTGCCTTCAAAGGCCCGCCCTAGCGTGATTTCATCGGCATATTCGAGATCTCCACCCACTGGAAGACCAGAAGCTAACCGGCTAACCGTAATGCCAAGCGGAGAAAGCATGCGAGTCAAATAGGTCGCTGTAGCCTCACCTTCAAGGTTCGGGTCGGTAGCGATAATAACCTCTTTGATCTCTGGATCATTTAACCTAGACATCAATTCCTTGATACGTAGATTCTCCGGCCCAATGCCATCTATCGGGCTGATTGCTCCACCGAGCACGTGGTAATAACCGCGGAATTCCCTGGTCTTTTCGATTGCCTGAACATCTTTAGACTCTTCAACTACACAGATAGATTCTTTGCTTCTTCTTGGATCTCTACAAATATTGCACTGCTCGTGCTCAGAAACATTGAAGCATACAGAACAGAAACGAACTCTTGCCTTCACTTCTAAGAGTATTTCGGCTAACTGTTTAGCCTGCTCATCATCAGCTTGAACCAGATAGAAAGCAATTCGCTGAGCGGATTTTGGACCAACGCCTGGAAGCCTAGAAAGAGCATCAATTAGTTCTTGAACTACACCCTCATACATTTAGTTATCTCGCTCAATAGGCTCAGCACCTAAAACATCTCTGATGGCCGCATCGCCTAAGAGCGCATCAGCATCAATCAATTTATTGCGATCGGCGTTTGGGTCTTTGACCGGGGCTTCCTGTTTCGCTGGCTCCTCGGTAACCTTGGAAATCGGTTCAGTTACCATCTGTGGTGATGCCGGAGTTGCAACTCGGAATTTAACCCGAATGCCTAACACTTCAAAGATTGCCCTACGTAGAATCTCACTTGGACTGTTATTGCCCCCGGTGCGGAACAGTTCTTTATCGGCATCATTGGCAAAGGCAATATCTATTACTTCACCATCAAAGGCAACTGGTTTTTGAGCCATGACAACCTGCCAAGCAGATCTTGAAATACTCGAGAGCTTAGTCAAGACATCTGGCCAGGTAGCTATTAGATCAACTTGATTACCAGCAACTGCTTCTGATGCAGTCGGCGCTGGAGATCCTGATACGGTTGGCTGGCTCGAACTTACTGCAGTAGCAGCACCGCCAACCCCGATTCTTCGCTCAAGTCTTTCAATGCGAGCTAGTGACCCAGTTTCACTTTGATCTTGGGCTGGAACTAGAACTTTAGCCATCATCAATTCAAGCTGGAGCTTCGGGCTGGTAGCCCCGTTCATCCTGGTTAAACCCTCAGCGATGACATCTGCCGCATAGTTCAACTCCGCGCGACCAAATCGCTCTACCTGTAATCGCAATCTATCCAGTTGATCCTGCGGCATATCTCTAAGCACATTCCTCGCTCCTTGCCCAACCGAACCAACGATAATCAAATCTCTAATGCGCTCTAAAAGATCTTCAACAAAGCGGTGGGGGTCTTGTCCGCTCTGAATAACCTGGTCGACACTGGCAAAGACTTTAGCCGAATCTGCTTCAGCTAGCGCATCGACCACTTGATCGAGCAACGCCGAATCGGTATAGCCGAGTAAGCCAACTGCTCGTTCATAGGTAATCTTGTTGCTCTCAGAACCTGCCATTAGCTGATCAAGCAAAGAAAGGCTGTCCCTTACCGAGCCGCCACCTGATCTAACTACCAGAGAGAGCACACCTTCTTCTACATTGACATTCTCCGAGGCGCACATCTCCTGAAGATACTCAAGCATCTGCGCTGGTGGAACTAACCTAAACGGATAGTGGTGTGTTCTAGAGCGAATGGTTGAAATGACTTTTTCTGGTTCGGTTGTCGCAAAGATAAACTTCACGTGCGCTGGTGGCTCTTCAACTACTTTTAGCAAAGCGTTGAAACCATCTTTGGTAACCATGTGAGCTTCATCAAGGATAAAGATCTTGTAGCGATCGCGTGAGGGAGCGAAAGCGATACGCTCTCTAAGCTCTCTAGCGTCTTCTACCTTGTTGTGGCTAGCCGCATCAATCTCAATAACATCTAGAGAGCCGGAACCATCTCTAGATAGCTCAACGCAAGAAGGGCATTTGCCGCACGGGGTATCGGTTGGACCTTCAGCACAGTTTAGGCATCTGGCTAGAATCCTTGCCGATGTGGTCTTACCGCAGCCGCGTGGACCACTAAACAGATAAGCGTGATTTACCCGGTCACTTTTTAGGGCCGCCATGAGCGGAACGGTCACCTGAGATTGACCGATGAGCTCGGCAAATGACTGGGGTCGATAGCGACGATATAAAGCAGTGGACACGAATAGAGCCTAAACCTAATCTCCGACAGATAAAGCCAGTTGTTAGAAAGACTCCCCGCACACCCGCCAGAGCCCAGTTACCCTTGCTATCTTTCGATCCTGGGGGAGTTAGCCGAGGTGACGCCGCACGGGGAGTCCAAACCAATTCTAACGCTTAGCCAAATTGGCTACTTACCCGCTCTTTCTTCTGCAATCATCGCTCTGATCCTTTCAGCCAAAACTCTGGCTTGATCCTGAGCTGCTTTCTTTCCGCCTTTTTGCCAAGTCAAGGCAAGATCGGCTGCCATGCCGGGAGTTGGTTCAGGGTAATTAGCTGCTTCAAGCACGGCTGTTTTGGGTCGGTTCGAGACTGAAACTTCCAGCTGAATCCCATTGGGGCTGGTTTCCATGTTCACTATTTTGTCCAACTCAAATTCAGCAACAACGTTATCGCCGGTGAAAACAATTCGTTTGTTAGTGAAAGTTACTTGACCAACATCAATCAGTGTTGATTCTTCTGGCTTTCTGGTGGAACTTCCTTTCATTCCCCCAACATTGGCTCTAACACCTTTGGTTACCCTAAAGCTAAGGCCACCATATCCGCCACCATAGTTTGATCCTTTACTCCGATACTCTTTTAGACCTACCCCTGAAACTCGAATAACGATTTCCTCGTCTTTTTCAGTGACAAACACAACGTCATCGCTTGGAAACCCAGCCACAGCCATCGTTTCCAGATCAGCAGCCATCTGCTCCATCTTGGCCAAATAGCTCTGCTGCTCCCTTTTTCTAATTAAGAAAAGTGCCAGAACCATGAGAACTATGATTGCCGCCATAACGGCCCAAATTGCTGGGTTTTCTTTTCCAGCCTCAAAACCTGCAATGGTAAAGGTGATGATAATCACCATGAAACAGCCCCAGCCCGAAAATATTCTCACGTTTACCCTTCCCTAGATATCTCAAACCTACTCACCGACACCGACATCTAATAGGAGTAGGCTGAAAAACATAGGGGGGAAACCCAGAAAGTCGGGAACAATGTCAAATTTTAAGAAATCACTAACTGCGGCTCTAGCTGCAATGCTTTTGAGTTTTACTGGCCTTGGTGTGGCCAAGGCCGAAGAGACGCCTAGCCTCACCCTCGAGGAATTCATGGCCAGTGCCGCTTATGAAGACTACGTAGCGGCAAATGAAGCGAACATCGACTACTTGAAGGAGCAAAACGGTATAACGATGGATCTAGCGATGACATTGCAGAATGGCGACGGTGAACCGGTGCCTTCGGTAGTAAAAATTGAGACAGATAAGCAAAATACTCGAGTAAGTATTTCAAGTGGTGAACTCTCAATGAACGTCGTGATGATTGGAGACACCGCTTACGCAGACCTCGATACATATAAAACTTATTTTGGTCCTGAGAACCGCAGCAAAGTTTTTAGTCGAATTGGAACACCGACCGGTAAATCTATCAAAATGAAAACGATACCTACCGAGGTGGCCGATTTTACTCCAGCCAAAATGTTTGAAAATCCTGCTGGAGTTCAATCAGGACTCATCCAATCTCAATATGCCGCTTTTGGTGAGTTATTGAAATTTACTGAAATGGTAAAGACCCCTAATCTAACTGATCAGACTCAAACTGACTACAGTTTTAGTTTCGGCTTTGAGTTCTTGGGATCCGTTATCCGAGCTGACCAGGTATCAACCTTTGACGCAAACTCGATGCTCGTGAAATCAATAAGCAATGTTTCTGCAGTTTCACAAGAGTTGACAGTAAGCACTAACGTCGAGTTGATCACAACGGTAACTCCAGATTTAGTTATTGCAGCGCCAACAGCGATTTTTGATGAAAATACAATCATCAGAACATCAAACCAAATTACTGCGGAGAGCAAATCAACGGCAAAAGCTGCTGCTATCGCTAAGAAGGCTGCCGAATTGGCTAAGAAAGCAAAGAAGCCGGTGAGCGCCACATATTTGGTATCAGCGGCTAAGTCATTGAAGTATTCGGTGACGAAGCTGAGCAATGGTGTGAAGCTAACCTCAACTGTTTCCGGTGTGAAGGGCAGCCTCTGCGTTACCGCCTACAAGGGTAAAACCAGCACCAAGAACTGCTAGAGATCGAGCGGCTATACTTTTATAGTTCCGTTGGAGAATTCGCCTAGTGGCCTATGGCGCGCGCTTGGAAAGCGCGTTGGGTGAAAGCCCTCGGGGGTTCGAATCCCCCATTCTCCGCGCTCTACGAAAGTAGACGTTCGCAAAGAGACAGCGAGAAACCCTCTGAGAAATCAGAGGGTTTTGTCTTATCTCGCTATAGCTTGATTGACGAGGTTTGCCAAGGATTTGGCGTCCTGACAGCCCAAAAGCAACCGGTCCCATTTCTCGTTTTGCAACTCTATGACAACAAGTTGCTGACCGCGTCGCCAGATGGTCAAGGCCTTTTGACCCTTCTTTCGATAAGTTCCCTTTACAACAAGTCCAGGTACCTCAGTGCCCGGGGATCGAAAACCGATCCCAGAATTTATATAGTTAGAGTCTTCCGTAGCACCACGAACATGGGTTAGTGGAACTGAGAAGCTCCCTTGCAAAGCCATGACTGCCTCCCAGGGACCAATCTTTACTTCCAACCGATCTCCCTTGAGATAAACACTTGCCATTATTTGTTCTCCTTCATTTTTGCCAAGAGGTTAGCGCCAAGTAAGTTGGCATACGTTTTGCTGTTCTTGCCCACAATTTTTAGGCATAACAGCCGAATCGGCTTATCTACAGCCGCTAGATCCTTCAGAGCGACGGTTAGTAAATCCAAACTCTCCGGCGTCGCTTTGAAATCATCAGCAATTTCAGCCAAAATTTTCTCGAATAGGTTCCGCTTAGAGCCAAAAGCCTTATAGAGGCTTCCTCTTAGCAGTCCAGTTGCCTGCACCAGATCATCGATAGAAGTGCCATGGTAGCCGTTGCTAGCGAATAATTGCCGGGCTGAAGCTAGAACTTTAGCCTCATCGAATTCTCTTGGTCTTGCCATAATGACAGCATAGCGATTAGTGAACGATTAGTCAATAATAATCTTGCTTTAGATTTCGGATTAATTTTCCGTATGTGCGTATACCTCAAGACTAAAAAGTAAGTGGTTTCCTAAATGCCACTGTTTTGTTAGCTTATAAACTTTACGGTCACCGATAGCCTGTATCGTAACCGTGCGGTAAAGACTCGAATGGCTTTGAGAGGGAAATGTGAATAAACGTGAAAAAATAGTGCTCGCTGTGGCGGTCGCCTTGGCGATGACTTCAAGCGGTCTGGCGTTCGGATCCGCTACAACCAACTCGGGCTCAGATCAAGTAATCTATGCCTGCGTCACAGGGGTCAACGGAAACATTGTGAAAGTTTCTAGTACTCAAAAAACTTGTCCTCGTGGAACCACACCTATTAGTTGGAACATGTCGGGGCCGAAAGGTGACACAGGTGCAAGTGGTGAAAAAGGTGAGCGAGGCGAACAGGGAATTCCTGGTGATGCTGGAGTTGGGAACTCCGACCCTGGTGGCAGAAATTACTTGGTAAGCCCAGATGGGCAGGTTTCATTACCGCTAGTTAGCGTTCCTCTTATCACCAGCCAACCGGTTGTAAAAATAGACGGTTTGTACTGGGCAGTATCCGGGGAAGAATTAAGCGCTATCCACTGGGTGAATGAGCATAACTTTCACGCGTTCACAACTGAAGATTGCACAGGAACAAAACTAACCGCACTATCGAACTATAGAATGTTCCATAAAAATCTTGTTGCCCGCTTCAGCTCTCAACAAGAGGCACCTTTTTACAAGGTAGAGCAATCATCCGTGCTGCTACAAGATATCAAGAGTTTCTCTGCTTCATATGTCTACGACGCGGAAATGACTAACATCCACACGGGCTGTCTGCCCGTAAACTCGGGATCGTTTGTTGTTCCATCGGGATACTACGCATCAGAATATCTGCTACCGGGATATGGAATCAGAGACATTGACTTCAGCAAATTCTATGAAATCACTGAATTAGAGAAGCCGGCTCCCCTCACTGGTTGGTACGTAGAATTGCGCTAACCCGAGCCTTCACTGAGACCTATAAATCCAAGTAACTCTAAAAGGCGCTCGGCTGGCTAACCCGAAAACTCATAGGTAACGACTCAAGGCTCTTGATTAGCTTGCCTGACCTGTACTTTGGGGTGCCAGTAAGTTTCCAGGATTCAACATCAGGAAAGCGCCTCAGTAGTTCTCGCCACATTACTTCAGCTTCGACTCGTGCCAACAGGGAGCCAATGCAGTGGTGTGCTCCGAAACCGAAGGAGACGTTTTTCTTAGCATTCTCTCTTTGGATCAAAAAGCTATCCGGTTTATCAAATACTGCTGGATCTCGATTGGCTCCGGCTAAGTTCAAAATGACGGTTTGTCCAGCTTTAGCCTTTGTGCCATCGGCTAAGACAAGTGGAGAGTCTGCGGTTCTGACTACAAACTGAATTGGTGAAGACAGCCGAAGTGCTTCCTCAATGAAATTAGGAATCAGTTCTTGGTTCCTAGCCAGCAGCGCTAATTGATCTGGATTTTCCAGCAGGGCTAGGGTTCCGACGCTGAGCAGATTCATCGTGGTCTCAAAGCCCGCAATCAAGGTGAAAGCCACAGATGCGATTATTTCTTTATCGCTTAGCTTCTGCCCATCTGTCTGGGCGGATGCTAAGAGTGAAATTAGGTCATCCTCTGGTTTTACCCGTCTAATGGCAAGAAGTTCGCCGATCAAATCGGTTAGCGCTAGCGATGTTGCCTCTAGTTCTTCTAGCTCTTTATTGTTCTTAGGTAAATCCAAACCTATGCCGGCCAGTGTCCTACCCCAGATATTGCACTTTTCCCAATACAGCTTTGGAACACCGATTACTTCGCAAATAACCGCTAGCGGTAGCGGGTTGGCAATTGATGCTACGAAGTCAAACTCGCCGTGTTCTTTGACATTACTGAAAAGATCGTTGACTATCCTCAGTGAAGTTTCTTTCCAACTATCAATCACACGCGGCGTAAAGACCGGTTGCATAAGTTTCTTGATTCGCCTCTGTTCTGCACCATCTATCGCGATGATTGAATCAAGAAATGGGTGAATGGTTTCTGGGGTATAGGTGGTTGGACCGGTATAGAGTCTTTCGGCAAAAGGTCTAGATAACCAGTTGGGCGATTTTAGAACCTCACTGCAAACCTGGTGATTGGAAGATACCAATACGCCGGTAATGCTTTTCTGCACCGAGACTTTGTTTGTCCTTTTGGCAAAAGTAACCATATCTGGAGAGCTATAGAACTTTCCGATCGGATCGCCAATTAGACGCAATGCCATTGAGAGCGCATTTGTGCCTGAAAAATAAAGTGTGCTTCTTAGGCTAGCTGGCACTTTGAAAGTCCTTTGGAAAAGATTCCCCGCATCTTGGCCCTGACCTGAGTATTAGTCTTTCTTGC
>JAURKU010000034.1 GCA_030831605.1 Rhodoluna sp.
GCTAAAAATAGTCCGATCAGATTTATCAATACCGGCTAATTCGATTGCTTCGCTGCGCAGCGCACCAAAGACCTATGTTCCAGCCTCAATCAGCATGTCTCTAGACGGCCGGGTTAGCGGTAGTGTGGCAATTTTGGTAAGGCTCAAGGGCTCTACCTCGCTGCAGTATGACGGTGGCGATATTGACGGCACTCCATCGTTCAAAATCAAATTCCCCAAAGCGACCACCCCCTACGGCTATCTTGGCCTTCGCCGTATGACATTTAATGCCATGATTCAGGACAATAGCAAGATCCATGAATACGGGGCATACGCGCTGTTTAACGCCATGGGCGTTCCAGCTTCCAAGACTGGTTGGCAAAGAATCTACATGAACGGCAAAGACATGGGCCTCTACATAAACGTAGAGACACCTGATTCGGTTTTCATGCAAAAGCGCTTCAAAGACATTACCCAGCACATTTATGAAGGTAGAGCGAACAAGGATTGGGAAATCGGTAATTCCGATGGAACTGCCGATACCGGCTCATTCCTAGTTGACTACGGCTGGAAAGTAACGCCAAACAAGGATGATCTTTCCACCCTGTTTGACTACATGAGCGACTTTATTCCTGCGGACTGGTACAAAGGCATGGCAACGGCAACGAATCGAACATTACTAATTCGTTCGTTTGCAGTAGAGAATTTCCTGAGCCACTGGGACTCATATTCTGGGCCGCTAAAAAATAACTACTTCCTTCGAAGTAATACCAAGGGTCAATTCACCTATATCCCTTGGGGTACCGACCAAACTTTCGGTGAAAACAGAAAAACCGATACCCTCGGCGATACCTTTAGCGTTCCACTACTGGCAACAACTAGCTCACACCCCTATGACTCTAGAAAGTCATATCGCGGTAAAGCCTACGTAATGTGTATTCAATATTCGGTTTGTAAAAAGGCATACCTGCTGGAGCTAAAAGCAGTATCGGCCAAAGCCACCGGCATGAAGCTAGCTACCCAGATGAAAGCGGTAGCAAATGTAATCAACCCGGTTCTGGCCATTCAGTTTAAGAACAATCCGAGCAAGATGACTCTGGCCCGTAACGAACAAACCAGATCAATCAGTTACATTGCCAAGCGCCAGAGCGAAGTTGCGGCACTCCTAAAAAGTAACGGAATTAAATAACTCCAGCTAGCTGAGCAGTTAGCACCAGCATCACTATTCCACCGAGGCGATAAACATAACGCCAGCGCGGTTTCTTTATTGGCCGTTCTTCGCCATCTCTACCTTCGCGGCCAAATAGACCTATTACACCAACTAGGAACATCGGTATCGGTAAGAGTAGGAACGACCACTGCGCAAAATCAGGCAGGTCACCAAGCCACTGGCCCAGAAACAGCGAGCTGTAACCCGCTACAACTAGGCTAAAGGCCAACCCCGGCAAGCCAGTTGGGATTACCTTCCAAAGCAGTGGGCTATTAGGCAGTTTGTCCTCAAACCAACTAAATATATTCGGCAGGATAAACAAGATCGAGCCAAGCCAAACCTGCCAGGTGTTACCCATGAAGGCTGCGGTAACAAAAATGAATACACCCAATCGAACCAGAGTTGATAAAACTTTCTGTAACTGGCTTGTTTCTAATACTTCGGTTGGGTTTATCTTATCTAGCCGCTGAGCGAAACTTCTGGTAGCCAACTCTTCTAGGAGGATGCGAATAACCACCGCAAGAGATAGGAAGAATGCAAAGTCAGCTACGTGGTTTGCCGCCGATAGGGTTTTACCAGCTAGGGCCGGCAAAGTTGCCACCATCGCCGATGCGGTCCAACCGGTAAAGAAGAGTAAAACTGCGATATCGACTAACCGATCCCAGAAATAACTAAAGCCGGTTTCAAAGTGTTTACGAATCTGCCTGAAAGCTACCGAGATAAGCGCTGGACCAAAACCCATCACTATTACACCGAGCATCATGCGGACATCGGAAACCGAAGAGATTCCGAAGTTAGCGATCATGCCGATTACAAATATTGTGGTTGCCAATAAACCGCTAAAAGCATCAAAGAGACCTAAGACTGAAATGGCTAGGAATAATTGCCAACTTGGCGGAGCTAGTTCAGTTGCCGGTTCTGCTAATGCCGTAGCTGCTAGTAGTGCGCCGGCTAATGGGAAGACTAACCAGAGCGAACCGAGTTGCGCCCGAAGGTATGCCCCGTCGTTGACGATCTTTGAGATTACTGGTGAGAATTTAGATATTTTCACGGTGAGATCATGGCTGAATTTATCTAAGAAAGTGAAAATAGCTAATTTAAATATCGGTATTCGATCTCCCCAACCGGTGTGAGCTGAAGTGAATGTTTCAACCTGAGCATCGATGTTGGCAATCTCACCGTCTTCTTCAGCAACACTCTGCTCGCCTGTTGCACTGGCGCTAGCCGATGAACTAGCCGCCGAACTGGTACCGGCCGCTGAAGTTGCCGCTCCCGCTGCAGCCGCTGCTGCGGCGGCTACCGATGAAACCACTGCCACAGTTGTTGCGGTGGTCTTGACTACCTGGGCAACAGCTTCCGGGGTGCCTAGCGGGTCAAATGGGACGCTTGGGGCCAGATCATCTCCGGTGGCACCGATTGCTGGGTTGGCCACAGGTTGACCGACATTTAGGGTCGGCAGGCTTAGCTCTAATAGGCCAGCGCCTGGGTCCACCACCGGTGGCGCTTCAGGGGTCAGTTCAGAAACTACCTCTGGAAGGCCCTGAGCAGGCGCTATAGCGTTGATGCTCAGGTTTACCTGTTGGCCACCGAGATTGGTCTCGGCATCGGTAACCGCCCTAGAAATCCTTATCGGAGCGGCCTGACCGAAAGATCTCGGTAGGGACATGGTGGTAACTACGTCCTTGGCGATTACCACCAGGCGGATATTAAATTGGCCTTCTTTAGCTACGCCAAAGGCCTCGGCTGAAACGGTATCACCACTGAAAGAGGTTCTCCCCAGATACTGCCAGAGATTTCCGGTTTGAATAAAGGCAATTAGATCTGAACTAGCCGCTACCTCTGGGGATACCCGAATATTCAAATCAACTGATGAACCGACCTCGATTTGCTGGCTGTTCTCGTAGTTGAAAACATCACCCGGCTGGGCTGAAGTCAAATCGGTGACTAGATTAGCTGTCGGCGCTCCAGCCATTGGGGCATAGATGCCTAACTCGAGAAGAGCCTTTTGCGTTTCAGCATCTAATTTTGAGAAAACAGATTGCACTGGAGCGTCGAGGAACTCACTCGGTATCTCTCCGTCGGTAACTTGAACAGAAATTGCTGGAGAATTCTTTTCATTTAGCTCAGAAGAAATTTCTGTTACCGGTCCAAGATTTCCTGCGCTATCTCTGATTGAGTTAGCTAATAATTTCAGTCCGAATGTTCCATCAGTGCATTTGGTCAACGACATTTGAAAGTTAGTGTTAGCTCCAATTAGGTAACCAATTTCACAATCAGCTGATGTTCCAATAATTGCAAAATTACTTCGAGTGAGCGATTGCACGCTCTCCGAAAGCTTCACATCATAAACTTTGACATCTGCCCTGAGAGTAGCCGGCTGAATTGATATTTGAGCAGTAGGGACAGTTTGATCTAAATCAATTGTTTTTGATTTGGTGCCGGAGATTGCTGCAATCAGTTCTCCAGAAATCGGTTTTGCCGATAACTGTCTGACGTTGAAGACATAGACAGTCTCGGCACGAGCGGAAAGTTTTGAAATCTGAGTAACCACAAACTCGGTTTGTGAACTGGCCGAACCGGAGAACGTTATATCCTTCGGATCAATTACTGCATCCGCTGATGTTCGTACCTCAAGCCGGAGATTCTTTGAGCTAGTCGGGCTAGAGGTTAGGAATGAAACGCTACTTGGGGCAAGTTTGAGGGAATAGCGAATAGTAATTTGACCCGAACCAGCGGCATCGATGTAACTGCTAGTTACCACTGGGCCAGTTACCGGTGTATTCGAACCCGCTGAACCACCAAAGCCGGCGGCTTCACGGCCACCGTTTGGTGCTTGATATAGTTCTCCACCAGCGCCTCCATTTAAGCCGCCGCCGCCGCCACCGCCGCCACCGCCATCACAATAGAAATCGCAGGAAGAATCGGTTCCGGTTCCGCCTTGACTGCCTTTGTCGTAGTAGAGATAGCCGATAACGCGCTTTTGGGCACCAACACAACCATCGCCCCAAGATTCATTGTTGGCTGTAATGGTGATCTTGTTTTTGCCAACTAAATCCGGAGTGATTACTTTGCCACACTGCGAGTTGCTTCTAGATTCCCACCGCAATTTACTAGCTACGAAGTTGCTCCCAGCCGGTGCATTGTATGTAGCCGTCATATTCTCAGAGATGTTTACGGCAACTGAAACAGTACTGATTCGACCGTCGGTGCTTCCTGAGGTTGACCCATTTATCGAGTTGGCTGAGCCACCGCCACCGCCTGCACCAGCAGCAATGTATTCCTGATTATTAATTAGCAGTACTGTTGCGGCTCCGCCACCGCCACCAGCGCCTGATGAGCCTGTTGTGCCGGCGTTTCCGCCTCTACCGCCATCGAATGCATTTTTGTATGTAGAGAGCCCACCAGCCCCACCTCCGTTGCCGCTGGCCCCAGTACTACCGTTAGCGCCAGCCTGTCCAGGGAAAAGCTTGATTGGGACTGATGATATATCGCTATAGCGAAGAAGCAATCTTCCTACTTGGCCTGACTCCGCAGCTGTGCACCCAGCGCCACAGTCGATTCCTCCAGCACCGCCTGCCGCACCGATAACCTCGATTTCAACGGGACCGAGATCTTTTGGAACTATAAAATTCTTTGCGCCTTGCTCGTAACTAAATCTTGCCTCACAGCGGCCATCGACCAGAACAAAATCTTTCGCACAAGCCTGCTCCAGTTGGTTAGGGTTAGCCAAGATTACATCGGCTGCGGCTAAGGTGAAAAAGCTGGCCAGGGATAAAGCCATCAACGAGTTCCTAGTTTTTATCCAGAAATTCCTCATGGCTCTCCAAAGATTGGCTGAATTAGTTTCAGGTCAATTCTAGAATCAGCAACATAAGCAATCAGAGTTGACTTCGCATAAACGAATACCTACTCCGTGGTTTCTGCCTGCCCAGTCTCTGGCCCAAATTCAGAACAAATCTGATCTACCCGCTCTTTAGCAAGGGCAACGTTTGCCTCTAATTGAGCCAGTGAACCCGGATCAACATCTGAATTAAGCGCCGCGAAGTACTGTCTGGAAATCATAGAGAAAGTTACGAAGGAGTCTTGAGTTAGTTTTGTGCCAGCCGACTGCCCGAAAAGCATCAGGTCAGATAAAAAGGCTGGAACATCATCATCTAGTGTTGGCAAGGCGCGAACTGAATAGTTCTGGCAAGACACTCGATCTAACCCTCGTAGCGTGGAGTTATATAGGTTTGCTGCGGTGAAAATTCCGGAGATCATGACCACCACTGCCGTGTAGATCAGGTAGCGATAGAGCAGTTTGCTGGGAACCTTATCGGCAAAATTTGATCTACGAACCATGAATGCAGCCCATATATTCAGCGCTGTGGCAAGAAGAATGCAGCCAAGGGCTAAAGCAAAAGTATCGGCCTTGGTGAAGCGGATTAACCTAAACATGGCCTGGAACACTTCAAAGTAATTACGATCCGAGAATCTAATTGCCAGCGGTATGGCTGCGATAAATGGGGTTATTAGCAACACTGCCGCCGGGGACACTGTCAACCAGAATTTCATGGTGGAGCTAATCGGGGTGATAAAAAGAGCTGCAACTAAAAGATTGATCACACAAAAAGATATGTAGATTGCCACAAAGGTTTTCAACAGCACTTCATAATCAGCCACACTCTCGCTGGATAGGAAGACTAGGTAGTCATTGATGGGAAACCAGAAACTAACTATCCAGAAAACTACTGTTGAACTGGCCAGCAAGAGTAAGGCGGCGCGGAAATGGCGCAGACGACTGTGCATGAAATTCTCCTAAATTACCTAAACTAAGCCTAATCTTGTCGGCCGAAACAGTGGCAGAATTAGAGCAATGGTTAACTATCAAGGTAAAACAGCCCTGATCACTGGGGCAAGTTCAGGCTTAGGTGAATCCTACGCATTGGCGCTAACCGATATGGGAGCGCATGTGATTCTGGTTGCCCGCCGCGCTGATCGGCTTCGTAATTTAGCCGACCGTATCAGCGCTAAACACGGAATCCTTGCCGCAACTGTGCTGCCGATGGATTTGAGCCGTAAGGATGCGGCAGCGAGTTTATCCAAAATCCTCAAAGGTCGTAACTATCAAATCGACATCTTGATAAATAATGCTGGATTTGGCCATGCCGTTCACTTTATAGACGAAGATCCCCAGTCAGTAATCGATGAGCTAACCGTAAATGTCAGTACTCTGGTTGAGCTTACCCACGCCTTTCTGCCTGCGATGGTCGAGCGTAAAGACGGGATTGTCATCAACATCGCTTCAACGGCTGCTTTTCAGTCGCTACCTTTTATGGCCGTTTACGCAGCCACCAAAGCCTTTGTGCTCTCCTTCACAGAAGCGCTCTGGGGTGAGTATCGCAGGAGCGGAGTAAAAATTCTGACCGTTTGCCCAGGGCCGACTGCAACCGAGTTCTTTGATTCCAATAGCAACAGCCCAGCACTGGGCAAGTATATGCGCACTCGCGACGAAGTGATTGCCACCACCTTTAGGGAATTGGCCAAGGCTAGGCCCAAGCCAAGTGTGGTCGATGGTGGGCTAAACAAAGTCACAGCTCTTTCGAGCAGATTCTTCACTAGGCGCTTTGCAGCAAAATTATCCGCAGTGATTATGAATCCGAATAAGAAAAACTAATACTTACTCTTTATTGCAAAGGCATTTGCTAAGGACCGGTACCAGGCCTCATCCGGTAAATCAAATCTCTGCCAACCATCCTCTGGATGCTTGATTTCCATGGTGGTAGATCCACCGCCATCTAAAAGCACCGCATCGGTGGCGCCGAGTTGCTGCAACCACAGGCCAATTTGATCGGTAGCTGAACCGCCCATGCGCATGCCATTATCGTTAGCGTTTTCACCGCGACTGGATGTGATCAACCAAACCTGGCCATCCTGGTTCCAACCAATGGCGCTTCTGGGGCGGTAGTCGTTTGAGTGGTCGCTGCAAACCCAGATGAATTTCCCGTTTTGCAAAATTCTAGGTCCTCGCCCGGCTGCATTTATAAATTGTGATTTAGCTACTGAGCGGTAACTTCTGGAAATGGTAACTATATCGCCAGCTTTGAATCTCAGTGCAGTGCTAGCAAGCGTTGAACTAACCTGCACGATATATCCGCCGGCATCAACTTTGGTGTAGTAACCCTGGCGGTAAACGTTTTTTACTACTAGCCGGCCCAAGTCATCTGGTTGGATACGAAGAGTAACTCGACCTGATTTCGTGGTTGACTCATAATTCTGATCAAACAAAGTGGCACCGTATGGTGATAGGTAGCCGTAATTTATGGAGTCGAAGTTTAATGTTGTGTTGGTGCTGGAAATGCTTCCGATTGCTCTGACCGAGTCGGCTGCCATTCTAGTTTCGGTGCTTGGTGGCTCAGCTAGCGCAAGCTTGACAAACGAATTGGCGACCAAGGACTTAACCGATGCCGCTTTTGGCCCACGCAACTGGATCACAGTGCCGATTTTTTTTGAAACCGATGCTCCATTTGGATAGAAACGAAAGAGCTTACTCCCGCGAAGCACAATAGTTGCCTCGCCTTTAGGCGGGATGTCATGAACGTAGTTTGAGTTATAAAGCACAACCGAACTAGCGCCAGGTTTAAGTTGATTTACCCCGGTGACCCGGTAAATTTTCTTACCTACCTTTAGCGTTCCAGTTGTCCGGTAGCCCTTACTTGGGTCAACCTTCACAGTCACCATACCAACCACACCGCTATCGCCCGGAGGAGCATAAAACATTGAGGAATCCTCGATCATCGCACTCCACGGGCCATTGTTATCCATGTAGTCGCCGTTGATCGAGGCCAAAGTTGCGTAATCGCTGTAATTGAGCATCCGCAAATCTTGAGAGTTAGGAATACCCCAGTGCAAAATACCAAAATCGATATTGCGCAGATTACCGGTAGCCACAGAAACTTTAGTTCCCTGATAGGCAAGCTTTGCCCTTGAGGCATCGGCACCTGGATACCAACGCCAGGCCGAGGCAACCACACCGTTTTGCATGTTGATAGCCTCTGTCCTCCGTGCGGTGGTAAGCGTAGGAGCAGCAATACACTCAGGGTCGAGGGCCAATGCCGGCGGAGTAGTTGTCACCAATAGGGTTGCGAGCATCGACGAGGCGATAATACGAAGCCTTGTCTTGCGCAACCTAAACATGTTCACCTATTTAGCCTATAAGAGCCTTTAGGTAGGCTCTAGATATGTGGTTAAAAAGTGCAATTCGACGGCTGGCTTTGCCACTTGTCGTAATTTTCGTCCTTAGCCTAATTAGCCCTAGCCAAGCCTCAGCCGAACTAAACCTCAAAGAAGGCTCCGATTCAGCTGCGATTCTCTTTGACCCACTGAAGGTAAGCAATATTTCTCTAAGAATGTCTTCCTCGGACTTCGAATCATTAACGTATCCAAACGTTGACTGGAATAGGGAAGGTGACTGGCGAAGAACCACGATGAGTATCGTGGTGGCTGGAAAGAATTATGGGCCATTTACCGTAGGTGTTCACCTAAAAGGCGCATGGGGATCCTGGCGCGATGTCACCGGTAAAGCAGCCTTCAAGATCAAGATGAACGCTTTTGTGAAAGGTCAAACCTTGTTTGGCCAGACCAAGTTAACTCTGAACAACATGGTTCAGGATAGAAGCTACATCCACGAATTCATGACCTATAAACTAATGCGCGCTGCCGGCTTACCAGCACCGCGCACGGGTTATGCAAACGTTAGCCTGAACGGTAACAACTACGGGCTTCATCTAAATGTTGAAACCATCGATAAACGCATGTTAGCCAGGTGGAATATCTCATCAGAAACCATCTATAAGGGCAGTCTTCCAAACTTCCCCGACTTTTACCCGGGTAACGAGTGGAGCTATAGCCTCGAGTCCGGAACCGAAGGCTCCCGAGAAGAGCTCGCTGCATTCCTAGCCATTAACGATTACTCCGGGGAAACCTGGTGGGAGGCAATTAGCCAAGCCACCGACATGGAATTGGTAACTAAACAGTGGGCGGTTGAACTGTATGCCAGCCACTGGGATGGATACATCCTAAATAGAAACAACTACTTCATAAATTTTGACGAGAACGGGCAAGTTCTATTGCTGTCCTGGGGTGTTGATCAAACCTGGGGCGGAGCTCCAGAGTATTTCAGCTTCCCAACCCTTTTGCCAAATAAGTGCCTGGAGTCAGATTCCTGCCGAGAAATGTATTTGCAATCGCTAGCCAAGGTCTCTGCAGTCGCTCAGCAGCTAAATCTTGGCTATAGCGCTCAGGCAGTAGCAAATGCCATCGCTCAGGATATCCAGCGTGATCCTTGGCGCTCAGGCGATCCCTGGTCAGCTCAACGAGATGCAATCAATCTGGAGAGCTACCGTAAAGCTGAATTAGCTCAGTTGGTTGTGCCATGGGACACCTCTTATAAAACCCTTGTGGTGAATAAACTTAGGTTTTCCCCTAAAGAGCTTGTTTATTTAGCTCCTGGCACCAAAAAAGCTGCTATTTCTTTGGTGCCGAGGCAAGCCTTTGCTAGAAGTGAAAAGATCACTGAGTCCCTGCAACCAGGATCAAATATAATTAGCCTTAGCTTGACCTCAGCCGACGGCGACCATGTGGCAAATTACGACTTTGACTTTTACGTGCTCACGCCAAGAACAAGCAAAGTCAGCGTGAAGTTCAATTCCGGAAGTGCTTACCCAAGTGCTTCAGGGAACTCAATTTATTTCGCGCTCCTGAACAAGCTTGAAACGGCAAAAAATATTGAATTGACCGTAACTAGGCCAAGCTCGGTCAGCGCGGCAACGGCTAATAAGCGAATCGATAACATAAAAGCTGCTCTAAAGGCTCGAGGCATTAGTAAATACAAGTTATCTGTTGAACGGACTGATCTCAAAAGTAACGAGTACTTGATCTCGGCCAAATACCAAAACTAGCTTAAAAACTAAACCTCCTGCCTAGGCAGGAGGTTTAGTTGGTAAACCATTACCAGTACAAGATTGTTACTGTGGTACCCTTTTGAGTCTTCGCACCAGCTAGCAGCTGATACTTAGCGGTCTTTATACCCTTGATAGCACTTGCTGCCTTATCAGTGGTCAAGTACTTTTGGACAGCTGCGGCACGTGCTGGACCTGCAGCAGGCTTGTCCTTTGCAATCAAGAAGTTATTTGTAATCTGGACGGAAACAACGTTGGCCTTGAGGGTCACGTTCAGTTTCTTTACCAAGTTCACTAGAACCGTGTTACCGGCCTTGTTTGTCTTAGCATCAACAGTTACGACACCAACCTTAGGGAAGCCAACTACTACTATTTCTCTACCCTTAGGAACAATCGCGGTGATCTTGTATTCCGCGGTGTTACCCTTCTCGGCGGTTACCGTAATAGTCAGCGTGTTCAGTCCAGTGAGCAACTCATCGCCACCAGCAACTTCGTATGTTGCAAACTCGCTGTTAGCTTCACCGTCAACTTCGACCGAGGTTGTGCCGAGAGGCAGAATCTGAGTTGAACCAACCGGGTAGACAACACCGTTGATGGTGAATTTCTTCAAGGTTGCATCACTAGATAGGTCAACCGCGATGTTCACAACGTAGCTAACCTGCTCTGCGTTGATATCTCCTGGTGTAACCGTAATTGTGATTGGGTTATCTCCGGTGACTAGACCAGAAACCGTCCAGGTGTTAGCCTGCGCAGCCTTGGTTACTTCACCATCAAATTCAACTTTGGTACCTAGTCCATCGCCAACTGCAAGGGCCACGTTAGGGTCAACAAACAGGCTAGCTGTGGTAGTTCCGTTTGCTAGCGGAGTGGTTAGGCCACCTTCGTTGTTTTCATCAAAAGTAATCGTGGTGGTGTTTACCTTGACCGTCTTCAAAGTGGCATCCGCACCGCCGACGTAAACTTTCAAAACGTATGTCTCGGCAAATTCCTCGCCAGCTTGTGGCAGAACCTTGATGGTGATGTTATTGACACCCTTTTCAACGCTGAAGCTGCGAGCAACACCAGGAAGCACTGTCTTTGTGTTTACGAAGACATCGGATGTGTAGTCCTCTGCTTGAGCAGAAATGCTTATGGTGGTGGTATCCAATGGCAAGTTGTAGAAGCCTTCAGCGTTGAGCAGTTCAAGATCAACTGGCTCGTCATTGATGACAAGGCCGTTCTCTTCAGCCAAGTTAGCGTTCTGGCTAAGTGCGAGCACGGTCAATGTAATCGTGTACTCGGTACTGTCGCCATTGGCCGCGGTGACCGTAACAACGAGATCCTGATCGCCTTCAACTAGTTGGGTAACCTTACCGTCACCTGAAATGCTAAATGAGGCCTGAGGGTCAGTGGTTTCAACTTTGACGTTGACAACCTTGGTACCACTAGGTAAATTCAGCTGAGCGCCATCTTCAACATCCGCCCCATTGATCTGTAGCAAAGACAAACTTGAGTCATCGGATAGCTCTGGAATAGTAACAGTAACCGTGTAATCCTCAGTCGCTTCCCCGTCAGCAGCGGTAACCGTAATAGTCACGGTGTTATCACCAGGGACAAGCTCGGTGTTACCTTCAACGGTGTAGGTAGCAAATGGGTCGGTTGTTTCTGCGCTAACTACTACCGCCCTGGTTCCAAGTGGAACAGTTATGGTGTCTCCAGCGGCAGCTTCCTGACCAGATACGGTTAGGCTCTCTAAACCTGTCTCGTTGCTTCTAGCTACATTGAAAATCAAGCGGTAGGTACGAACTGATTCATCTTCAGCCGTTACATTGATGCGAACAAGGTTACGGCCTGAAACTAGAGCGTCTGCTCCAACAATCTCAACTGTTGAACTAACGGCAGTTGCCTCGGCGGTAATCTCTACCGACTCGGTGCCGAATTCTAGATCGAATGAATCGCCGTCTTCAACATCGCCACCGTCATACTGCAACAGAGCAAGACTGGTGTCGTCGTTCTTGAGCACCCTCAAGGTAACCGAGTAGGTAGTGGTTGAACCATCTTCCGCGGTAACAAGCACGGTTAGATCATTATCGCCGACTACTAGGTTTCCGCTACCAGTAACTAGAACAGAAGCAGATGGGTCAGAAGGGGTCGCAGTAACAGCTACAGCCTGTGTTCCAGAAGGGACAACAACGGTGCTGCCATCAACAACTCTGGCTCCAGAAACCTTGAAGACTACAAGACTGCTGATATTAGATGGTGACTGAACAATCAGCTTCACCGAATAGGTTGCCGTGGTTCCGGCCAAGCTAGTAACGGTCACACTCAAAGTGTTCTCTCCAGCAACCAAGCCTGAAGATCCAGTTACCTGGATTGAGGACGCAGGGTCTGCTGGGCTCGCCGCTACGGTAACGGCTTCAGTGCCAGGCTCAAGGAATACGCGACCGCCATTTCTAACTGCTTGACCGTTTACGGTAAAGCTTTCTAGCGAAACGTTACTCGAAAGCGCTGGGACCAAAACCTTGAAAGTGTAGGTCCTTGTTGTGACACCATCTTCCGCAGTTATTGTTACCGTTACAGTGTTCAAGCCGGTAACCAAGCCAAGTGCGCCAGTTACCACGCTAGTAGCGGCGACATCATTGGTAGTAACAGCCACAGTCACAGCAGCAGTCAAGGCAGCAACATCAACCACATCACCCGGGTTGATAGTTGAACCGTTAACGGTCAAACTACCCAGAGTCGCATCGGTCGAGAAACCAGCAGGACGATCAGTAACATAAACATTCACCGTGTAGGTCTGCGTTGTGACGTTATCAGATCCGGTAACCTCAACGACAACATCGTTGTCAAAAGTGACCAACGGGTTCGGAACACTGATGTTAACTGTCGCATTGTTCAGGTCTGTAGGAACAGCAATAACCGAGACACTGGTGGTGCCAAACGGTGCGATGAAGATGTCACCATCTTCCACATCCACACCATCAATAGTGAATGTGGCTAGCGAGGTGTCCACTGGGGCACCATTCGCATTTGCAGCACTCAGTCCATTGAGCGGTAACACGGCCAGAAGTAGCGCGGTGAATACCGTTAGCAACTTTTTGGTTGTCATTTTCATTGTTCCCTTATTGTTCTCTGGGTTCCTCATTATGCCTTCACCCTCACCGTGTACGTGGCAACAGTGCCGTCAGCAGCCGTGACCGTTATGACCACGAAGTTGACGCCGGCTTTGATGTCACGTCCAGCAATAGAAACAGATGCTCCAGCGGAGTTAGCTTGGGCAGTAATACGAAGTTTGGTAGTTCCAGCTGGTACCGACAGCCTGGTCTTGTTCAACATGTTGAAGCCTTCGATTGAAAGGACCTTCAACGTGGTGTCGTTAGACAAGCTAGGGACCACTAGAACTACGTTGTATGTGGCAGAAGCACCACTAGCAGCACGAACTGTTACCGTTGCGGTGTTGTTTCCGGCAACTAGGTTCTTGGTTCCGCTGTAGGTAATTGTTGCCGAATCGTCTTCGGCAACTGCTACGACTTCAGCAAACTTAGCACCAGCGACCAAAGTCACCGATCCGCCATCAAGCACTGCAACACCGTTTACCTTGATTGAAGACACGTTGGTGTTACTTGAAAGTTCAAGAACATTTACCTTCACTAGGTACTCGCGAGTTGTCTTACCGTCTGTAGCGGTAACCTTCACAGTTACTGTGTTTTCACCAGCGACTAGGTTGCTGTTTCCAGTGACTCTGATCGAAGCAGCTTCCTCTTCGGCAGTTGGAATAACAGCAACGCTCTTAGTACCAGCAGGCACTGTGATTGTTGGCTCAACTGCACTTAGGTTGATGGTGTTACCGGCAACAATCAAGCTCTTTAGCTTAGGGTTACCAGGCAGACCGCCTAATCTGAAGGTCACGCTGTATTCGCCAACATCGCCACTTTGAGCAGTAACCAAGATGGTGATTAGGTTATCGCCCTTGACCAGTTCGGTGTTGCCACTGATTTCAACAACAGCATTCTCATCAACGGCGATTACTTCAACATCTACTTCAGTTAGCTCTAGATCGAGAGATAGCACTACCTCACCGCTCTGGAC
>JAURKU010000035.1 GCA_030831605.1 Rhodoluna sp.
CGCTGGAACCAGTGGTTCTTTTTAGAGTTCTACAAAAGAGGTTTGGCATATCGTAAAAACTCGATGGTGAACTGGTGTCCATCATGTCAGACAGTATTAGCTAACGAACAGGTTGTTGCTGGAGCTTGTGAGAGATGCGATTCGGTTGTAACGAAGAAAGCGCTAACCCAGTGGTTCTTTAAGGTAACCGAGTATGCCGATAGGTTGCTAGATGATCTAGAGACTCTAGAAGGCAACTGGCCAGCAAAAGTGCTAACCATGCAGCGCAACTGGATCGGCAGAAGCTACGGTGCAGAAGTTGATTTCCAGGTAGTTGGTAAAACAGAACCAATCACGGTTTACACCACAAGACCTGACACCATATTTGGTGCAACCTTTATGGTGGTTGCTGCCGATAGTGATTTAGCTGCTGAATTAGTTTCTGGCAGCAGTGCTGAAGTGAGAATGGCGTTTCAGGCTTACTTAGATGAAGTCAAGAAATCTAATGACATTGAAAGGCTTGCTACCGATAGAGAAAAGACCGGTTTAGATTCTGGTCGGGTAGCAATAAATCCAGCTACTGGTGAAGAGATTCCTATTTGGATTTCTGATTATGTTTTGGCTGACTATGGAACCGGTGCCATCATGGCTGTTCCAGCTCACGACCAACGTGACTTAGATTTCGCCAGAGCCCTTGGGCTACCGGTCAAAGTAGTGATTGACACCGGTGAAGATGACCCGGTTCAAACTGGCATTCCACTTCTCGGTGAAGGCGTTGCAGTTAACTCCGGCGCACTAAACGGTCTAAACAAGGCGGATGCAATTGCCAAAATGACTAGCATTCTTGAGCAGGAAGGCCGCGGTAAGGCAGCAAAGAATTTTAGGCTTCGTGACTGGTTGATTTCCCGTCAGCGTTACTGGGGAACACCGATTCCAATCATCCACTGTGATTCCTGTGGTGAAGTTCCGGTTCCTGAAGAGCAGTTACCGATTGAACTACCAAGTGCTGAAGGTCTAGATTTAGCACCTAAGGGGACATCACCGCTTGGTGGAGCAGCCGACTGGGTTAACGTTTCTTGCCCTAATTGCGGTAAGGATGCCAAGCGTGATACAGACACCATGGACACTTTTGTTGATTCATCATGGTATTTCCTAAGGTACTTATCCCCAAACAGTGAAACCGAAGCATTTAGTGTCTCTGAAGCTAAACAGTGGGCTCCGGTGGATCAGTATGTTGGCGGCGTAACCCACGCCATTTTGCACCTTTTGTATGCTCGCTTTTTCACTAAGGTCTTGAAAGATATGGGATATGTTGATTTTGATGAGCCGTTCACCAGGTTATTGAACCAGGGCATGGTTTTGATGAACGGTTCAGCCATGAGTAAATCGCGCGGCAATTTGGTAGCCCTCGGCGATCAATTAGCCGAACACGGGGCCGATGCGGTTCGCCTAACTATGGCATTTGCCGGTCCTCCCGAAGATGATATTGATTGGGCTGATGTTTCACCTAGTGGTTCAGGGAAGTTCTTGGCTAGGTGTTGGCGTGCTGCAAATGATGTCAGTTCAGCCGTTGGAGTTGATTTCAGTAGCGGAGATAGAGAACTTCGCAAAGTCACTCACGCCTTCCTGAGAGATTTCGCGACAAACATTGAAGGATTCAAATTCAATGTTGGCGTTGCCAAACTTATGGAACTTATCAATGCCCTGCGCAAAGCTATCGACGGTAAGGTTGGCCCAGCTGACCCTGCCGTTCGTGAAGCCGCCGAAGTTGCTGCAATTGGTTTATCGCTTTTTTCTCCGTTTATTGCAGAGGAAATGTGGGAGATGCTAGGTCACAAGCCAGGTGTTGCGTTAGCTGGATTGCCTGAGGCCGACCCTGCGCTTTTGGTTCAAGACACCATAACTGCAATTGCTCAGGTCGATGGAAAACTCAAAGACACATTTGAATTATCAGTTGATGCTACCGAAGATGATCTAAAGGCTGCCGCCGATAACTCTAGAACAGTCCAAAAGGCTCTCGAGGGTAGAGAAGTTGTCAAGGTCATTATTCGTGCGCCAAAACTTATCAACATAGTCACCAAGGGCTAGTCCTTTACACAGTTCACAAGTTTTGGCTCAAGTAAGTTAAAGCTTTTACTTATTTTTGATTCATGTTGCAGTGGATCAAAGATCTTTACGCGGAATTTACGCCTAGAGCCCTAAAAGCAGTTATCACCCTTGTCGCCGCTACCGGATTTGGAATCTTTGTTTGGGTAAGTTCTAGCCCAGAGCAGGTTTCTATTGCGGTTGATGCTAAATCGGATGACGGGGAAGTAAGTGTCAATCAGGCCAAGATATTTGTTCACATTACCGGCAAGGTTAAAAGCCCTGGCATCTATCAATTAGATTCAGGCGCAAGAGTATTTGATGTTGTTTTGTTGGCTGGTGGCTTTACCAAAAAAGCCAATCAGGCAAGTGTCAACCTAGCTAGAGCAGTTACTGATGGTGAACAGATTGTCATCGCATCAGGCGGCGCACCAGTGAGTAATAGTTCAAATCAAAGTTTTATCTCATTGAATCAATCCGCGGCTGGAACACTAGAAGATTTGCCAGGGGTGGGGCCGGCCTTGGCTGGTCGCATTGTTGATTGGCGAGAGGCAAACGGTGGGTTTAAAAGCAAAGAAGATCTTCTAAATGTGGCCGGCATCGGTGACAAGTTGTATTCCTCAATCAAAGATCTAGTCACCTTGTGAAGCTTAGATATCTAGCCGTAGCTACTTGGCTTTCAGGCATCTTTTTTGTGCTGGTTTTATCGCCTAACTGGCAATCTGAGAAGTTTCAAAGCTTATTGAAAAATAATCAAACCATCAGAATTAGCGCGGAGATACTTGCTGAACCTTATGAAACTCGTAGTTTCAACGGGGCAATGGAGTCGCAGGCACTAATACGTGTAGTCAGCCCAGATTATTTGGCTGGCAAAACTGGGCTGATTGGCATTAGAAAAGAAACTCTAAAGCAGGGGGACCTTATTGACGCGGTACTCACTTTTCGAAATAGCAATCGATCTGATTACGATTTCCGGGCGAGATTGAAGTTTTTGATTTCAGCGAAACAGGAGTCGGGCCCAGATTTCTTTCAATCAATGCGAAATGCATTTTCTGAGAGTGTAAGAGGAATAACCGCTGACTCGGCTGCGCTAGTAACTGGTCTGGCCATTGGTGATGATTCGAAGTTATCTAGTCAGAGTAAGGAGGCCTTCAAGACAGTATCGCTTGCGCATCTAACTGCGGTGAGTGGAGCTAACTGTGCGATTGTGCTTGGCTTTCTTGCTTTGTTGATAAATCGACTACCGCTTAGAAGATGGCAGCGAATCTTCATCAGCCTTTTAGCAATAGTTAGTTATCTAGCGCTAGTCGGTCCAGAACCTAGCGTGCTGCGTGCCAGTGTTATGGTTGCCGCAGTGCTGATTGGGTTCTATCTGGGAAGAAGGGTTAACCCGGTCGATGCTCTTGCACTGAGCGTAATTGTTCTGGTTGTTTTTGATCCGTGCCTTGCGGTTGATTATGGCTTTGCTCTCTCGGTATTTGCAACTCTTGGGCTTTTGGCTTTAGCACCAAAGCTAATTGAAGTATTTGAGAAAAGAATGCCGAGGTGGCTGGCGATTGGGCTGGCTGTGACCATAGCCGCCCAGATCGCCTGCCTACCAATTCTTTTGGTGTTACAACCAGAAATTCCCGTCTATTCGGTTTTAGCAAATTTGCTTGCTGAGCCTCTAGTTATTCCAATAACGATACTGGGTTTGATTTCCTGCATGCTATCTTTGGCATTCCCGATACTTGCCGGCGGAATATCGCTTATCGCGTCCATACCGGCAAGCTGGGTGATAGCAATAGCTAATTTCTTAGCAAACGCACCCTATGCAAGCTTGCCCTGGTATCAAGGTTCGCTCGGCATCGTTCTTGCTGTTGTTCTGAGTGTTGGAATGTTTCTTTTGTTTTCCAGCCGATCGAGGGCATTAAAAGCTGCCTCTTCGGTGAGTGTTCTTCTAATTTCCGCCGGGTTTCTATCACAGAATTCAGCCTCGGCTATTTCCCAATCTGCTTTCTACTCGGAAAAGCACACTGTAGTTAATTGCGACGTTGGGCAAGGAGATGCACTGGTAGTTCAATCCATGGGCAAGGTTGCGCTTATCGATGTCGGACGGGAGAACCCTGCAATAGATAAGTGTCTTAGTGGGCTCGGTATATCCAGAATCGATCTTTTGGTGCTCACTCACTTCGACATGGATCACGTCGGTGGCATTCTTGGAGCTGTAACAGGGAGGAAAATCGGAGCGGCAATAATTAGCCCTTTTCCAGATGAACGCCCAGGCGCGGATTTTGCCGAACAAGTACTTAGAAATACCGGGCTGGAACCAGTAGCGGCTGAAGTTGGCATGTTTGGAAAACTAGGTCAGTTCAATTGGAAAGTGCTATCGCCGCATCGAGGTGCAACCGAAGCAAAAGATAGCAATGATGCTTCAATCGGCATGATTTGGGAATCGTATTCTACGGTGCTTTTTACCCTGGCTGATCTTGGCGAGAGCGGTCAACTACGAATCGGCGCGGAACAGGCAAATATGCTCCAAAGTGGTTTTAGCGGTAAAACGGTAGTTGTGAAAGTAGCACACCACGGTTCTGCCGATCAGTCAGCAGAGTTCTATGAAGCGATTAGGCCGGATGTGGCGATAATCTCGGTTGGCAGTGATAACTCATACGGCCATCCCACGAAACGAACCCTTGATTTACTAAATAGTCTGGAAACCAAGATTCTACGCACGGACGAACAGGGTGCTATTGGGCTTTTGGAGAACGATTCTGGCCTGACTGCGACTATCTCAGGCAGAAGTTAGGCTTTACTGGTGGCTCAAGCAAAACAGGTTCCTTGGCGAGCGGTAACTCCAGCTCCGGTAGTTCTGCTATTCGGCCCACAACTGTTTTTTGCCGACCGGGCTGTGAAGATCATCAAAGACAAACTTGGCTCAGCGGATAGCTTGGAAGTTATTGAGATAGACGCTAGCGAATATGTTTCCGGAAGCATTTTTGATTTTGCCAGCAGCGGTCTTTTCGGTGAACAGAAGCTAGTGATCATAAATGATTTGCAGCGTTGCACGGATGCCCTGATTACCGATGGAATAGATTATTTAGCAAATCCGGCGTCAGACTCGGTAGTGATTTTCCGCCATGACGGGAAATCAGTTCGCGGCAAAAGATTGCTTGAGACAATTAGGGCTAACGAGAACTGTCTTGAAGGTGCTTGTCTGGATATTGGCAAAGAGGCGGAGAAAATCGCCTTCATTGAAGCAGAGTTTCAGGCTAAGGGGAGAAAAATCCAGCGTCCGGCAGCCGCAGCTATCGCTCAGATTTTTGGTAAAGACTTTGAAGAGATGGCAGCAGCCTGTTCGCAGTTACAACTAGATGATGCTGGGGAGATAACGCCAGAGATCGTGGACAAGTATTTTGGTGGCCGGTTAGAAACTACGGTCTTTGTTATTGCTGACGCGGCTATCGCCGGACAGGTTTCAGAAAGCTTGCTGCGACTGCGCTTTGGCTTAGCTCAGGGCTTAGAGCCGGTGATGCTCATTGGTGCCATAGCCAGAAAGATAAATCAGTTTGTAAGGGTTCGCGGTAATCCGAACATTTCGGCCCAGAGCTTAGGTGTTCAGGATTGGGTTCTTGGAAAAATAAGACAGGAAGCGGCAGGTTGGTCTGAAGAGAGCCTAACTCACGTCATTCATGAACTAGCCGAGACTGACTTTGCTATCAAAGGCGGGCAGAAAGACCCACACTACGCTTTGGAAAAACTCATTAGATTGATTGCCAATAAAGGTCGTCCGCTTGGCTAAAAGATATGCAGCGGTCTTTGCGCTACTTGCTCTAATCTTCACCTCGCTAGTGCTTAGGCCACCGGTGGCGGCTATTGGTCCGCTAATTCCTGAATTCATTTCGGTTGAGAAGCTAAGTTTGCTCGAAGTCGGGCTACTGAGTTCTATCTCGGTGGTCTGTTTTGGGCTTGGTGCATTTACCGGACCCTGGTTAGTGAAAAGATTCGGGCTGAATAGGGCGATGCTCTTTGTCTTGTTGGCTCTTACCGCGGCAATGGCACTGCGACTTGTTGGGGGAGTCCTACCAATACTTTCAACCACGGTAATTATTGGTTTGGCGATAGCTATCGGCAACGTGCTGATTCCAACCGTGGTCAGGGAGCAATTTCCCAAGAAGATCGAACTGATTACTGGAGTCTATGTAACGCTATTGGCGATCTCGGCAAGCTTGGCAGCAACTATTGCTGTGCCAAGTTCTGATGCGCTGGGTTCTTGGCGAGAAGCCTTGGCGATCTGGATAATTCCTGCAGTAATCGCCATTGTTTTTTGGATACCGATCGCTAAAGCTAAATCGAGCACTTTGACTGTGAGTGAAAAAACCCACGCGGATGAAAAGCGAGCGGTTTATCGCTCACCGCTTACCTGGGCGATTGTTGCTTTTTTCGGTCTTCAATCAACCGGGTTTTACGCAACGCTCAATTGGTTACCCTCGCTACTAATTGATCGTGGCTTTACGGAACTTGATGCAGGCGGGCTACTGGGCCTAACGACATTTGTTGGAGTGCCAACTGGTTTTGCCATCTCGATATTTATTCGCCGGTTTCAATCCCTTTCGGCAATTTCGGTTGCGGTAACTTCATTTACCCTTATCGGCCTGGTGATAATTTGGGGCTACAACGATCTAGTGGTATTCGGTTGTTTACTACTTGGCTTTGGTTTCGCGGCAACTTTTCCGCTGTCACTGATTTTGGTTGGCTCGAGGGCCAGCACCAGCACACAGACCACGCAGCTTTCGGCATTAGCCCAAGGAATTGGTTATTTGATTGCGGCAACCGGAACTTTTCTTTTTGGTGAATTACGCAGACTAACCGGCAACTGGGAGCTCAGCCTAATTATGATCTTGGCCCTGACTACTATCCAACTGGCCGCAGGTTTTTACGCCGGTCGAAATCGGGTCATTCCGGCTAAATAAAAAGACCCGCATTACTGCGGGTCTAAGTATTTTGGAAAACGATTTACTTCAGTCCAGAAACCTTTTTGGCGATTGCGGACTTCCGGTTGGCAGCCTGGTTCTTGTGCAGTACACCTTTCGAAACAGCCTTGTCTAGCTTCTTGGTTGCGACCTTTAGAGCCTCGGTTGCCTTGGTCTTGTCTCCTGCAGCTGCAGCAGCGCGAACAGCCTTTACCGCGGTCTTAACTTCGCTGCGAACAGCCTTGTTACGCTCGGTAGCCTTAGCGTTAGTGCCAATGCGCTTGATTTGCGACTTGATATTTGCCATGTTTCACTTTCTTGATCAGTTCAGCACAAGCTGAACTTGGGAAAAACTTAGGATTTTATCCGGTTGGAGACACTCAACTGAACTAGAACAGAATACCAGCGATTTAGGGGTGGGGGCAAGCCTAAACAACCAGCGTTTATGCGAGAATAGAGCCAAGGCAATCGCCTTAATCCCCGAATTTAGCCAAGAGGTCTTTATTGTCGCCAAGAGCCAAAACCGCGCTTGAACCGGCTAAGACCAACCCGGAACTCATCCGCAATTTCTGCATAATTGCCCACATTGACCACGGTAAGTCCACTTTGGCTGACCGGATGCTGCAGCTCACTGGAGTTGTCGATGACCGGTCAATGCGCGCTCAGTATCTAGATCGCATGGATATCGAGCGTGAGCGCGGCATCACCATCAAATCGCAGGCGGTTCGTATGCCTTGGGAACTTGATGGTCAGACCTATGCGCTGAACATGATTGACACCCCAGGTCACGTTGACTTTACCTATGAGGTTTCTAGATCCCTTGCTGCCTGTGAAGGGGCGGTGCTGCTAGTTGATGCAGCACAAGGAATTGAGGCACAAACTCTAGCCAATTTGTATTTGGCATTGGAAAACGACCTAACCATCATTCCGGTACTCAACAAAATTGACCTTCCAGCTGCACAACCTGAAAAATACGCCGAGGAGTTAGCCGAACTAATCGGTGGTAAGCCTGAAGACTGTTTGAAAGTTTCCGGTAAAACCGGTGTAGGTGTTGACCAGTTGCTCGATGTGATTATCCGAACTGTTCCTAACCCAGTCGGCGATCCGAATGCACCGGCAAGAGCGATGATTTTTGACTCGGTCTATGACACCTACCGAGGAGTTGTCACCTACGTACGAATGGTTGACGGGTCACTGAGTGCTCGGGAAAAAATCACGATGCTTTCCACAAAAGCTGTCCACGAGTTACTTGAGATTGGTGTTTCCTCACCAGAGCCAGAGCCAACCAAGGGTTTAGGTGTCGGTGAAGTAGGTTACCTAATTACTGGAGTGAAAGATGTTCGCCAATCTAAAGTTGGCGATACCGTCACAACTTCGCTAAAGCCAGCCACAACTGCGCTAAAAGGTTATTCCGAACCTAAGCCGATGGTGTTTTCAGGAATTTATCCAATCGATGGTTCTGATTATCCAAACCTTCGTGAGGCGCTAGACAAGCTAAAGCTTTCTGATGCTTCCTTGGTTTATGAACCAGAAACTTCGGTAGCGCTTGGCTTTGGGTTTAGATGTGGTTTCCTAGGGCTCTTGCACTTGGAGATCATTACTGAGCGTTTAGAACGTGAGTTTGGTCTCGATTTGATAGCAACAGCACCTTCGGTCGTCTATGAGGTAACTCTTGACGATAAGAAAGAAGTCACTGTTACTAACCCTTCCGAATACCCGGTCGGCAAGATTTCCAAAGTGTTAGAACCCATCGTTCGTGCAACTATTCTGAGCCCCAAAGATTATGTTGGAACAATTATGGAACTCTGCCAGTCTCGAAGAGGAAACATGTTGGACATGCAGTATTTCGGAACCGACCGCGTTCAGCTTCGTTATGACATGCCGTTAGCCGAAATTGTTTTTGATTTCTTTGACAACTTGAAATCAAGAACACAAGGATATGCCTCCTTAGATTATGAAGAGAACGGTTTATCCGAGGGAGATCTAGTCAAGGTCGACATTTTGCTGCAGGGTGAGCAGGTGGATGCCTTTAGTGCGATTGTGCACAGGGAAAAGGCCTACGCCTACGGCGTGATGATGACCAGCAAACTAAGAGAGCTAATCCCAAGGCAACAGTTTGAAGTTCCAATCCAGGCAGCTGTCGGTGCTCGCATTATTGCTCGAGAAACTATCCGTGCCATGCGTAAGGATGTCTTGGCGAAGTGTTACGGTGGCGATATTTCTCGTAAGCGAAAGCTTCTCGAAAAACAAAAAGAGGGTAAGAAGCGCATGAAGATGGTCGGTCGAGTCGAGGTCCCGCAAGAAGCCTTTATCGCAGCCCTGTCTTCAGACACTGAGAAAAAAGGCGAGAAGAAGGGCAAGTAATGGCCCAGCTACCTAAAGGTGAACCCGCTCCGAGTGACGGCAGGATCACCAAGCTTTTTGATAGTGCTCAACACAGCTTTCACGCTTATGTCCATATTCCCTATTGCCTAACCCGTTGCGGATACTGCGATTTCAATACCTATACCGCTAGCGAGTTAGCTAACCATCGGCGCGATGAGTACTTCGAATATGTCTTGAAGGAAATTTCTTTTTCGAGAGAGGTCCTAGCCGCCTCCGAAGTGATTGCCCGTCCAATCAGCACAGTGTTCTTTGGTGGGGGAACACCTACCCTTCTTGCGGCAGATGATCTGATCCAAATACTTCAAGGATTGCGAAGCACCTTCGGCATAAGCCCAGAAGCTGAGATAACCACCGAAGCTAATCCTGATTCGGTTGACGAAAGCTATTTAGAAAAACTATTTGAGGCTGGATTTAATCGAATTTCATTTGGAATGCAATCTGCCGTGCCGGAGGTCCTAAAGGTTTTAGAGCGCACTCATAATCCCGAGAACGTTGAGAAGAATGTAGCAATAGCCAAGCGCATTGGATTTCAGACCAGCGTTGATCTGATCTATGGAACACCGGGGGAGAGTTTAGCTGACTGGAAGAAAAGTCTGCAGGTTGCCACATCACTAGAGACCGACCACATCAGTGCCTATTCGCTAATTGTTGAACCCGGCACCAAGTTAAATCGCCAAATTGAAAGTGGGCAAATATCCCCACCAGATGAAGATCTGCATGCCCAGATGTATGAAATGGTAGAGCAAGTTTTAGTAGAAGCAGGTTTTAGAAACTATGAGGTGAGTAACTGGGCGAGAGGGGTTGACTCAAGGTCGAAACACAATATGGCTTATTGGCAATCTCAGGATTGGTGGGGTTACGGTCCAGGCGCTCATTCACACATAGCGGGGAACAGATTCTGGAATGTAAAGCATCCTGCTGCCTACGCAGAGAGAATAAGTCAGGCTATTTCTCCAGCATTGGAGCGCGAACTAGTTGATTCTGATAACAGGGTTGTTGAAAAGGTCATGCTGGAATTACGCCTGGTTGATGGAGTTGATGTTCAATGGTTAAGATCACAGGGGCTTGCCGGTCCGAAAATTGTGGCTGAGTTGATAGCGGATGAGCTTATCGAAGGAGCATCAGCAATTTCGGGAAGAATGACGCTAACACCAAAAGGCAGGCTTTTAGCCGATGCAGTGATCAGAAAAGTTTTAGAATTTTAGATAGAAGTAAAGGAATAAATAAATGAACTACTGCTTGTCATGCCAAAAAGATGTAAGAGTCATTGGAAAGTTCTGCCCAGATTGCGGAAAGCAACTAGTTGATCTTGTGGTTGACGAGAAACTTGCCGCTGCCTCAACAACGGTCAATAGATCTAATGGCCAGCAAGCTATGTGGTCACACCTCGGTGCCATCTTGGCTAACGTCCTAGGTTATCTGACCGGGGTTACCTGGGTGCTCACCTGGTTGCCTGGACTTATTATTCGCGGTAGCTCAACTGCTACCGATTTTGATCGTCGCCATGCAACCGAGTCACTGAATTTCCAACTGACTATGCTCTTGATTGCAGTAAGCGGAACACTCGTTGGCATTATGACCCTATTGATTGGTTTTATAGTCATAATTCCGCTTTTGATTATCTTTCAAATCGTCGGCTTGGTTTTCACTATCCAAGCCACCATCGCCGGATCAAATCTGAAGGAATATCGCTATCCGATTAGCATTCGCTTTGTAAAGTAGAATTAGCACTCTAGAGAGTTGAGTGCTAAGTAATACTTATCGAGGAGTCACATGATTTCGGATCGCAATATGGCTGTTCTACAAGCCATTATTGAAGATTTCATTGCTACCAATGAGCCGGTAAGTTCTAAGGCCATAGTTGAAAAGCACCATTTTGGTGTTTCAAGTGCAACTATTCGAAACGACATGGCGCTGCTTGAAGAAGAAGGTTACATCGCTGCTCCTCACACATCTTCCGGACGCATTCCAACCGATAAGGGTTATCGCGTCTTTGTGGACCAGTTACTCCAGGCAGAAGCAGTGGCAGCTGAAATAAAAAAGAATTTGGCTGAACTAAACCGAATTTTCTCGAAAACCTTAGATCAGTTAACTGATCTCGACGAACGCTTGCAAACCTCTGCTCAGCTCTTAGCAAAAGCAACCGGCGAGGCTGCGGTTGTCCAATACCCAAATCTCAAATCAGTCTCGGTGACCGCGATCGAATTAGTGTCAATATCCGAAAACAGGGTTTTGATTCTTCTGGTTACTGATTCCGAGAGAATCCAACAGCACGTGGTCTTACTGAAGAAGAATCTTAGCGCTACAAATCTGACCAGTATTAAGCAGAAAATCAGCAAAGAGTTATCTGGTAAGTCAGTTGAAAATCTAGTTGAGAAACTATCCTCATTAGTGAAATCTTTCGCTCCAGAATTTAGAGATAACGTGGCGGTCATAGTCTCAGGTATCGCGCTTCTATTAGACGCCAATAAACAGGACAAGATAGCTTTTGCAGGGGCGGCGAATCTACTTCGCAACGAGGAGCAATTCTCGGGTAGTTTGGCAAACCTCCTAAAAACTTTCGACGAGCAGAGTGAAATCTGGCAAGTGCTAAATTCTTGGCAGCTGGAAGAGGCTAAGCCAAAGGCGATTATTGGTTCAGAACATTCGATCTTTGAGCTTTCCAACAGTTCTCTCTTGTTCTCTGGTTATTCAAGTCAAGGAACGGAAGTTGCCAAGGTGGCGGTAGTTGGTCCGACCAGGATGAACTATCCGCGTAATTTTGCCGCCGTATTGGCATTATCAAAATTGCTTTCTAAGGAATCCGAGGGCTAATTGCAAGATCACTACGAAGTCCTTGGCGTTAGTCGGGATGCCAGCCAAGACGAAATAAAGAAGGCTTACCGTAAGCTAGCGCGCAAACTTCATCCGGATATGAACCCGACCGAACAAGAGCAAGAGCTTTTCAAGCAGGTAACCCACGCCTATGAAGTGCTAAGCGATCCTAACCAGCGAGCACAGTATGACAATGGCGGCTCGATGCTCGGGGATATGGGTGGCTTTGGTTTTGGCGATCTCTTTGAGAACTTCTTCGGTGGTGGTCAGCGCGGACCTAGAACAATGGCGGAGCGCGGCCAAGACGCGCTAATAAGAGTTGAGTTGACTTTGGCCGAAGTGGTTTTTGGTGTTGAGAAGAAACTCGATATTGATACGGCAGTTGTATGCGCTACCTGTCTTGGCACAACCTGCCGACCTGGAACCACAGCAAAGGTTTGTGATATTTGTTCTGGAACTGGAAGCATTTCGAGACAGGTTCGATCACTACTTGGCAATGTGATTACCAGTGCTCCGTGTAACTCTTGTCGCGGTTATGGACAAACAATCCCAGAGCCCTGCCTTGATTGCCGCGGTCAGGGTAGAACTAGGGCCAAAAGAACTTTGGATCTAAATATTCCTGGAGGAGTCGAACACGGACTCAGGCTTCAGCTCTCCGGTCAAGGCGAAGTTGGTTTTGCCGGTGGGCCGCAAGGGGATATTTATGTCGAGGTATCTGTTTTAGCCGATGAGCACTATGAACGTGAAGCCGATGATTTAGTTGCTGTTTTGGAAGTTCCACTTCAAGATGCAGTGCTAGGAACATCGGTAAAAATCACGACTTTTGATGGCGACCAAGACATTGAAATTAAACCCGGTTCACAATCCGGCGATGTGATCTCTTTGAAGGCTAAAGGGATAAAACACCTAAGACATAACGGTCGAGGGGATCTCCACGTGCATCTAAAGGTGCTCACCCCGACCAGAGTCGATTCTAAAGAGAAAGAGTTATTCAAGAAGCTCTCGGAACTTAGAAAATCTGAAAAACCGGCTTTAGCGAAAAGAAGTCAATCTGCTTTTGGTAGAGGTCGTCGACGTTAATGCTCGAGCCAGTCTTTGTTGACGAAAACATAAAGCCAGCCGACCGGGTGCAGCTCACCGGTCAAGAGGCAAAGCATGCGATTAGCGTTCGAAGGATGCGAATTGGTGAGGCAATAGCGATAACCAATGGCAAAGGGCTGAGGCTTCGCGGCGAAGTTATCCAGATAAATAAAGACAATTTGGAAATTCAGGTCAACGAAGTTATTCAGGAAAAAGCTCCAGAATGCTCTTTTACTTTGATCCAGGCGCTTGCTAAAGGAGACCGTGACGAACTTGCTATTCAAGCAGCCACCGAACTCGGGGTTTCTGAGATCATTCCCTGGTCGGCCAGTCGCAGTGTGAGCCGTTGGGAAGGTGCAAAAAAGCAAGCTGGGGTAAAAAGGTGGCAGCAAATTGTTCTGGAGGCTTCTAAACAATCCCTACGTAGCTTTATTCCTGAAGTGGGAGAAGTTTTGGATAGCCCGCAACTAGCCAAGGCACTGTCGCAATTCGATCTAGCTTTAGTGCTCGATCCAACTGGGGATAAGTTTGTAGCAGATATAAAGTTACCTAGCAGCGGGAAAGTTGCCATCGTTGTCGGGCCTGAGGGCGGCATAAGCCCAGAAGAGCTTGATGTATTCAGTTCGGCTAACCGGGTTAGCCTTGGCAATAACGTTTTGCGCACCTCTACTGCCGGTCCGGCTGTATTAGCAGCCCTTACGCTTGGTCGAAACCCAGCCTAGACTTGTAGTAATCAATAAGGAGTTTCTTTGGATTGCATTTTCTGCAAGATCACCTCTGGGGTAATCCCAACCAACTTTGTCGCTGAATCAGAACATGCTGTGGCCTTTAGGGACATTTCTCCAAGACAGCCAGTTCACCTTCTGGTTGTTCCTAAAAAGCACTACAGCGATGTTGCGGAACTTACCGATAACGATGAGAACCTACTGCTCGAGGTGCTAAAACTTGCACGCCAGGTAGCCGCTGAAAACACCGATGGATCATTCCGACTAACCTTCAACACTGGAGCCTCGGCGGGACAAACAGTTTTCCACGTCCATGCTCACGTGACAGCAAAAGCAGCGAGGGCTTAGTGGCGAAAGAAAACATCGGCGACACCAAATTAGAATTTTCAATCGAAGGTGTCGAACTAATTTCACTTTTTGGTGCAGAAGACAAACTACTTAAAAGTATTGAAAAAGCGCACCCTCAGCTTTCTGTTTTAGTTCGGGGAAACACCGTTTCGCTCACCGGTAACGAAGCTGAGTGTTTTGCAGCTAAACGGCTGATTGATGAGGCAATTACCATGCTTCGCGCTGGACACGAAATAGCACCGGTCGATATAGCTGTGAGCGCCAAAATGATCAAGCAGGATTTATCTCCGGCGGAGCTTCTTAGCCAGAGCATTTTGTCTTCTAGAGGTAAAAGTATTAGGCCGAAAACGGTCAACCAGAAAAATTACGTCGATGCGATAGATCAGAACACTATAGTTTTTGGAATCGGCCCTGCTGGAACCGGAAAGACCTATTTAGCCATGGCTAAGGCCGTCCAAGCGCTGCAGCGAAAAGAAGTCACTCGTATCATCCTGACTAGGCCGGCAGTAGAAGCTGGAGAGCGACTTGGCTTTTTGCCGGGAACTCTCACCGATAAAATCGACCCTTATCTACGCCCACTCTTTGATGCCTTGCACGAAATGCTAGATCCAGAGGCAGTTCCTAAACTACTTACCGCCGGTACCATCGAGGTTGCTCCACTTGCTTACATGCGAGGCAGGACGCTAAATGATTCATTTATTATCCTTGATGAAGCGCAGAACACCACTCCAGAGCAGATGAAGATGTTTCTAACCAGACTTGGCTTTAACTCCAAGATGGTGGTTACTGGAGATGTGACTCAGGTTGATCTACCGACTGGCAAATCAGGGTTAAAAATAGCCAGCCAGATCCTGCCAAAAGTTGATGATTTGAAATTCTGCTACCTAGATTCATCCGATGTTGTCCGTCATGCCTTAGTAGCCAGAATTGTTGATGCCTACTCCAAATTTGAGCAAAAGGTTATTGCTAAGACCAAACCGAGGGCTCGATGAGTGTAGAAATAGAAAACGAATCGGGGATTGATGCTCCGCTAGCCGAAATCATGCAGTTGGCAGATTTTGCACTAGCCAAGATGCATATCGATCCGCGGGCTGATCTTGAAATCCTTTTGGTTAATGAATTGGTTATGGAGCAGTATCACTTGGATTGGCTACAGGAAAGTGGATCAACCGACGTTTTGAGCCAACCGATCGATGGCCTCAGGCCTGGAAAGCCAAATGCCATCACGCCAGCAGGCCACCTTGGCCTGATTGTGCTTTGTCCTCAGGTTGCCGCTAGGCAAGCTAAAGAGCGTGGCCACGCTGAATTGCACGAGGTGCTGATACTTATAGCGCACTCGATATTGCACCTACTCGGGTTCGATCATGCCGATAAGGAAGAAGAGCGCGAAATGTTCGCCCTGCAAGAAGAAATAGTCGAGCACTACATGCAGGGAAGGGAAAACCGATGATTTATCTTGGTTTGTTTTTCACTGTCCTACTTGCAAGCTTCGCCATACTTTTAGCTTTGGCCGAGGCAGTAATAAAACTCAACGACGAGGACGAGCGACCAACCGAGGCGATCTCATTTAGCAAATTAGTTGTAGTTGCCGTATATGCGGTGGTGCTCAGCCTAATTTTTGTGGCCTGGGGGCTAAATATCTGGCTTGTAGTTCTGGTCAGCCTGCTTCTTGTGATTGGGCTTAGTTTAGTCATGCAGTTACTTGCTCGAAATGCTGGCAAGACGGCCTGGGCTAGTAACATCGTGCGGATAGTTTCACCGTTACTAAAGTCAATCAATCTATTTTTTACACCGCTGTCGCTGCCGAGAGCATCTGCTGAAGAGTATGAGCTGGAGCTGATCGAGTCGGTAGAAGAGTTGGGTCAAACCAATGCTCGGGAAATTATGCTCCCGAGAATCGACATGGTGGTTATCCCTGCTGAAGAAACACTTGCTTCGAGCATGACGGTGTTCTTTCGCTATGGCTTCTCCAGACTTCCGGTAATCGGTAAGAATCTCGATGACATCAAAGGTGTGCTCTATATCAAGGACGTGGCTCGATTGATCCATGAGAATCCGGATCGGGCAGCAAGCATCAGAGCTATCGATATTGCCAGAGAGGCTGTGTTTATTCCAGAGAGCCTTCCGGTTGATGATCTCTTGCAGAAAATGCAACAGTCTGCAATTCAGATAGCCATGATTGTCGACGAGTACGGTGGCGTGGCCGGAATGGTCACCATGGAAGATGTGATTGAGGAAATCGTCGGTAACATTTCGGATGAACACGATCAAGACCTACCGGAGATCACTGAGTTGGAGGACGGCTGGATTCGAGTGAGCACCAGGCTCTCGTTATTTGATCTCGGTGAGCATTTTGAAGTTGAGCTAGAAGACGAAGATGTCGATAGTGTCGGAGGTTTGTTGGCCAAGCAGCTAGGTAGGCTACCGGCTAGAAACGACCAGATTGAATTTTCTGGTCTGATTATTCGAGTTGATCGAGTTGAAGGTCGCCGTAAGCGCGTGGTCACTGCCTTGGTGCGCATGAGCGATGACTTGATTGCCGCTAGGGCCGCTTTGGAAGTTGATCCAGAGTGAATGAGTTTCGGGCAGGATTTATTACCTTTGTCGGCAGGCCAAACGTTGGTAAATCAACGCTGACTAATGCTCTGGTTGGCGAAAAGATCGCGATTACCAGCAGTAAGCCGCAGACCACCAGAAAAGCTATTAGGGGCATTGCTAACACGGAGGATGCCCAGCTGATCATCGTCGATACACCAGGTTTACATCGCCCTCGGACGCTTCTAGGGGAGAGATTAAACGATGTGGTTGAAAACACACTTTCTGAAGTTGATGTAATCGGTTTTTGCGTTCCAGCCGATGAAAAAATCGGACCTGGCGATCAATACATAAACTCTTCGCTTGATCGCTACCCGAGGGCAAAATTAGTCGCGCTAATCACTAAATCTGAGAAAGTTAGTCGAGATCAACTAGCCAGTCAATTAGTTGCCATCTCCGAACTACGGGACTGGGCAGCGATTATTCCAGTCAGTGCCGTTTCGGGTGAGCAGTTGGAAGAGCTAAAGCACGTCTTAGCCAACCTACTTCCAGAATCTCCTGCTTTGTATCCGGCCGATCAAAAAACAGAGGAATCCCTTGAGTCTCGAATCTGCGAGCTGATTCGCGAAGCAGCATTAGAAAAATCAAGGGAAGAGCTGCCACACTCATTGGCCGTGACTATCGATGAGCACGGTAAACGTGATGGAGTGGAGATTTACGATATCCATGCCAATTTGTGGGTAGAGCGCGATAGCCAGAAGCCAATCATTATCGGCAAAGGTGGTTCCAGGCTCAAGGAGATAGGAAGCGATGCGCGCCGAGAGATAGAAGCGCTTGTCGGCACCAAGGTTATGTTGAAAATTCAGGTCAAGGTTGCCCCTTCATGGCAATCTGATCCAAAGTTGCTCGGTCGGCTTGGACTTTAGCCTGTGCTAATCTGAAGCCATGTTCTTCTTGCTCCTGCTTAGTAGCCGCGACGGGATTTAGTATTCCCTCGTCGCGGAGAATCCAGCTATTCCTAAGCCAGCAAACTAAATAGATTTCAAGGATTTCAAAATGGAGAACAATCAAAAACCATCGGCCATGCCGATACATAAATATCGCCCCTTTCATGAGCAGATACCCGTTGTCCTGCCGGATAGAACCTGGCCAACAAAGCAAATAACTAAGGCGCCGCTCTGGTGCGCAGTTGACCTAAGAGATGGCAATCAGGCTCTGATTGACCCGATGAGTCCAGAACGCAAACTCAAGATGTTCCAGTTGCTTGTCAACATGGGTTACAAGGAGATTGAGGTTGGTTTTCCTTCCGCTTCACAGACTGACTTTGATTTCGTGCGCGAATTGATTCAGGGCAATCACATTCCAGAAGATGTGACGATTCAGGTATTAACTCAAGCAAGAGATCACTTGATTGAACGTACCTACGAGTCCGTTCGCGGGGCGAAAAAAGTGATTATGCATTTTTATAACTCAACTTCGGTTTTGCAGCGCAGAGTGGTCTTCAACACAGATGAGCAGGGCGTTATCGATATTGCTTTAGCTGGTGCAAAAAAGTGTTTGGAAATGGAAAAGACCGTTCCAGAAACTTTGTTTTATTACGAGTATTCACCGGAGTCATATACCGGAACCGAATTGGAATTTGCTAGAGATGTCTGTAATGCGGTTATTGCTGAGATAAAGCCAACCCCTGCAAGAAAGATGATTATTAACCTACCTGCAACGGTAGAGATGGCAACACCTAATGTTTATGCCGATTCAATTGAGTGGATGTCTAGAAACCTAATCAACCGGGACTCGGTAATTCTCAGCCTGCATCCGCATAATGACCGGGGCACAGCGGTAGCGGCGGCAGAGCTAGGTTATATGGCCGGAGCGGATCGAATCGAAGGCTGTCTGTTTGGTAATGGTGAGCGCACTGGAAATGTTGATTTAGTGACACTTGGACTCAACCTATTTAGTCAAGGTATTGACCCAGAAATAGATTTCGCTAACCTCGATGAAATCAGAAGAACAGTGGAGTATTGCAATCAGCTTCGTGTTCCGGAGCGAGCTCCATATGGCGGAGATCTTGTTTATACAGCGTTTTCTGGTTCGCACCAGGACGCCATCAAAAAAGGTTTCGAGCGAATGGAAAAAGACGCTCGAGATCAAAATACTGAAGTTGATCAACTACATTGGGCAGTACCGTATCTGCCAATCGATCCGATGGACGTCGGTCGCAGTTATGAAGCGGTAATCAGAGTGAACTCGCAATCTGGTAAAGGTGGCGTCGCGTACCTACTCAAGACCGATCACAACTTGGAATTGCCCCGCAGACTACAAATCGAATTTAGCCGTGTGGTTCAAAATAGAACCGACAGTGAAGGTGGTGAAGTTACCTCACAGGAGCTCTGGGAAATTTTCCAGGACGAGTATCTGCCAAATAAAGATGAGAATAAAAAATGGGGTCGTTTTGAACTCAAGCAGATGCAAACCAATTCTGAGCTCGACGGGGTTGTTGAACTAAAGGCTACCCTGCGCGATAACGATCAAGAATTGAAGGTTCAGGGCTCAGGAAATGGACCAATTTCGGCCTTTTTATCAGTGTTAGCCGGGCAGGATATTTCGGTTGGGCTCTTGGATTACTCTGAGCACACCCTGAGCGCGTCCGGTGACGCTCTAGCAGCCGCGTACGTTGAGTTATCAGTTGATGGTAAGACGCTTTGGGGTGTGGGTATTGATGGAGATATCTCGACTGCCTCACTTAAGGCTGTCATTTCGGCGGTTAACCGCTCCAAGCGGTAATACTTGTTAGGTGCCTACCTACCGAGACGAAGCAGTGGTTTTGCGCACCCACAAACTGGGTGAGGCTGATCGCATAGTTACTCTGCTTAGCCGTCGTCGTGGTCAAATTAGAGCAGTTGCTAAAGGCGTAAGAAGAACTGCTTCAAAACTTGGCGCTAGATTAGAACCCTTCATGGTGGTGGACCTGCAGTGTTACGAAGGTAAAAATCTAGATACCGTCACTCAGGTTGAAATCATCGGGCCATACGGAGCGGCAATAAGTGATCAATACGACTCATTTACAGTGGCCAACGTAATTTGTGAAACCGCACTCAAGCTAACCGATGAAGAACCGGCTGGAAATCAGTATCTGCTATTAGTTGGTGCACTGCGTTCGCTGGCAAATAGAGAGCATCAGCCGCAGATGATTTTGAACTCCTATCTACTGAGATCACTTTCGATTGCCGGTTGGGCCCCGAATTTTGCTGAATGCACCACTTGTAATGAACCCGGTCCGCATCCGGCTTTTTATGTCCAAACTGGAGGAGTGGTCTGTCAAAGCTGCCTGACCCCGGCTGCAGCAATCATCGGAAAAGATGCAACGGTACTTTTAGCAGCCCTACTGGCCGGGGACTGGGAGATAGTCGAAAAAGCCAGCGATGCCGTTAAACTTTCAGCATCAGGAATAGTTAGCGCCTACACACAGTGGCATATCGATAAAGGCCTGAAATCGATTAATCACCTGGAGCGTGAATGAAAAAGCCTAAGTTCGCCGGCAATGTTCCAAGCCATGTTGCAATAGTTATGGACGGCAACGGGCGTTGGGCTAACGCTAGGGGACTAACCCGCGTTGAAGGTCACCGAGCTGGCGAAAGTGCGCTCATGGATGTCATCGAAGGGGCTATCCAAGCTGGAGTTAAGTATTTAACCGTGTTTGCCTTTTCAACGGAGAACTGGAAGCGATCTCCAGAGGAGGTCAAATTCTTGATGAACTATAACCGCGAAGTATTACTTCGGCGCAGAGACCAACTAGATGACTGGAACGTTAAGATCCGCTGGGTTGGCACCAGACCTAGGTTATGGCCAAGTGTTATTGACCAACTAGTTGCTGCCGAAAAACTTACCAAAAACAACACTGGCTTAGTTTTTACGATGTGCGTGAACTACGGCGGTCGCGGCGAAATCATCGAGGCAATAAATCAAATGATTGAAGATAACAGCCAGGGTAAGCTTCCTGCCAAGATCACCGATAAAACAGTGCAGAAGTATCTACTGACCAAAGATCTTCCAGATGTTGACCTGTTCATTCGCTCAAGTGGTGAAAAACGGATCAGCAACTTCCTACTTTGGCAATCGGCCTATGCCGAGTTCGTCTTTATGGATGTGCTTTGGCCTGATTTCAACAGAGAACACCTTTGGAGTGCTTTAGCCGAATACACCAAGCGCAATCGACGCTTTGGTAAAGCCGAGGATAGACCTAAGGGCAGGTAAACTAACTATCTGAGACACCGTAGCCAACGGTGCCTAACCAAGGGAGCATAAATGGCAGCCCCAACACGCCTAGATTCAGTTATTTCTCTAGCAAAGCGCAGAGGCTTTGTTTTTCCAGCCGGTGAAATTTACGGTGGAACCCGTTCGGCCTGGGATTACGGACCGCTCGGAGTCGAACTCAAAGAAAACATCAAACGCCAGTGGTGGCAGTCAATTGTCAACAGCCGTGAAGACATTGTCGGTCTAGACTCCTCAGTTATTTTGCCGGAGAAGGTTTGGGAATCGTCTGGACATGTCAGAGAATTCGTCGATCCGCTAATTGAGTGCACATCCTGTCACAAGAGATTTAGAGCCGATCACCTAGAAGAAGCCTTTGCTGAGAAAAAAGGCAGACAGCCGGCAAGTCTTGCAGAGGTGCCCTGCCCGAATTGTGGCAGCAAAGACATCTGGACTGAACCAAAGCTTTTCAATGGACTACTAAAGACCTATCTTGGGCCAATTGAAGATGAGTCCGGACTTCACTATCTTCGACCGGAGACAGCCCAAGGCATTTTTGTCAACTTCGCGAACGTGCTCGGTGCTTCAAGAATGAAACCACCATTTGGTATCGGTCAAATCGGTAAATCTTTTAGAAACGAAATCACACCGGGCAATTTCATCTTTAGAACTCGCGAGTTTGAACAGATGGAAATGGAATTCTTCGTCGAGCCGGGCACTGATGAGAGCTGGCACGAGTACTGGATCAACGAGCGCTATAACTGGTATGTCAATTTAGGTATCAAACCAGATAACTTGCGCTTATTCGAGCACCCGAAGGAAAAACTCTCACACTATTCAAAACGGACAGTTGACATCGAGTATCGTTTTGGTTTTCAAGGAAGTGAGTTTGGTGAATTAGAGGGTATTGCTAATCGCACTGATTTCGACCTAACTATCCACTCCAAGGAATCAGGCGTTGATCTAAGCTACTTCGATCAAGCTAAAGGTGAGCGCTGGACTCCGTTTGTGATTGAGCCCGCCGCAGGTTTAACCAGGTCGCTAATGGCATTCTTGGTTGATGCTTATGCCGAAGATGAAGCTCCAAACACCAAAGGTGGAGTCGATATTCGAACTGTGCTTCGTCTCGATTATCGACTATCTCCAGTCAAAGTTGCGGTACTTCCACTTTCTCGAAATGAAGATCTTTCCCCAGTGGCAAAAAACCTTGCTCAGGATCTTAGAAAGAATTGGAATGTTGATTTTGACGATTCAGGTGCAATCGGAAGAAGATATCGTCGTCAGGACGAAATCGGAACACCATTTTGTGTCACAGTCGATTTCGACTCTCTAGAAGATCAAGCGGTAACCGTCCGTGACCGCGACAGCATGGAACAGCAGCGAGTTGGCCTAGATCAGCTCAAGTCATACCTTGCTGCCAAACTAGTGTCCTAGTAGGTCTTATTTTGCTCAAGTACGGTGCCATTTCGATTTCCACGCCAGTAGTGTTAGCTCCCATGGCGGGAATCACCAACACCGCGTTTCGAAGACTCTGCCGCGAATACGGGGGAGGTCTGTATGTCAGTGAAATGGTCACCTCGAGAGCCTTGGTTGAAAGAACTGAGGAGTCAATGCGCCTTATTGGTCACCACGAGAGCGAGAGCATTCGATCTGTTCAGCTCTATGGGGTTGACCCCAAAACTATTGCCGAAGCAGTGACCATGCTGGTAGCCGAAAACAGAGCAGATCACATTGATCTCAACTTTGGTTGTCCGGTGCCTAAGGTCACCCGGAAAGGCGGCGGTGCAGCACTTCCGTATAAACAAGACTTGTTCCGCGCGATAGTCTCCAATGCTGTTCGAGCTGCGGGAGATATCCCGGTGACTGTGAAGATGCGAAAAGGCATTGATAGCAATCACCTTACATTTTTGGAATCTGGTAAAGCCGCCGCTGATGCAGGGGCCGCGGCAGTCGCACTACACGGCAGAACAGCAGCCGAGTATTACTCCGGTAATGCCGATTGGAACGCGATCTACGAATTAAAAGATGCGCTTCGAGATGTTCAGGTACTCGGTAATGGTGATATCTGGTCGGCAGCAGATGCAATCAGAATGATGCGGCAAACCGGTGTCGACGGGGTTGTGGTTGGCAGAGGTTGCTTAGGTAGGCCTTGGTTATTTGCCGACCTGCAGAACGCTTTTGAGGAATATGCTCGGGATCCAAAATCCGATTTAGCAATCGATCCGGTGCAACCAACCCTCGGTGAAGTGGCCCAGGCGTTCAAACAGCACGCTCAGCTTTTAGTCGAGTTCTTCGAATCCGAAGAGCGAGCTTGCAGAGATATCAGAAAACATGTTGCCTGGTATTTCAAGGGTTATCCCGTTGGCGGAGAATTCCGTGCTGCTCTTGCACAGGTCGAGTCACTTGCCCAGATGGATGACCTGCTCGGCAGTCTAGACTGGTCGCTACCGTATCCTGGTGAACTAGCAGAGGGCCCGAGAGGAAGACTCGGCGGTGCCAAGGTTTGTGCTTTGCCAGAAAATTGGTTGAACTCTAGAGAACTTGAAGGTGATCAGCGCAGAATGTTGAGCGAGGCTGAGTTAGGGGTATCCGGCGGATGAGCCAGAACTACTCAGATCAAGACAGGGAACGCCTACTCAAGGAAAGTGGCACCGGTCGCTCGGCTAGAACAGAATTTGCTAGAGATCGGGCTCGGATAGTTCATTCGTCTTCGCTTAGGCGGCTTGGGGCAAAGACACAGGTGCTGAAACCTGGACAGAGCGATTTTGCTAGGACCAGATTGACTCACTCGCTTGAAGTAGCTCAGGTTGGTCGAGAGATGGCGGTTGAATTCGGAGTTGATCCGGATGTTGTAGATTCTGCCTGCCTAGCTCACGATCTTGGGCACCCGCCATTTGGTCATAATGGAGAAAAAGCACTTAATGATTGGGCAAAAGATTTTGGTGGCTTCGAAGGCAATGCTCAAACCCTTCGCATCCTTACTCGAATTGAGCAAAAGGTTTATTCGGAGGAGGGTATAGCATTTGGGCTAAACCTAACCAGAGCAACCCTTGATGCCTGCTGCAAGTATCCGTGGACCGCAGAAAATGCAGTTCCAGATTTTGGTGCCGATAGATCGCTGAAATTCGGTGTCTATCAAGACGATGTTCCGGTTTTTGACTGGATACGTGCCGGGGCACCAGATAACCTAAAGTGCTTTGAAGCTCAAATCATGGATTTCAGTGATGATGTTGCCTACTCGGTACATGATTTCGAAGATGCAGTTTTTGAAGGATTAGTAACCCTTGATCAACTTAATAACTCGGAGGATGCCTTGGTCACCGAGATTGAAAGATGGAATGGTTCAAGAATTCCTCGTTTCGAACTAGCTGAGGCCTTTAATCGGCTTCAGGCTAATCCAAACTGGCTAAAACAATGGTCGGGAACTCCAAGGCAAGCGGCCCAACTGAAGAATCTAACTTCTTCGGTTATCGGAAGTTTTGTTTCTAGAACGACGGAGGCAACATTCCGCGCGAATCCAGAAAGCACCTTTGCAAGGTACACAGCGGATGTCGTAGTTCCAAATGAGGTTGCCGCCGAGATAGCAATTTTCAAAGGCATAGTGTCTTACTTTCTTATGTCAGCGGTTAGATACAAAGATCACTATGCCTGGCAACGTTCTGTGCTTAGCGAATTAGCCGACGTCTTACTAGCTTCCAATGGCGAACATCTTGATCCGTTTAACAAATTGCAATGGGAAAAGGCTAGAGATGAGCAGGAAAAACACCGAGTAATTGTCGATCAGATAGCGGTGCTTACTGATTCTTCAGCTCTAAATATGCACCACAGGCTAATTGGTTCGATCGGAGAGGCTGAGTAAATGGCCGGCCGAATCCCGCAGCGCGATATCGAACAGATCAAACAGCGTATCAGCATCGCCGATGTGGTCGGCGAATATGTCCAGTTAAAATTAGCCGGCGTTGGCTCGCTCAAAGGCCTGTGTCCATTCCACGACGAGAAATCACCATCGTTTAACGTTCGTGGCGATCAGGGCTTTTATCACTGCTTTGGTTGCGGTGAGGGAGGCGATGTCTATAAGTTCTTGCAAAAGCTGGAGAACATCACCTTCTACGAAGCAGTCGAGAAATGTGCGGCAAAGATTTCCTACCAAATCCAGTATGAATCTGGATCTCGTGATGACTCGGTAAACCGCGGCAGATTACTTGCTGCCAACGAAGCGGCGGCAAAGTTTTTCGCTGAACAGCTAAACTCAGCGGAAGCGCAGGAGGCAAGGAATTTTCTTAGTACTCGAAACTTTGATAAGGCCGCGGCTGAATTATTCGGCATTGGCTATGCGCCAAAGTCATGGACTGCTCTAACTGATCATTTGAAAGCGCAAGGCTTCACCGAAGAGGAATTGATCAAAGTTGACCTTTTGGTGGCCAAAGAAGGAAAGAGATACGACAAGTTTCGCGGCAGATTGATCTGGCCGATTCGCGATGCAACAAACGCCGTGATTGGATTTGGTGCCAGAAAGATCTACGAAGATGATCCACTTGCCAAATACATCAACACTTCTGAGACGCCGGTTTACCACAAATCCCAAGTTCTCTACGGGCTTGATTTAGCCAAGAAAGAGATAGTCCAAAACCGCCAGGTTGTCGTAGTTGAAGGTTATACCGATGTGATGGCATGTCATCTTGCTGGGATTAAAACAGCAGTTGCTACATGTGGTACGGCATTCGGCGATGATCACATCCGGCGAATCAATCAACTATTTGGCTCATCCGATCAAGCTGCTTCGGTGATTTTTACCTTCGACCCCGATGCTGCCGGCCAGAAAGCCGCCATGCGGGCATTTGAGTCATCATCGAAGTTCATCGCTTCAACATTCGTAGCAATTGGGCCAGAAGGACTAGATCCCTGCGACTTACGTATAAAGCAAGGCGATCAGGCGATTGCCAACATGATTTCCAGCCGTAGACCGATATATGAGTTTGCCTTGGATCAGAAAATTTCTGGGCACGACTTGACGACTTACCCAGGAAGACTTTCTGCCGCAACCGCAGCAGTTCCAGTTCTGGCAAAGCTAAGTGACTTAGGTGCAAGAGAACAATACGTCCGGATCCTGGCTGCCAAGGTTCAGCTATCGGCTGATGAAATTAACCGCCTACTCTCACAAGAGTTGACTAGACAAAGATCGCAGGCCGTGCAGTCGAGTCGTCGAGGCGATTATGACCCGGTCGAACCCGCCCAGGCCGATGACCAGCCTGAGTTTCCAGCACCAAATCTAAATGACGCAAACACCAGATTTGAGCAAGAGGTATTAGCAGTGTTGCTGCAGATTCCAATTGCTTGGAACCAGGAACAGATTAACCAAGTTTGCGGAGAGCTGTTTGCAGCTCTGAGCTATAACGTAATTGCCCAAGCGGTTAGGGCGTCTGCAGCACAACTTGCAGAGCCAAATTGGATTGACCGAATTCTGCAGAATACGCCTGATCCGCTTCATTCATTGATTCGATCAATCGCCGCGAAGCCGCTTCCCGTTTCCAGCGCAGATCAAGCGAAGGATTACGCGGAAGGTGTAATCAATGCGGCCATCAAGAAAATACTTGTTCGCGATAGAGCAGCCATGATTAGTGCGCTGGCTCTAATCGATAAGGAATCTAACCCAGAGCAACACGGTAAGGTGCAGCGAGATTTGGTTTCTCTAGAAGAGAAAATCAGGGCCTTGGCGTGAGCATAGATAAAACCAAGGTAAGTATTCTGCCGAAGAGTTTTCCTGACTATGAAAAGGCAGTATTTGAATCCGGTTCCCAATTGAGCGAATTGGATGAATCGGTGGGGGCTTTGATTTGGACAGCTTACGCCGATCCGGAAGGGCTATTCAAAACTATCCAAGAGAACCCGCAGTTAGAGTTTGTGCAATTGCCTTTCGCTGGAGTCGATGCTTTCAGTGAGGTAATCCAACTACCAGTTCGCTTCGCCTGCGCTAAGGGCTCCTATCGGGAGCCGGTAGCTGAGCACGCACTTATGCTTTCTATGGCCCTTGGCAGAGTTTTACCTGAGCGAATAAAGGCAACGAGTTGGGGAAGAAAGCATGCCGACTCGCTGTATGACGCTAATGTTCTGATAATTGGAGGTGGCGGCATCACGGAGGAGCTAATTAAGCTCCTCGGCCCGTTTAGAGCCAACATAACAGTGGTTAGAAACCGGCAGATCCCGCTAGAAGGCGCAGCTAAGGTGACCACCTTGGAGCATCTTGATGCTGAGTTGGCTATGGCGGATTGGGTTATTTTGGCCTGCTCGCTTACCGATAAGACCAAGGGCCTTTTTGACCAACGACGGTTTAGCCAAATGAAGTCGACAGCATATCTAGTCAACATAGCCAGAGGCGCAGTAGTAGTCACCGAGGACTTAGTTCTTGCCCTAAATAGCGGCCTTATCGCTGGAGCAGGCGTCGATGTAACAGATCCTGAGCCGTTGCCGGATGGTCATCCGCTCTGGAGTGCGAAAAACGTCATCATCACCCCGCACACGGCCGATACCAACGCCCAGGTAGTCAGGATGTTTTCTCTGAGAATCAAGCAGAACCTAGCCGCGTACCAGGGCAAAGGGGACTGGGTTGGCTTGGTTGACCCGATACTTGGTTACTAAGCCATCAATATTTGATAAAGTATTCAAGTTGCCCTAAACGGCACATTCCTCGGTAGCTCAATTGGCAGAGCAATCGGCTGTTAACCGATAGGTTCTTGGTTCGAGTCCAAGCCGGGGAGCCAAATAAATAGGCCCTTTTGGAGACCAAATGTTTCTTTGGATTCGTGACCAGAAGTGGCTCCCCGCCATATTGGTGGCCATAGCCTGCTTTCTTGTCTTCGGTGGAATGGATTTATCTCTGCAGGGGACAACTACTCTGATTTCCTCGGTAGTTTTGGCTGCGTCAATTGCAGTATCTCGAGCGCTACCTTGGTTTGGAATTGGTCTTTTTTCTATTGGACTGGTTGGGCCAATTCTTGGGGGTCTCGAACCGCAAGTTAGCCAGCTAAATGCCTGCGTGGCAATTTTCCTCCTGGCAACTTTCGCCAACAAAGTTGTGCGGTTGGTTGGCTTAGCACTAAACATTCTGGTTGGTTCAACTGTTTATTTCTGGTTTGTCTTCACATTGCCTGTCGAATCATCTTTGTATGGAGTTGAGCTGCCAACCGGTGATGCCAAGATTGCTATCGCGATTGCTGGCTTCATCGCACTGATTGCTATAAATGCCAATGCATGGTTCATGGGACGTCTTCTATACGCTCAACTTTTCCACGTAGGTACTGAAGTTGATGTTGCCCTGATGGAAACTAAGCTAGCTAGTGCGCAAATGGGTCTTGCCGAGCAGGATCGCAGATTCGGGATCGCAAAGGATGTAACAGAACTTCTTTTGGAACAGACCAGCGCGAACCTTATTGCTTCCGAATCCGGCGGTTACGCCCTAAAGGCTGACCCTACTGCCGCGCCTCGAATCCTGGAAACCCTGCATGCGGGTATAAAAAAGTCCTTTAGTGAAATACGAAGGCTCTCAGACTTACTTGCCTTACAAGATCGAAAGGCATTTGCTTTACCAGGGATCAGGGATCTAAACCCACTATTTATTAGTTACCGAGAGTTTGGTTACGGGGTTACCTTTAGAGAGACCGGTAACCCGCTTGAACTAAATGACGGTATGGCTCTGGTGATTTATCGAGTAGTTTATGACAGCCTCGAAAACACCAGAAAACATGCTCCAGTGAACACCGGTGTCGATGTTGATTTCATCTGGAAAGATACAGCGCTTCAGATTCTTATCAAGGATAACGGGGAAGAGATAAGACGTGAGCTAGCTCAAGAGCTAAACACCTACACGGTAAGCGATGATCAGAAGGCGCTGGTTGAGCATCTAAGTGGTCCTGGCCTCACCGCCATGATGGAACGCGTTGCCTTATTCGAAGGAACTATTGAGTTTGCCCGAGTGCCCGGGGTAGGTTTTACGGTTTCAGCAGCATTTCCAAATGTTCTAAAGCACTCGAAAGGCAAATAAGGTTGCCTGCGCTATTAAGAGTTGCTCTTATCGGTGGCTCAGATATGCTTCGCGGTGCAAGAAGAGTAGCCCTGGAAGAAAACTCCAACCTAAAGGTAGTCCTAGAATCGGATGGCTTTGCTTTATCGCCGACTGATCTTCTTGCTTACAGTTTTGACGTGGCTGTCCTAGATCAGCGGCTTCCGAGTTCTGCCGCGTTTGATTATGTCAAAGCTATGCAATCGATGGCTAAGGTGAATTCTTCTGACATCGGTCGGATTCTTATCTCAGCTACCTTTCAAGACGTGGATCTTCGTATTCAGGCAATCGAATCAGGGGCAGTTGACTGTGTCTTTGTGGATCAAGGCATTGAGGCATTTGTCAGTGCAGTGAAGATGTGTAAAGAGCCGGAAGCAGATTACGCAATTAGGGAACTATTACCTGAACTAAAAAAAGGCGAGACTGATAAAGAGGATTACGCCAAGGCCGCTACCAGCATTGATAGTTTGGATTTCAAAGAGCAGGCAATTCTAGAAAACTTCTGTTTACTAAAAACGGATGCGCAAATCGCTCAAACAGTTCAAGTACCGAAACTAAAAGTCCGTCAGACAATCACCAAAGTGCAGAACTTGCTTTTACTCAACACCAGAAGCCAATTGCTTTTAAAGCTCTGTCGTTTAGGTGCTCTAACCTTCTAGATTGTCTTTTCCGGGCAGCCAGGATAATCCTGGCTTACCCCAGCCATGTTCGCTGATTGCATTGTGGCTATCTGTTTTGTGGGGTTCAACTAAACGGTCAACGTAAAGAGTTCCATTTAGGTGATCAAATTCATGTTGGAAAATCCTGGCAAACCAACCGGTAGCTGAAATCTCAACCGGGTTCTGTTCTAGGTCAACGCCTTTCACTGTTGCTGTGTCTGCTCGCTTAATTGGGAATCTTTCACCTGGCACGCTAAGGCAGCCTTCTGATTCATTTTCCCAATCTGGTTCACCGAATGGAATCTCAGATGTTTCTAGAACCGGGTTGATAATAACTCCGCGTTGCGCTGAGCCATCTTCAGCGTCCCAGTCATAGACAAAAACCCTCAGCGGAACGCCTATCTGCGGAGCTGCCAATCCAACCCCAGGTGCTGCGTCCATGGTCTCAAACATGTCTCGCACTAAATCGCGGAGGTCTTGGTCGAAGTTGTTCACCTCTTGCGCCTTGGAATGAAGCACTGGCTCGCCAGTAATGCAAATTGGCCTAATCACCGCTTAAATTTAGCGTAAATAGACCGGCTATGACTCGCTAGGCTTAAGACAACGAATCTGGCGGGAGAAAATTGAAGCTCTTAGCAATTGGACTGGCGGTCTTATCCGCCGTGGCGTTAGCCATCGGTTCGCAATTGCAAAATGGCGCGGTGGGCATTCAAAAGAAGGCTGCCCTGTCCGGACGCTCCCACTTCACCTTTAGGCAACTCTTAGACCTGATTCGGCACCCGCAGTGGGTCACTGGACTATTCATATCTATCATTGCTCTGGTTCTTCAATTCACGGCATTGCTCTTAGCGCCACTGATTCTTGTTCAACCAATCGGCGCTATAGCTTTAGTTCTAACCTCTGTTATCAATTCACGGATAACTAAGACACCGTTAAATGCTGCATCTATTTATGCAATCTTGCTTTGCACCTTAGGCCTAGGAGCATTCGTTGTCATGGCTCACGAGGTGGCGGTAGAGCCAGCGATCGACGATCAAGCTTTGATCTACATTCTCAGCCTGGTAGCTAGTTTGATAGCAGTCGGCCTAGTAGTTCAATTTAGGGGAGCTAATAATTTCAAGCCGCTGACATTCATAGTTGGAGCCGGTGTACTCTTTGGCTTCGTGGCGACCCTTACTAAAGTCGTGCTAAAGCGCCTATTCAGTCAAGGCGGTTTTGACCGGCTCATCGGCTTGAAGTTTGAGCCCGTGACCGATGGTCTAACCTTGGCAGCGGTGGTTTGTTTAATAGCCGCTGGCCTTTTAGGCGGCTGGTTCGTGCAGAATGCCTACACTTCAGGACCGCCAGACTTAGTAGTTGCGGGACTTACCGTAATTGACCCATTAGTGGCTGTGAGCATCGGAGTTGTGGTGCTGAACGAGGCTATGAACGCATCAGTTCCGATCATGTTTGGCTTTGTTGCAAGCGGTTTAGTAGCAGTTATCGGCGTATATCTGCTGTCTAAGGTGCATCCACAGGTAACTAAGGCTAACTAAGGTAAACTTAGAAGCAGGGCTGGGGGAGCCCGATTTCCCAACAACTCAGTTAGGTTTATCCATTGGCATTGTCGACTAGGCACCCAGGTCAGCCACTTCGCGTGCTGATCGCCTCTGACACCTTTCCACCAGATATCAACGGGGCCGCTCGCTTTACTGAGCGTCTTGCTGGGGGATTAGTTCGCAACGGCAATGATGTCCACGTATTAGCTCCTGCATACAGTAACAAGTGGGGCACCTTTACCGAGGTTCATGACGGTGTCGAAATGACTGTGCACCGCCTGAGAAGCCGCAGGTTGATCATTCACAAAACTCTTCGCTTTGTTTGGCCATTGACCCTAAAAAAACATGTGGACAAGATTTTGAACGATGTTGAACCTGATGCCATCCATTCTCAGTCACATATGGTACTCGGAAGGGTTTTAGCCAAAAGCGGCAAGGAACGAGGCGTTAGGTTAATTGCGACTAATCACCTTATGCCAGAGAACCTATTAAAGTATTTGCACCTGCCCCAGTTTCTTGAACGTAGAGTCAAGGCCAAGTTGTGGAAAGACACCGGCAAGGTTCTGGCTAAATTTGATCATGTAACGACCCCAACTAGGCGAGCTGCGGAGCTTCTGGAGCAGGCTGCCGGTATTCAAAACGTGTTATCAATCTCCTGCGGCATTGACGCCACTAAATTTGCCAACCCAACTAGAACAACGAATAAGCCATTTCGTGTGCTTTTTCTTGGTCGTTTGGATTGGGAAAAACACATTCACAATTTGATTCGGGCCGTAGCAAAATTGCCGAAGGAAATAGATTTTCAGGTAGAAATAGCTGGAGACGGTTCACAGCGAAAGTACCTTGGCGATTTGGCTCAAGAGCTCGGCGTTGCAGATCGAGTTCAATTCCTTGGCCACGTCACGGAAGCGGAATTGCCGCTGGCTTACGAGCGAGCCACCGTATTTGCGATGCCATCAATTGCAGAATTGCAATCCATTGCAACCATGGAGGCCATGGCCTCAGGTAGGCCAGTGATTGCTGCAAATGCCATGGCACTTCCGCACCTAGTTCACCATGGGGATAACGGCTACCTTTTTGAGCCGGACGACGTGGATGATTTTTCGGCTTGTTTATTGAAACTAGCTACGGCTGATCAGAAGGAATTAGATCGGCTATCAGAGAACTCAATTCACTTGATTCAAAGCCACGACATCAAGCGCACTCTAGCTATCTTCGAAGGTTTATACCGAGGCGATCAGGATGCTAGACAGCAAAGCGATGACAACCTGGAAGAGTACTCTAGGCCAATCGGTCGGCTAAGTCTTGCAGTTAGACGGGCAGAGCGGCGTATGCGTCGCCAAGCATTGATTGCTCTAGGCCGCATCTCAGATGAGATCAAAGAGGGCATCGACGAGATCAGAAGCGATGTTGCGAAAACTGCAAAGAAAGTAGACCGGCAGGTGCGCAAGGGAGTCAAGAAAACTGTAAGTAAGGCGAAGAAAACAATAAAGCGCCGAGAGCAGTAATCTAGAAATGGCTGGGGGCGTTAGCTCAGCCGGTTAGAGCAGCGGACTCATAATCCGTCGGTCGCGGGTTCAAGTCCCGCACGCCCCACCAGATAACTTTTAGATAACGACTCCCTTAGAGAATCTTGAGTTGGCTGTGAAATGCATAGGTAAACGCTTACAGTCTTATTAACCCCTTCAGGAAAGAGAAAATTGTGCGTATTTCTGCTTCACCTAAGCGCCTAATCGGCCTAATTCTGTCTTTGTTTGTAGCACTAACTGGCTTGGTTACCATAGATGCTCAGCCATCGAGGGCAGCTGGAGATAAGCGAGTTATCATCCATTACCAAAAGCCAGATCCAACTAAATACAATCCTTGGAACGTTTGGATGTGGTACGACGGTGCCGATGGTAAGGCTTACGAGTTTGATAAAAGCGGAGCTAACTACATCCTTGATGACTACGGCGCTAAGGGAACCTGGGATCTACCAAATTCTGCCAGTGCACAGTCAATCGGCTTCATCATTAGAACTGCGAACTGGGACAAGGATCCTGATGGCGACCGCTTCATAAGAAACTTTGTCGATCGCGATGGTGTCCCTACTGCAGAGATTTGGGTGAAGAGCGGATCGAAATTCATCTGGACGAAAAAGCCTTCGAGTGAACCAATGCTTCTAGCAGCAAGAGTCACCGGGCTAAAAGAAATTAAGTTGACTTTTGACAACAATTTCAACCTCGAAACTGAAAAAGCAAACTTTGAACTTCGTGATTCGTTGGATCAACCAGTAGCGATTGCCAGTTGGTCCGCAATCACTGGAAACGCTTCAATCGGTTTTACCACAACAATGAATCTTGTAGAAAATGTGAGGATCGGAAGTGTCTACACGGTAAGCCATCCCAACTACGGAGAGCAAGAATCTGATTTAGGTTCACTGTGGAACCTACAGGAGTTCAATGACCAGTACTATTACTCGGGAAATGATTTAGGAAACACCTACTCGGCAGAGAAAACAGACTTTAGGGTCTGGGCGCCTACTAGCGACCAACTGCAACTTGTAACTTACTCAAGCGCATCTGCAACGGAACCTTCTAACGTTTACAACATGACCCAAGACGTCAAGGGTACCTGGGTCCACACGCTAAACGGTAATCAAGATGGAACAATCTACATGTACCGGGCAAAATTCGGCACCAAGGTAAACGAAGCAATTGACCCATACGTTAGAGCCACGACAATCAATGGTGATCGCGGTGTAGTTGTTGACCTAGAGTCAACAGATCCGGTTGGCTGGGACGAACACCAACGGCCAAATAACTTCTCGACCGGTAATCCAACTGACGCGATAGTTTATGAGCTCCACGTCAGAGACTTATCCATTGATAAGACCAGTGGAGTTTCTGCAGCAAACAAGGGCAAGTATCTTGCCTTCACTGAACCAAACACCAAATACACCTCTAAGGGTAAGACAACCTTGACTGGGCTATCTTCAATCAAGGACCTCGGTGTTACCCACGTAGAGTTGCTGCCGATCTACGACTTTGGCTCAGTGGATGAAACAGGCCAAGGTAATCAATTCAACTGGGGATATGACCCTAAGAACTACAACGTCCCAGAAGGTTCGTACTCTTCTAATGCAGCTGATCCAAAGGCCCGAATCAGAGAGCTAAAGACGGCAATTAAGTCCATGCACGACAATAAATTGCGCGTTATCATGGACGTGGTTTACAACCACGTTCAGGACAGCACTAACTTCTCGTTCGAGAAGCTAGTTCCTGGCTACTGGTATCGCCGTGATGCGACTGGAGTCAAGACGAGCGGTTCTGGCTGTGGAAATGACACTGCTACCGAAAACCCAATGGTTAGTAAATATATCCAGGATTCAGTTCGTTACTGGACTGAGGAATACAAGATGGA
>JAURKU010000036.1 GCA_030831605.1 Rhodoluna sp.
CGCTAACTGTAAGCGTTTACTTACTTTATCTAAATAGACTTATTGCACTATGCAGAAAATTAAGCGGACTCTTGCAATTGTTGCCTCACTGGCCATTTTTGGCCTTACCTTCACCTCGATATCGGAAAGCACAGCTGAGGCTGATACTCCGAGTTATGACCTTGTCGTGCATGCACCTGGTGCTCTACCTAAATCTGCGAAAGTTGCAGTTTCGTTAGCTTCTGCCCCAGCTACTGTGGTTGCCAATTCAAGAGCGGTAGCAAAAGATAGTTACGGATGGTTTGGTGTTGTAACAGTGCCGGCCAATGCCGGAGCGATTCTAGTCAGTGCAACAGGCGTGACGAAATCTTCAACCAGCATTGATCCGCTTGCAACACCAGAAATTTGGCTTGACTCGACCGGAACACCCTTTGACTCAAGACTAAAAGCCGCTAAGAATATCCGAGTAAGGCTTTCGGCAAATGCTGATGCCAAAAAAGATCGTGCAGTGGAAATCACTTCTGGTGATCAGGTCTATCGGGCCGATTTTGACAAAAACATGCTCGCAGTTCTTCCAGTGCCAGCGGATCTAACCAAAGTCACAGTTAAAACACTGATGAAAATCGCGGGGCGATACATCCAAACAAGTTTAAACATTGAGACTGATGTATCTAGAAATTCAGAACTATACCTAAGTGATAACTACGAGGGCGTCCGCATCGGCAAAGCACACTCGGAGAATAAAGTTATCATCCACTATCGCAGAGCCGATAAAAAGTACACCGGCTGGACTCTAAATGCGCTCTTTGATCAAAGCTTTGGTGGAGCAGCTAAGCCAAACACTTGGGAGAAATCGCAACTTCCAGATTCTAAAGTTGCTGATAGCTGGGGAGTAACCTTCACGGTTCCAATTACGGGGTCGACCAAAATGCTTCCCTTCATTCTGCATAAAGGTAGCCTGGCAGACCCAGTTGATAAGGACCAGGTCATAGATGTTTTTGAAACCGGTGGTGAAGTTTGGATTGAATCCGGCCGAGTTGATAGCTCCGGCAAGATTGTGCTGACTGCTCCGGTGGCGCAGGTAGATGCCGAGCAAGTCCAACCAACAATGGAGCAGGCAGAAGATTTGGTTGGTGTCACCGCAAGGTCTTCTTTTGCTAATGACAGCATCTACTTTGTGATGTTTGACCGTTATAAGAACGGGGACTCGAATAACGATCGCGGTGGCCTAGTCGGCGATGTGAACGTAACCGGATACCTACCGACAGATATTGCCTATTCTCACGGTGGAGATCTGAAAGGGCTAGCCGATGGATGCAGCAAAACTGACGGTTCTGGGGATGGAATCCCTCGAATCAAGCGTCTGGGCTTTAGCGCGGTCTGGATTAGCCCACCGTTCGAGCAGAACTTTGTGCAAAGCGGAAGCAGTGCCTACCACGGTTACTTTGCGACTGACTTCACCAAGGTTGACCCGCGCTGGGGAACTATGGCCGATTTCAAGGCAGTTTCAGATTGCGCCCACCGCCTTGGTATGAAGGTAATTCTAGATATCATCGTGAACCACACCGGAGATGTCATCACTTACTCAAACTCACGGGCATTCAACGGTCAGGTCAACGAGTCAGCCTATATCCCGGCCGGGATGGAGAATATCAAGGCTCCGGCATTTTTGAATATCCTCAACAACTACAACAACATGGGTGCTATTCGTAGCTGGAACAACAAGCTCGAATATCAAAAAGGTGACTTTGGTGGCCTGGACGATTTGAAAACCGAAAACGCGGAAGTGGTTGAAGGCTGGGCCGACCTGTATGCAATGTGGGTCAACGACTACGGTGTTGATGGTTTCCGTATCGATACCGCTAAGCACGTAGACGATGAATTCTTCACCAAGTGGTGGAAGTTAATGGAAGAAAAAACTGCTGAGACCATGGCAGATCGTGGACAAAAACTCTTTGCCTTTGGCGAATACTACGATGGATCAATTTCAACTCTCTCCTCATACATTCACAAACAAGGATTACCTTCAGTTCTTGACTTCGCCTTCCAGCCGGCAGCGGTTGGCTTTGCTCAGGGTGAATCAGCTCAAGGTTTAGCCAATGTCTTCCGCTCTGACAATAGCTATATAACCTCAACTAAGAGCCCTTACGATCTGATTAACTTCCTTGGCAATCACGACATGGGCCGAGCTGCATATTTGCTACGCGGTGGCTTGAGTATGTCGAAGCTTCGAAGCGCTAATTTGCTTGCTCACGACGTGATGTTCCTAACCAGAGGTATTCCGAAGGTTTACTACGGTGACGAAGTGGGAATGATTGGTTCGGGAGGCGATAAAGCTTCACGACAGGACATGTTCTCCACCCAAGTGCGACTTTGGAAGGAAGAAGATCGTGTTTGGGGAGACCCAATCGGTATTCGCAGCTCACTGAATTTGGTCACTCCACTTTCAACCAGGCTTACAACACTAAATAAATTGCGCCAGGATCACCCAGCTCTTGCCAGTGGACCGCAAATCCTGCGTAAACAATCTGGGAACGTGATGATTAACAGCAAGATTGATACCGCTAACCGTATTGAATACGTTGTTGCCTTCAACAGCTCGACAAAGCCAAAGACTGTGACGGCCCAGATTGCAACAAAATCGTCAACCTTCACTACCCTGCTAGGCACAGCAAGCAAGGTTTCTAGCACCTCCGCCGGAAGCATTACCCTAACTGTCCCTGCTTACTCGACCCTCGTGCTCAAGGCGAATAAGCCATACCCACAGGTAAGTTCTTCCCCGAAGATCTACCTAAGCGCTAGTGGTTCTTCAACTGGAGAAACAATCGCGATGGAAGCAGCAATTCGAGGATACGACCCTGGTTCGGTTACTTTCATAGCCAAAGTCAATGATGGCCAATGGGAGCGAATTGGTACCGATGATGCCGCCGACTACGGCATGAACTGGTACTACAACCAAGATCGTGACGTCAAAATACAGCCAACTGATCAGGTTTATCTAGTTGCCATTTACAAGAACAGCTCCGGTGGGATTTCGATGTCTAAATCGATTCGGGTAAAACTGCAGTAATTACCTA
>JAURKU010000037.1 GCA_030831605.1 Rhodoluna sp.
CGGTTTAGCCGCGGCCGAGCGTTACACCACGATCTCCGTGATGCTTCCGGATAGACCAGGTCAGTTGGCCCTAACTGCAGAAGTGATTGCTAAGGCAAATGCCAACGTGGTTGAAGTGCTACACACCAGACACGGTTTGGGACTAAAGATCTCCGAAGTTGAACTTAATCTTTCTGTTGAAACATCTGGCCATGAACACACTCTAGAAGTTGTCAAAGCGCTAAAAGCTGCTGGCCTAAAGCCAAGAATTATTGAGGCTCGCGAAGACTAACCGGTGAAGTGCTTGACGGCGATTATCTTTACGCTGAAGGTTTTGCCGTTAGGAGCTTGGTATTCAACGGTTTCCCCAATCTTGGTGTCGATGATGGCATTCCCTAGTGGGGAATCTGGAGAATAAACAGTTAGATAGGTGTTATCAGCCATCTCGGCAGAGCCTAAGAGGAACTCAGTTTTCTTACCGTTGAGTTCAACTGTGATGACCATACCCTGGGTTACGGTATCGGATGATTCTGGAGCCTCACCGACAACGGAGTTAGCCAAAATGTCAGTTAGCCTAGCGATTCGGGCCTCGATGATGCCTTGCTCTTCCTTGGCGGCGTGGTAGCCACCGTTTTCTTTCAGGTCGCCTTCTTCTCTGGCCGCTTGGATCTTTTTTGAAATGGCCGAGCGCTCAACATTTACCAGTTGGTCTAGTTCCGCCTTAAGGCGGTCGTAGGCCTCCTGGGTTAGCCAAGTCTGATTCATTGCTCTCCAAAGTAAATAAAAGCGCTCGACCGAAGCAGATCGAGCGAAGTTATGTGAATATTCTAGTCAAACCAGCAGCGGTCAACTAGCCCGGTAACCGCCTTACTGACAGTGGTTATCGCGACCGAGCTGACGATGTATGACTCACCTGCTGGGAATTGGACCTCGGTGTAACCAACTACGCCGTAATCGGCCTTCAGCGCCTGAACGGCGCAGGTAACTGTTGCTTCCTTTGGCTTATTGACACTGAAATCAACCACTGTGAGGCCGTCATTCCAGACTTCGTAACTAATGGTCTTACCCTGCGGCTGGCTCCCGGCAAAGGACACCCAGCCAGCCCAGGCTAGAAATACGGCTAGAGCAATGCCTATAAACACTGCAATTAGCTTGCGGTTGGGAGTTTTTCGGCCGTATCTGGCGGCAATCGGGTCAACAGGTTCATTCATCAGAATAAGGTTAACTCATGAAACTTGTAAGTTTGGCAATCACCGCCGCAGAGGAAGAATCAAGCACATCAACGGCCGCCAGCCCTGGGATCACCGGCTGGATATTCACCTTCGTTTTGGCAATAGCGGCAGCTTTTCTGATCTACGACATGGTTCGTCGCATCCGTAAGGTTCGTTACCGCGAGGAAGTAATTCAGGAAATCTCTGAAGAAGAGGCAGCCCTGGAAGAAGCTAGAGAGCTTGAACGCGAGAGACGCGAACGCGAAGAAAAGAATAAGTAGTAGAGCACTTTAGGAGGGTAAAGTGCGGAATCTGATATATAGGCTTTACGAGCAGGAGATTTCACGCTCGTTAAAAAACGCCGAACTACCAAAACACGTAGCCGTGATGCTAGATGGTAATCGCCGCTGGGCAGAAAGAAATTTTGGGGCTAAGCCAGAAGTCGGTCACAGTGCTGGTGGCAGAAAAATTCATGAGTTTCTCGGCTGGTGTGATGAGCTTGGGATTCCGGTAGTGACTTTGTATATGCTCTCTATCGATAACCTAACCAAACGCTCCGCTGATGAATTACACGATTTACTTCGTATCATCGGCGAAGTTGCCAAGGATTTAGCTAAAGCTAAAAAGTGGCGGGTTAGGTTAGTCGGAGACCGACAATCATTACCAAAGGACCTACGTGAAAGCATTGAACTAGCCGAAGAAGAGACTAAAGATCTTTCTGGTCTGCATGTAAATCTGGCTGTTGCCTATGGTGGTAGAAATGAAATCGCTGAAGCAGTAAAACAAATTTTGCAGAAGCACTCCGCGGAGGGAACCAGCATCGATAGCCTGGTGCAGAATCTAACTCCTGAGCTAATTACCGAGCACCTCTACACCACGGGTCAACCTGATCCGGATTTGATTATTCGAACCTCTGGTGAGCAGCGACTATCAGGTTTCTTGCTCTGGCAGTCAAGTAACTCTGAGCTCTACTTCGAGGAAGCGCTTTGGCCGGATTTCCGAAGGGTTGACTTTCTTCGAGCGCTAAGGGCATTTGGCACCAGACGCCGGCGCTTTGGGGCTTAGGTTAAGAACAGATTAAACCGAAGCTTCAATGGTGTGTTGAAACTTTAGCCTTTGGCCTTATGGGTTTAATCTCTAAACAACAAAAGGCTTCAGGAGCGTAAATGGCCAATAAAAGCAGTGCTACAACTCAAAATTCCAAGTCAACTGCAAGGCCTCAAAAGCTAAAACCTGAAACCAAAATCAAGACCTTCGTCATCGATACCTCGGTACTGCTTGCTGACCCCAAAGCCATATTCCGCTTCGCCGAGCACGAGGTAGTTATTCCCATCATTGTTATCAATGAACTGGAGAAAAAGCGTCACGACCCGGAAATTGGGTTTTTTGCCAGACAAGCTCTTCGCCACTTAGATGACCTTCGATCAGAGCATGAGCGCTTAGATTTCCCAGTTGCCGTTGGCGATGGTGGCAGTCTTCGGGTTGAGCTAAACCATATTGACCCGAACATTCTGCCAGTTGGTTTCCAACTAGGTGATAACGATTCACGCATCTTGGCAGTTGCTGCAAATCTTGCCAATGAAGGTTTTACGGTAACCGTTGTCTCTAAAGATCTTCCGCTTCGAGTAAAAGCATCAGCACTTGGCCTAACCGCCGATGAGTATCGTGCCGAGATGGCTGTCGACTCCGGCTATACCGGTATTCACGAGTTAGCGCTATCGGCCGATCAAATGGCAGAGCTATATGATCTTGAAGTATATGAGCACGAGGAAGTGAAAGACCTTCCAGTTAACTGCGGTTTGGTTATCTCATCTGAAAGAGGACATGCGCTTGGCCGAGTTACCAGCGATAAGAAGGTAAAACTTGTTCGTGGCGATCGGGATGTTTTTGGTGTGCACGGTAGAAGCGCCGAGCAACGCTTAGCCATCGATGTATTACTAGATTCTGAAATTGGCATCGTTTCTCTAGGTGGTAGGGCTGGAACAGGAAAATCAGCGCTAGCGCTCTGCGCTGGATTAGAAGCTGTCCTTGAGCGCAGACAGCACAAAAAGATTATGGTGTTTAGGCCGCTGTATGCAGTTGGTGGTCAAGAGCTTGGCTATCTACCGGGCACCGAGGCCGAGAAGATGAATCCTTGGGCTCAGGCAGTTTTTGACACTCTTGGCCCGCTGGTTAGTAAAGAGGTTATGGAACACGTGGTTGATCGAGGGTTACTCGAAGTCCTGCCACTAACCCACATTCGAGGAAGATCGCTGCACGATAGTTTTGTAATTGTTGACGAAGCTCAGTCGCTGGAGCGAAATGTGTTACTCACCGTACTTTCTAGAATCGGACAGAATTCCAGAGTTGTCCTTACCCACGATGTTGCTCAGCGGGATAATCTTCGGGTTGGTCGTCATGACGGTGTCGCCTCAGTGATTGAAGCGCTCAAGGGCCAGCAACTGTTTGCCCACTTGACATTAACTCGTTCCGAGCGATCACCAATTGCCGATATGGTCACTAGCCTGCTCGATAGCTAGTTGGGGATAACTAAAGCGGCTTAGATTCGTTTTGGCTAATTTGGCTTGGTGCCCAATCTGCCCGAACTGCTAGCTCTGATTCCTGCCTTGTATTTAGTGCTAGCGGCTATACCACTGACGGTGATTGACCTAAGAGAGCATCGCTTGCCCAACAGGATAGTCCTACCTGTATTCCCGATTGCTCTGCTAGCTCAGTTAGCTTCCTGTCTGGTTGGGGCAGATTGGGTGCGGCTTGGCACTTCTGTGTCTATAGCGCTGATCGTTTTCATAGTTGGTGTATTCGCCAATTACTGGGACTGGCTAGGCATGGGCGATGTGAAACTAATTAGCGCTCTTTGTCTAACCCTTGGCTTTTTTAGCCCGTTTTTAGCGCTAATTGCCATCGGCATGTCTTTTGTTTTGGCATTTTTATTGGTCAGCATCAAGCTCTTTCGCGGAAAAGCCAATTTTGGACAAAGTATTCCGCTAGGGCCTTACCTGTTGATTAGTTTTATTGGAAG
>JAURKU010000038.1 GCA_030831605.1 Rhodoluna sp.
CCAACTTGCAGATTCGCTGGAGCCGACAAATAATCCAATTAGGACAGGGACAATCAAGAACATCCTGCGGCGCGCTTTATCCAGCGCTGCTCGGAATTCCCCTAAATCTCTTCCAAAAAAGTCGTTGCTGGTAGCGTAAACCGGGCGAAAACGCCAAGCCAGAAAGAGATTCAACCAAACTAGCAATCCACCGAAGAGGGAGGCCGCTAGAAATACCCAGACCTGAGCCCAAAGCTGGGTCGTCAACACACTTAGATATCCCAGTTGATCAAACCAGAGCACATCGGTATAGAAACCGGAGGCGGCCACCAAAATTACGCCCAACAGAATCACAATTCCGAGCGAAATTACAAGCGGAGCGCGCTTTCTAAGATCTGCCGTATTTACTTGACTCATTTTTCTCTTTCTTTTAGTTGCAACCTGCTAGTGAGGTGGTGTTACCCGATCTAATCGCCTCAAGGGCTTTTAGGGATTCTTTCAGATTGGAAACTGCAATAACTTGTAGCTCCACTGGAATCTTACCTTTCGCGTCTGAACAATTTGATTTAGGTAACAGGAAGTACTCAGCTCCGGCGTTTTTAGCCCCAATTAGCTTCTGACTTACTCCCCCGATTGGGCCAATAGAGCCATCTACATCAATGCTGCCGGTACCGGCAATCTGCTTGCCTCCAGTGAGCAAGCCAGGTGTCATCAGATCATAAATTGCTAGAGCAAATATCTGACCACCAGATGGTCCACTAACCCCATCAACTTTGATTTCGATATCAAGTGGTATCTCTGGAACTGTGGCAACGAAAATACCCAGCCGCCAATTCCCGTCAACTAATTTCGGTGTTATTTCATAGGTAAATTTCTTTGCTTCGCGAAGGATTTCCAGAACGACCGGCCGCTTTCCCTCGCTGGCTGCCACCTGGGTTCTAACTTGATCTATGCCTGTAGCAGTTTCCCCATCGACAGTCAATAAAGTATCGCCGGCTTTGAGAATCCCGCCAGCGGCTCCGTCCTTTAATACAACACTGACTTTAACGCTCGAAGTAATCTCGTAGCCAAGTTCTCGCAGAGCCGCCCCTTTGGAACTAGCTTGAGAGTCAAGCATCATGGTGTCTGCCTGCTGATCGATATCTTCACTGTCCTGTCCTGGCGGATAGACACTAGCCTTATCAATAATTTGAGCGCCTTCAACAAAAAAAGACTCAATGATGCTAAACCAACTTGCACCGCGATCGGGATCTCCCTTGATGCTCACGGTTAGAAGATCCAACGCACCCTCGACTGGATAAACCTCTACATCTTTTACTGTTATTACCGGTTCCCCATTAACAGTTGAAAGCACGTTGTAAACCGGACCGGGTAGCTCAATCAGAGAAGGAGATGGGGCAAGAGATAGGAATGCGACACCGCCGACTAAAGCGCCGTAACCGGCAACCTTTTTGACTATCCCCAGCCTTTTAGGGTTTTCTTTGATTTTGCGTAGTGAATCCATCTCTATCAGCCTAGGTTAGGGGTACCGACATCTTGGACTCCGAACCCACGCTATTGGCGAACAGCCCCGAGAATCCTGCATAAAGGCTCAGTTAGGTCTTAGCGTTAATACTGCGATGAGTGAAATTGACCCCAAAGATGGCGAGCAACCAGACCCAGATGATCTGAGAAAAATCTGGGAGGAAATGCTCAAGCAGGGCTTTGACCCTGAGGCACTAGCTGCTGCTGGAGGTTTTGACGGATCGCCAGAATCTTTGCGCAAACTTTTTGAAAACATTCAAGGCGCATTCTTGTTGCCTACCCCTCCAGAGGATGGTTCGGGAGTTAACTGGACAGCGGCCGGCGCTAAGGCGAAAGAAATTGCCAAGAACCAAGCTAAGTCGCTTGGCGAAAGCGAAAAGAAAAAACTTTTAGATAGTTTGGGAATTGCCAACCTTTGGCTAAATGAAGCAACTGATATAGCTGAAATCACCGTGGAGCCGAAACTTCTTTCTCGCTCACTCTGGGTCGATGATGCGCTACCACTTTTTAGAGTTTTGGCCGAACCGGTAGCTGATCGAATGAATCGAAGTCTAAGCGAAGCCATTCAAAGCCAACTACCCGATGAATTCGCGGAAAGCCTAAAAGGGGCAAGTAACATAATGCGCTCAGCCGGGGCGATGATGTTCGCAATGCAACTAGGCCAAGCCTTAGGTCTGTTATCAAAAGAGGCAATTACTGGAACTGAAATCGGATTGCCAATATACATTGAGCAGCGTCCTGCCTTTGTCATCCAAAATCTAGAAGAGTTCATCAACTCGCTGGAACTTGGCCCTGATGAAGATCAGGCGTATATCTATCTAGCACTTCGGGAGCTGGCCCATGTGAGATTATTCAAACACTCACGTTGGCTTAGAGAAAAAGTAGTTACCCAAATTCGTGAATATGCAGCCGGAATCTCTGTCGACACTTCGAGGATGCAAGAAATAAGTGAAGACTTTGATCCGAGCAACCCACAGGAATTACAAGCAGCTCTTGAATCGGGTGCCTTCTTATCTCCACGCTCCGAGAATCAACAAAAGGCTCTCGACATTATTGAAACTAACTTGGCCCTAATCGAAGGATGGGTAGATGCGGTTACCATTTCGGCGGCACGAAGATTACCTAAGGGCGAAGCTATTCGTGAAGCGGTTAGAAGGCGTAGAGCGACCGGTGGCCCAGCAGAGAGAACATTCCAAGCCTTAGTTGGTCTAGACCTGAGACCAAAACGCATGCGCGAGGCATCGGCTCTTTGGCAAGCCATCGGGCAGGCAGTCGGCAACGAAAAACGAGACTCACTTTGGGATCACCCGGACTTCCTGCCAACCGCGACGGATATTGATAATCCAGAAAAGTACGTAGCAAAAGTAAAAAATGATCTCGGCATTGGAGATGCCATGGATAAAGCGCTACGCGATTTACTCGGAGATGTGTAGAACTTAGGCAAAGATAAATTCTTTTGCCCCACAATGTTTTTCGTGTTACATCGAATAAATAAGGCTCAGCCAACAACTTGGTCCTCGCCAACTACGCTGCAAATCGGTTTGGGCGAAAACATTATTGAACTAGAGGATTTGACTTCGGTGCAGCAGAGAATTGTCGCCTCGCTTTATAGCGGCATTCTCGCTGGGCAAGAAGCCATCATTGATCAAAGTGTTGGTGCCGAACCTGGCGAAACCGCTTCCCTAGTTGAGAAGCTAGGGCCGCTGTTGCAAAAAGAAGACAAGCCCAAATTCGGGCCTTGGCAGGAAATAGCATTCGCCGAAATAGCTCGAGCTGGATTGGACTACAACGTCAATGGCGAAATGGTTCTTGCTGAAAGATGGCAGAGCGCGGTGCACATCGACCAACTAGATAAAGCCGGGATGCTAGTAGCCAAAGCGCTGTTGGCTTCCGGCGTTGGCAAAATACTCAGCCACGACAACGGTTTGGTGCTAAAAACTGATCTTGGTGAATTGGGCTATCCCAAATATGCCTTGGGAGAAACCAGATTCAGTGCGGCAAGGAAACTACTAAGTGAATTTTCCATGCCAAACGTTACTGACCGTCTAATTGATCTTTCCGTTCGGCCAGATCCAAAAACTAAAGTTTCATTGGCCTTGACTATCGGCCATCTAGCGCTGAACCCAAGATCCTATTCAAGGTGGCTATCTAGAGATGTTTCTCACCTCAGCATTATTTTTGAACTAAACCATGCTTTAGTCTCCCCGCTGGTAATCCCCGGTGAAACCTCTTGCCTAAATTGCATGCAAGAAGCGAAAGTTGATGAAGAGGAAAACTGGCCGGTCATCGCAACGCAACTACTGGGCCTACCGAGGGTAAGAGATGACGCAGCAGCATTACTTAGCGCTTGCGGCTTGGCTTGCCGGAGCATTTTACGAAGACTCGATGAACAAGCTGGCTTTGAATATGTGCGGGATGATTTGCACCAATCGCTTCTGGGGTATCGAATAGATTACGCAACTGGGAATATTCAAAGGTTGCGTTATGAAAAACACTTACTATGCAGTTGCCGAGAGATTAGTCAAAATATTGAGCAAAGCGACTGAGCGTATTGTCACGACCTGTTTCAAAATCACTTTTCGGCCAACTCAGCTGCAGATTATCTTTAGCCCTGGTGATCGCAACATAGAAAAGTCGACGTTCTTCAATTAGATCCAACTCGGTTTTGGCATAGCTGATCGGTAGATAACCCTCAGTTGCCCCGACGATAAAGACCGACTGAAATTCAAGGCCTTTGGCGGCGTGAATTGTGCTGAGCGTTACTGACTCGCGAACCGGTTCATGCTGCGATCTCTGGCGCTCCTCCAATTCGTTAGCGAAGTCCTGAATAGTTGCATTAGGGCCTAGCTCTTCAGCTATTTCGACGAAATGATTTAGCGCTTCCCAAGATTCAAGTTTTGCCCCAGATTCATCTGGGCGAACGCTTTGCCAACCAAGGGATCTAACCAGGGCGGTTACTGATTCATAAAGTGGCTTAGTGCTTGGAGAACTAGCCTCGGCTCGAACCAAGCGGATTGCACTCATCACATCTTGGCGAGAGTAGTAACGCTGCCCTCCACGAACCTGGTAGTCAATGGATTTCTCACTCAGCGCTTTTTCGATTGGTTCTGATTGTCCGTTGATTCGATATAGCACTGCGATTTGACTTGCTTTGATGCCAGCGGAAAGTTGATCCTTAATTTCTTGCGCTACCCAACTGGCCTCTTGTTGCTTATTCTCAAAGGCGATTACTTTTGGCTGGCTGCCATTTGGCCTTAGGGCTTCTAGCGCATCGAGGTGCTGGTGAACCCTCGCCCGATTTGCCACCCTGATTATTTCTGGATTGGAGCGATAATTTCTGTTTAGTTGAATCACATTAGCTTCTGGATATCTTGTTGCGAAAGTTTCTAAGTAACTCGAGCTGGCACCGGTGAAAGAGTAGATGGTTTGATTTGGATCGCCAACTACACAAATATCACTTCTATCGCCAAGCCAGGTATCCAGCAAATCCTGCTGCAGTGGGGAAATGTCCTGGTACTCATCAACAGTAAAGAAGCGATATTGCTGTTGAACCTGCGCCAAGGCCCTTGGTTCGGCTCTTAGCATTCCGGTGCAGAGCAGGATTACATCCTCCCAGTCCATTTTTTTATCCTTGAGATTCTGCTCATCGTAGGCCCGCTGCAAATCGATAACGCGATTTGCCGAAAGGGATTGTGGCAATGAACGTTGACTTAGCTGTTCTGCGTACTCATCGATACTCAGTAGTGAATATTTACGCCATTCAATCTCTGCCGCTAAATCACGAAGAGCATTCGGATCCAGTGAAATCTTTAGCCCGCTGGCAGCCTGCAGGAGCGTCTTAGTTTTCGACTCTTGAACCCTAAACGGTTGAATACCGTAAAGTGTCCGAAAGAAATATTCCAGCTGTGCTAGTGCCGCCGAGTGAAAGGTCTTCGCGTTTGCCGATTGAACACCTAGTCCACGAAGCCTGGCTCTTAATTCACCAGCGGCACGGTTTGTGTAGGTGAGAGCTAGAACACGATTTTCACTGAAGTCGCCTCGAACGATTCCATAAGCGATTCGATGCGTGATGGTTCTGGTTTTTCCCGTTCCAGCACCAGCCAAAATAACAGTTGGACCGAGAAGAGAGCGGGCGGCCTGAGCTTGATCTGCATCCAGTGCTTCAAGAATTTGCTCGGGTTCCAACTGCACGGTTAGTTACCTTCTAATTCGGTGAGCGTCTGAATTGGATGACCTAACCAGCGATCAATAAGTGCTCGAGCAATAGAAATCTTGCTCGGTAAATGTATCTGCTTAGCCTCGGCAATAAGATCTTCTCTACTAAACCAACGTAACTTGGCAATCTCAACTCCATCGGCAATGAAATCTTCCGCACTGTTGCTCTGATCAACTTGTGCAGTGAAAGCCAGCATAAGTGAGTACGGGTATGGCCAGGCTTGAGAGCCGAGATAAACCGGGTCGCTTACCAAAAGACCAGATTCTTCAAACATCTCTCTTCTAACCGCAGCCTCCAAAGATTCTGCAGCTTCAACAAATCCAGCAAGTACCGACCAACGGTTTTCTTGCCAACTGCCCTGCGAGCCGAGCAAGATTCGATCGGCTTTATCGATGATGCTGACAATTACCGCGGCATCGGTGCGTGGAAATAGTTCTCTATCTTCAGTGATACAAAATCTTGACCAGCCACCCTGACGCATGATGGTTATCTGGCCACAAGCTGGGCAGAACTGGTGGCTCTCATGCCAGTTGTGAATGGCTAAGGCCTGCGTAAAAAGCGTCGCATAAAAAGGGTCGAGACCTGCGCCGGTTCTGCGTAGCTCTTTCCAATTCTCCGGATTGGCTTCTAGCGCTAGAGCTGCGTTATCGCTGAATACCGAAAGAACTATCGGGGTGTTAGCTGGAATTTCTGCGCTTGATTGATTAGTTCTTCCTAGATAAACCCGATACTTGCCTGCTGTTGCCTGATCCGTTTTGAAAAGTACTAGCTTGCCGTCAGAAACAAGCGTTTTACCTTTATAAAGGACCAAGATTCGAGTTTCCGGTTCCTGCCAGAGCAGGTCGAAAAGCTCAGCGCCGTCGCGAGCAACCGCGTCGCGGTTAAGCACCGGCTGTGCCAGCGGCAAGTTGAGCATTGTGGTCATTTTGCTTCTTCTACTAAAGCCTGGTCTGGTTCTGCGTGGCGAAAACAGGTGTTGGCAGTGTTTTTGTCTAACCTGAATTGCATGGGCAAACCTTCCTTGATTTTAGCGGCGTTAGCAGCCGATGCTCTGCCGGGCCTAAGATTCGTTCAGGTTCAGGACGTTTCCGAGCCTAATGCCGACATAGTTACTGAATTACTGATTACCGACCAGGGCCAACAGGTACTTCTAAAATCACCCAAATCATCATTGGCGTTGACCAGACTGGGGCTTGAAGTTAGAGCTCTGCGAGTTCTCAAGAATGTGAATTTACCTTTTAGAGTGCCAGCGCTTTTGGGCGAGACTTCTCCTGGTGCTGTCTACAAAGCGCTTGCTTTCGATTACGTCACCGGTAGACCGGTTGCCCTGCACAACCTAAAAATGGAAGACCCGCTGGTTACCAGCCTCGGTTCTACTCTGGCTCAAATCCATTCGATACCAACAAGCTTGGTGATTGATGCCGGCTTACCAGAATATGACCCCATGCTCAAGGTTCGTGAACGAGTCGCCGAATTTGATCGGGCTATGGAAACTGGCAAGATTCACCGGGATCTATTGGAGCGCTGGCAGAACGCTTTGCTTGATGTGAATCTGTTCCGCTACCAGCCAACCGTGGTGCACGGCTCATTATCGAGTCAAGTGATTCTTGCCGAATCTGGTGAAGTAGTTGGCATAAACAACTGGACAGAACTCTCCGTTGATGACCCAGCGGTTGATCTAGCTGCAATTTATGCTGACTGTTCACCTGAGGTTGCCGATGCTGTGGCACTTGCCTACGAAACTCTGGTCCGTGCTGATCGAAATATTAGGCAGCGCGCCAACCTTTACTTTGAATTATCATTGGCAAACTACCTGCTGCATCTGGTAACCCATGGCTCTGAGTCAGAAATTGCCGGAGCTACCAAGGATCTTGAATCGCTGCACGCCGATTTACTTGAAGGGCGACTCTACTCGCTTAGCCCAACTGAAATTGCACCAAGTAACCC
>JAURKU010000039.1 GCA_030831605.1 Rhodoluna sp.
TAAACAGTTTGGTTGATGAGCAAATAATTGATTCACTTTACCGAGCCTCTAAAGCCGGGGTCCCGATTGATATTGTCGTTCGCGGCATGTGTGCTCTAAAGCCTGGTGTTAAAGGTCTGTCCGAAACTATTCGGGTTAGGTCGATTTTAGGAAGGTACCTAGAACACTCCAGGGTCTTCCGATTTCTAAATAATCAAGATCCGATTGTCTATATCGGCTCGGCAGATATGATGCACCGTAATCTCGATCGAAGAGTCGAGACACTGGTTAGATTGCGTCAAGCCGATCACCTTCGTGAAATGGAAGAACTATTCAAACTCTCGATGAGCGATAATTCGAACTCTTGGCACCTAGCCGAAGATGGTTTCTGGTTGAAAAACTCTGGTCGAACTGTCGAAGGTTTAGTCGATGTTCAGGAGCAGCTAATGCTTAGAACACAACAGTCTGGTTCTAATTACTAATGGCGATTGTTGCAGCAGGGGCTATCCTCTGGCGAAAAGTTGATGGTGATTTAAAAGTTCTGGTTATTCATCGCGACCGTTATGATGACTGGTCTTGGCCTAAAGGCAAATTAGATAAACACGAACACGTTAATGTTGCCGCGATTAGAGAAATCAAGGAAGAGACCGGCTTGAAGGTCCACCTCGGCGTGAAGCTAGCGGTGGTTGAATATCGAGTCGATAAAGTCAAAAAATACGTCCACTACTGGGCCGCTGAGGTAACCGATGCGATGTTGCAAGCCCAAAAGTTTGTGCCGGATGAAGAAGTTGGCAGCCTGGATTGGTTCAGCGTAAAAGAAGCTAAAAAGAAACTCACCTATAAGCATGATCTTGAGCCGTTGGAAAAGCTTGTTGAACTCGATCAAGCTGGACAACTAAAAACTCGCGCCATGATCATCTTGCGTCATGCTAAAGCCACACCCAGGGATCAGTGGGCAAAGGGAGAAACAACCAGACCGCTACTACCGATTGGGGCCGTTCAGGCCACAGCGCTGACTAAAGTCTTGGCATCCTTTGGTCCCAAATTGGTGGTTTCAAGCCGCTGGAAGCGCTGTGTGGACACTGTTACGCCTTTTGTGGCTAAGTATCGGGTTCGGTTGGTCGAACGTTCACAACTGAGTGAGTTAGGGGCTAAAAACGGCCCACGGCGCACCCAGAAACTGGTTCACAAGTTAATTGGCGGTGAAAAATCGTTTGTGATCTGCTCACACCGACCAGCCTTCCCAACCATTGTTGAGGCCATTAGCCACTACGCCGATAAGCACAAGAGGAAAGAACTTGCCGAAGTCACCTCATTAAAACCCGGCGATTTCTATGTGATTCACATCGCTTTTCAGGCAGCTAAGTCCAAGCACAGGATTGTCTCAATCGATTTAGTTGAACAACTAAACCGCGACTAATCTTGCTATATGACTTCTCCCGAAAAATGGCAAAGCTGGCTTGCCTCTCGTAACCGTTTCTTTTCTGATCCAACCGGATTTTTGAGCATAACCACAATTGCCTGGTTAGATGAAAACTTGCAGGAAGTAACAGGAGTCTCCGGACAGTGGTATGTAGTTGGTGACACTATTTGGGTGAAAAACAGCAATAGTGGAGATCACTCCTGGAAAGTAACCGAGGATACCGAGATTGACTTTGATGGAATCAAAGTTGAATTGGCAATCAGAAATAACCAGCTGGTTGTTCGACCAAGAGATCCCAATTCGGAAATGCTAAAAAGTTTTGACAGTGTAATCACTTTTGAATACGACCCGAACTTTATGGTCAAAGCCAAGCTAATTCCTTTTGATGCGCCTAAAGAAATGTTGGTTGGCACAGTAGTTGAGGGCATGACCGTCGGCTACGTATCTCCAGGTGCACTTGAATTTGAACTAGCTGGGCAAACCTTCCGACTAACGGCTTTCGATAAGGTAGGCAGCCAAGATTTAGTAATTATTTATAAAGATGCCACCAGCGGAATATCAAGCTACGGCACCGGTCGCAGTGTCACTGCTAGCCACCAAGAAGATGACAGCTACCTGATTGATTTCAACTTCTCCGGAAACTTTCCTTGCTCATATACAGATTTTGCAACTTGCCCGATTGCTCCTGTAGAAAATCGCTTGCCAATTTCAATTGAAGCCGGTGAGAAAAAGCCGCTTTATCGCAACACAGTAAGCGGAGTAGTTTCTCAGGTGCACCAATGAGTAGCGAAATTACTGCAGGCCTTGAACTTGCTCGCAGCGAGTCAGGTGAACCAGCGCTCTGTCTAGTAACCGGTGCCACGGGGTACATTGGCGGTCGCCTTATTCGTGAACTGCTTCTGCATGGCTACCGGGTCCGAGTCTTTGCCAGAAACATCGAAAGGCTCACTAGCTACCCTTGGTTTGGTCAAGTGCAGGTGGTTGAAGGAGATGCCAGCGATGAGGCCGCTGTCGCCAGAGCTTTGGATGGTGTCGACATCGCCTATTACCTGCTGCACGCCCTGATGGTGCGCGATGATTTTGAGGCTGAAGAGAGATCTTGGGCGGAAATTTTTAGTCGCTGCGCGAAGGCCAATAAAGTAAAGCGCATCATCTACTTAGGCGGTATGGCTGAGAGCAAATCGAAACTTAGCGCTCACCTAGCCTCTAGAGCCGAGACCGGAGAAATACTTCGGGCTTCTGGAGTTTCCACGATTGAGTTACGCGCCGGTGTGGTGATTGGTTCGGGCTCGGCATCATTTGAGATGCTTCGCTATCTAACCGAGCGCTTGCCGGTTATGGTCACACCGAAGTGGGTAACCGTAAGAATTCAACCAATTGCTGTAAGAGATGTGCTTCGATATCTAGTTGGGGCGGCGGTGATTCCACAGGAAGTAAATCAGTACTTCGACATCGGTGGTCCTGAGGTTTTGACCTATAAAGATCTGATGCTTCAGTATGCCGAGGCGGCCGGTTTGAAAAAGCGCATCATCATGCCCCTGCCGGTACTGACCCCCAGGTTATCCAGTGGCTGGGTAGGGCTGGTAACCCCAGTTCCAATCACGTTGGCTCGAAGACTTATTGACAGTTTGAAAAACGAAGTCGTCGCTAAAGATGACTCGATTAAGAAATACATTCCGGACCCAGCTGGCGGGTTAACCCCATTCAAGCGAGCCGTGGCACTTGCGCTAACTCGCATCAAAGAAGCAAACGTGGAAACTCGCTGGAGTAATGCCTCTCTGCCGGGAAGCCCGAGCGAGCCGCTACCGACGGACCCGAAGTGGGCAGGTGGTTCGCTCTACAGCGACGTTCGAACTGAATACTCAAAAGACCCAATCGAAAAGGTTTGGCAGCGTATCGAATCAATCGGTGGCGAAAACGGATATTCCACCGCTACCTGGGCTTGGGAACTTCGTGGTTTGATGGATCGTTTGGCCGGTGGAGTTGGCCTAAGACGAGGAAGAAGAGATCCGTATTTTCTAATTGAAGGCGAATCCTTAGATTTCTGGAGAGTAGAAGCTATTGCCAGACCGAATTTACTGCGCCTTCGTGCAGAAATGAAGTTGCCCGGCAAGGCCTGGTTGGAATTTCAAGCAGAGCCAACCAAGGATGGTGGCACCAAAGTTGTGCAGCGAGCAATATTTGTTCCTAAAGGATTACTCGGCCAGCTTTACTGGTGGTCAGTGCTTCCAATGCACGGTCTTGTTTTCCCAAGCATGATCAAGCACGTTGCCCATAACACCAAAATCAAACGCCGCAAATAGAGTTAACCGGTGAACAAAAACGGTTTAGCGGTATTCGCACTGCTCGGAGTGACCATAGCCTGGGGAGCATCCTTCGTGGTGATGAAGCCAGCGATGGAAATGATTCAGGTTTACGATTTTCTGGCTATCCGCTTTACTATCGCCGCTGCCCTTATGATTCTGGTAAGGCCGAAAACAGTTTTGGCTTTTCGCGGCGCTACCTTGAAATACGGTGTGCTACTCGGGCTAATCTTGGCCGTTGCCTATATCACACAAACAATCGGCCTTACTGTATCAACTGCCGCCATCACCGGATTCATCACCGGTTTGTATGTGGTGCTAACACCACTTCTAATCTGGCTGATCTTCCGCAAGAGACCGAAATCGGTTGTCGCAATTGCCGTCATTTTGGCAACTGTTGGTTTGGGCTTTATCACCATCAAAGATGCCAGTTTTGATTTAGGTCAGCTTTGGATATTGGCTGGAGCACTTGCTTTTGCGCTACATATCGTTGGACTATCTCGATGGTCGCAGGATAAGGATGTCTATGCCCTGACTGTCATCCAGCTCGGAACTGTTGGCCTTGCCTGCTGGGTTGGCGCCACCCCGGATGGGGTAAATCTAACCGTGGAACCGCTGGTCTGGTTTGCCATATTATTTACGGCGGTTTTTGCCACCGCACTAGCTTTTTTTGTTCAGACCTGGGCTCAGTCGATCATGGATGCTTCAAGGGTAGCCATAATCCTGACTATGGAAGTTGTCTTTGCAGCCCTGACTTCAGTTCTAGTCGGCCAGGAGGTGCTCTCCCTGCAGAGCATCATCGGTGGCGCGCTAATGCTGGTTGCCATGCTCGTGGTGGAATGGCCCAGGAAGGATCGAACACTAGATGATGTGGTCTATGAACCAATGCCTCACTAGGGTGGAATCATGATTTTAGCTATAGACGCTGGCACCACCGGAGTTACCGCTTTGGTAGTGGACCTGTCAGGGAAAATCATTCAACGCGGTTACAGTGAGTTCCCGCAACATTACCCCCAACTTGGCTGGGTTGAACACGACCTTGATGAGATTTGGCAAGCAACAGTTAGTTCTGTTGCCAAACTTGACCTGAAAAACATCACCGCAATCGGTATTACCAACCAGCGTGAAACCGTCGGTGTTTGGGATCAGAAGAATCTAAAACCGCTTTGCCCCGCAATAGTTTGGCAGGATCGACGCACTGCAAAAATTCTTGAAGAACTAGATGCAACTTCTAGCGTTCAACAACTAACTGGTTTACCGCTCGATCCATATTTCAGCGCTTCTAAGCTTCGCTGGATTGCCAAGAACAATCCAGATGTTTGGGCTCAGGTAAAAAGTGGCTCGGCAGTGATCGGAACAATTGATACCTTTCTGATTGCCAAACTCACTGGCGGTAAAGTTCACGCCACCGATGCCAGCAATGCATCCCGAACTCAGCTTTTTGATATTCACCAAGGTTCTTATTCTGAAGAGCTTTTAGATTTGTTCGAGATTCCAAAAACAGCCCTTGCCGAAGTTGTTGATTCTTCTGGTCTAGTTGGAACTACAGAAGACTTCTTCAATCTAAATGTCCCGATTGCTGGAGTTGCCGGCGATCAGCAAGCAGCCTTATTTGGTCAAGCACAATTCATGGTTGGCGGAGCTAAGTGCACATACGGTACCGGGGCATTCATACTGCAGAACACCGGTGATCAAGCAATCGTTTTAGATAATGGGCTGATTACCACCATCGCTTGGCAACTGAACGGGAAGTTGACTTATGCCAATGAGGGGTCGGTTTTCGTCTCGGGAGCTGCAGTGCAGTGGCTTCGCGATGAGCTCAAAATAATCGAAACTAGCGCTGAGATAGAAGAGTTAGCACTAACTGTTAGCGATAGCGGTGGCGTCGTTTTTGTGCCAGCGCTTACCGGTCTTGGTGCTCCATACTGGATTCCCGATGCCCGAGGAACAGTCTTTGGGCTAACCAGGGGAACTAAACGTGGGCATCTAGCCCGAGCAACTTTGGATGCTTTAGCCTTTCAGGTTCGGGATGTATTCGATGCCATGTCAGAAACTGGAGTAAAGCTAACCAGCCTTCGAGTAGACGGCGGAGCATCGGCAAATAATCTGCTGATGCAAATTCAAGCAGACCTGCTGCAAATACCAATTGAGCGTCCGGCGCAGGTTGAATCGACCGCACTCGGCGCTGCATACCTTGCTGGTTTAGGAACTGGATTGTGGTCTACCGAAGACCTAGAGGCAATTTCAACTGTTGAAAATAGGTTTGAACCAAAAGAGCGTCTTGAAGCGCAATACCGACGTTGGCAAAAGGCCGTTTCGGCAACTATAGACTTTGCTGGTTGATTTATTCCTGTTGAGCTGATCTAGTCGGCGCAGAATTCATCTATCTTGTCTTTAGGGCCAGCAACAATTAGGTAATCACCATCGTTAATTACTGTTGCCGGTCCTGCGGCTTTGTAGTTATTATCGGATCCGCTTGTGGCTATCACGATAATGCCGTGCTTTCTTCTAAAACCAAGCTGTTCCAAGGTCTGTCCATTGAAATCTGCCGATGCCGTGGTTTTAGCCAGCACGAAGCCCTCATCAATTTGTACGTAGTCAAGCTGATCGCCACCAACCTGGTGGGCAACTCGTTTACCCATGTCGCTGTCTGGATAGACAACGTGGTGGACACCAATTTGCGACAGGATTCTTCCATGCGCTTCTGAGGCTGCTTTTGCCCACACCTGTTTCACTCCCAACTGCATCAGCAGGGAAGCGGTCAGAATACTAGTTTCAATGGACGAGCTGATAGCCACCACAGCAGCATCGAAGTCTTGGACGCCTAGGTCTCTAAGCGCATCCTCGTTGGTCGGATCTGCCTCGACCACGTGAGTCAGGTGGTTTGCATACTCTTGAACCCTGGCTTCGACGGAATCGACTCCCAGTACTTCACGCCCTAACTCGACTAACTCGATGGCAAGCGCGCCGCCAAAACGGCCAAGGCCAATGACCACAACGCTGGAAGCGTGCTTTGATGAATTTAGTTTTAGTTTCTTAGCCAATTAGTGGCCTCTCTTTCGGGAGTTTGTAGGTCATCGGGTGAGCTCTTCTAGCTAGCGCTGTTGCCACTAGCACTAAACCAATACGTCCAGTAAACATCATTACCATCAAAATAATCTTCGCAGGTGGTGGCAATAATGGTGTGATTCCAGTTGATAGACCACAGGTGCCGAAGGCTGAGAGCACTTCAAACAAGATCTGATCAGTTGAAAAGTTAGTCATTAGCTGCAAAGCAACCACCATGGCCGCCACCCAGACTATAGATAGTGTGGTCAGCGCCACTGCTGTTCGCTGCACCGAAACCGCGAGACGACGGTTTCCTGCATTTACTCGGCTGTCACCGCGGGCCTCAGCAATCAGGATGTAAATTAAGACTGCGAACGTTGCGATACGCAAACCACCAGAAGTTCCCGCACTACCGCCACCGATAAACATCAAAATGTCAGTGCCCAGCAAAGTTTCTCGGTTAAATTCCGAATAGTCCAATGTTGAAAAGCCATTATTTCTGGCCATGGCGGAGGCAAACCAGGAGTTATGTAGTTTGTCCCATACGCTCAAAGGCCCAAGAGTGCCGGGGTTATTCCACTCAACTGCAGCGGTAAAAACCGTACCGATGATTAGCAATGCCACGGAGAACTGAAGGACTATGCGAGCATTCAGCGATAGTCGATTTCCGAGATCAGCCGCTCTAAAACTAGCCAAGCGCAGTCGACGAATCAAGCGTCTGGATAACTCAATTAGTACAGGGAAGCCAAGGCCACCGATGATTGCCGCTGATGAAACTGTATAGAGGACTAATGGGTCCTCGACGAACCTTGCCAAGCCACCTTCAAAGGTGCTGAAGCCAGCGTTATTGAATGAGGAAATAGAGTGAAATACACCTTGCCAGATTGCCTCGCCAAGCTCAATTTTGTAATTCAGCCAGAAGTGCAAACTTAGAATTATCGCCAAAGCACCTTCAACAGCAAGAGAAATTTGAAATAGCCTGACAAGTAGATGTCTGAAATCATCAAGACCTAAAGCTTTTTGCTCCGCAGTGCTGGTCAATTTGGTCTTGAAACTAACTTGCTGGGTGAACATAACTACTAAGAGCGAGCCAACCGCCATCACTCCCAAGCCACCAATATTTATCAGCGCGAGTATCACAAAGTGGCCGAAACCAGACCAATAAGTTGCTGTTTCGACCACGGTAAGGCCAGTTAGCGATAGCGCTGAAACGGAAGTAAAGGATGCGGTTAGTGGATCGGCTGAACCAGAAGTGGAACTGATTGGCAACATCAATAAGATTGTGCCGATTACGTTACCAATAAGAAAGCCCAGAACGACTAGTTGACCAGCGTTGAAAGCCAGTCTTTTGGTAGATTCAGCCACCTTCTTAAGTTAGCACCAATAAGCCAAATGCCTTAGGTTCCAGATAGGTATTTGGCTGCGAGTAAAGGCTGCAAAGATTAGAATAAAGAGGTTGTGTTTTATGGGCCTCTAGCTCAGTTGGTTAGAGCAACGGACTTTTAATCCGTGGGTCGTCGGTTCGATCCCGACGGGGCCTACCAGTTCAAATCCCCGTCATCTTTGATGCCGGGGATTTGCCTTGCTCCAGCTAAGCAATTTTCAGCATACGTGAGACCAAAACGCCCTGAATCCAAGGACCGGGTAACAAATGTAGCCAAGGTTCTTGGCTGGAGCCTTTAGCAGGTAACTCTCGGGTTTGTGTGAGAGATTAGGGGGTAGAGATCAGGAACAATCAAGGAGAATGCGGCAGATGAAGAAGAAGCGCTGGTTATGGTTATCAGGAATTTTAGTGGTGCTATTAGTCATCGTCGGCGTTATTGCCAACCGCGTTTTGACTAGGGAAACCAACTTTGAGACCTATGAGGTAAACCCAACGTCGGTTGTTAAAACAGTTGGTGCGAATGGCCAGCTAGCCGAAACTCAACTTTTGGCATACGGTCCAAGTGAACAACCAATCCTTATCTCTGCTAACGGAGCGATAGCAATTCCAGCGCAATTCGGAGTAAGCCTGGAGATAAACAGTATTGAGGTTTCTGTCGGGGACAAAGTAGCTGCCGGTGATCTTCTCTTCAGCTACAAAAACCAGTTTGGCGGATCGACGCGGGTCACTGCCCAAGCCGCTGGCATAGTCCGAACGCTGGACACCGCCGAAGGGCTAAGGACCTCCGGACAGGTTGTTACAGTCGGCAGCAATAAGCCTGTCGTTTCGGTATTCGCAAGCGAATACGATGCTGACCTATTGGATCTAAGTCAAAAGGCTTCGATTGAACTTGATGCTATCGATGCCGTATTTGAAGGTGCCGTTATTTCCATAGGTCAGGTGGCCAACTCGGTAAGCGGCATCAAACAGTATGAAGTCTTGGTCGAAGTTAAGAAGATTCCTACTGGAGCAAGATTCGGCATGAGTGCAACGGCTGAGATTGAAGTTGAGCGGGCCGATAACGTCCTTGCCGTTCCAATAAACGCACTAATCGGTGAATCTCCTGAAGTTCAAATCTTGCGATCTGATGCTACCGGTGATAATCAAATCGAATCAGTTAAGGTAACTCTTGGCCTTAGAGGAGATAGCTTGGTCGAGATTACCTCTGGGATCAAAAAGGGTGATCTGGTAATCACCGGTATTGATGGCCAGGTGCCAGCTCCAGTTGAATTCGGTCCGCCGCGTGGAGCCGGAAATAATGGCTGATGAGGTTGTTCGCCTAGATAAGGTTCGTCGCGACTATCTCGTCGGCGAGCAGATTACTACTGCCCTTGATGGAGTAGATCTGGTTATTGAACGTGGAGAGTTTGTCGCTATCGTTGGGCCATCAGGAAGCGGCAAATCAACGATGATGAATCTAATTGGCTGTCTTGATAGGCCAAGTAAAGGTTCTGTTTATATTGCCGGCGGCTCAACCAATGAACTCAGCGACAATGAGCTAACCAGCCTTAGATCTAAATCCATCGGTTTTGTCTTTCAACAGTTTCAGCTGCTACCAAATAGCACCGCTATTGAAAATGTCATGGCACCGCTTTTATACCAGGGGCTAAGCACTAGAGAAGCGAAACGGTCAGCGGCCAAAATGCTAACTCAGTTAGGGTTGGGTGACAGAATGACCTTCGATAGAAATCGCTTATCCGGAGGTCAGCAGCAAAGGGTAGCAATCGCTAGGGCACTAGTAACAAACCCGGATATTGTGCTAGCCGATGAACCTACCGGCGCACTAGATTCCAAGACCGGTGCCGCGGTAATTCAACTTCTGAAAGATTTACACCGCGAAGGCAGAACCATCGTCTTGATTACTCACGATCTTGAGATTGCTGCCAGCGCTCCTAGAAGAGTTTTCTTGCGCGATGGCCAAATTGAGCGTGACGAGAAAGGCTCGAGATGAGACTTATAGGAACGGCTGTGCTAGCCCTGAATAGAATCTGGGCTACCAAGGTTAGGTCTTTATTGACCATGTTAGGTGTGGTGATTGGCGTAGCTGCCATTGTGGCTTTAACCTCAATTGTTGATGGCGCATCGCAGGGAATTAATAAATCGCTAGCTACCCTTGGCACTAATCAGCTAAACATCACAGCACTGGCCGCTGATTCGCTAACTGAGCAAGATGCCGAGGAACTAGCTGCCCTTGATAATGTCTCGGTGATGTTCGTCCAGGCCCAGAACCAGGGAACCATCGCCACCAGCGACAATAGGGTCAATGCCCGTCTTGTTGGCGTTTCCTCACAGTATTTTGAAGCGGTAAAACCTGAACTTGCATTAGGTTCGTATCTTTCTAGCAGCTCGTTTGCTACAACAGCTAAAGATGTTGTCTTTGGAGCGGATGCTGCCAATGATCTTGGTATCACCAAGGAGCTACTTGGAAAAACTGTGAAGTTAAATGGCCAAGACTTCAGACTGGTTGGAGTACTTGATGATCAGGCGGGTTTTGGAACCTCCGGAAGAGTATATGTCCACATCGATGCAGCCAGAAAACTCTTTAGCCAATACCCCTACGTCTCATCAATCGTGATCCAAGCGGCCACCCCAGAACAGGTGGATACTCTCCAACTTCAAGCTGATCTTTTACTTAGAGAAAGATACGGCCTAGGCGAACAAACAACAGCTCGTTACACAATTACCAACCAAGCCTCTTTGATTGCAGCGGTAGGCTCCATCACCGCCACCCTCGGATTACTTCTTACCGGCATTGCGGCAATCAGTTTGCTAGTTGGCGGCATTGGAATTATGAACATCATGCTGGTCTCTGTTAGAGAGCGAACCCGAGAAATAGGTGTTAGAAGAGCAATCGGTGCCAAGCAGTCAAACATTCTTACCCAGTTTCTAATCGAGGCCATTGTGCTATCTCTTGCTGGAGGAATAGTGGGCTTGATCTTAGGTCAGATAGCGGCGTTCTTCCTTGCCATCATCGGTGACTGGGTATTCTCGATACGCTTAGACACTATTGGTCTAGCACTTGGTTTTAGTCTTCTGGTCGGAGTTGTCTTCGGTGTCTGGCCAGCTAGGCAAGCTGCAAAACTAGAACCAATCGATGCACTTCGATTCGAGTAACAGCTTGTAATTAGTTGTTAGTTGGTGCCGAACCATAACCGTTTGCGCTGTAGTAGCGGAAATAGTCGATGGTGAAGGAAGCCTTGTTGTAACCGCCGGCAATACCACCACCGTAACTTCCGCCCATAGCCAGGTTGAAAATCACATACATCTTCGGGTTCACACCAGCATTATTTGGACCAAATGGCCAAGTAGTCAATCCAGTATCACCTTTTTTGACGGTCAAGGTTAGACGATCGTCGATGTAGAACTTGATCTCCGTTGGGGTCCAAAGCATTCCGTAGTTGTGGAAACCTTGAGCTAAACCAACGCTGTTATTCAGTGCACCAGATTTGTATTCGTGATTGCCGCTTGGGTTCCGGTAGTGAACTGCAGAAGTGTTAATAAATGGTCGGTTACCAGCGAACTCCATCACGTCGAGCTCACCACAACCAGGCCATGGCACGGTGTTGATGTTTGTGCCAAGAGCCCAGAAAGCAGGCCAGGTTCCGCCACCGGTTGGCATTTTTAGTCTTGCTTCGAAATAGCCGTAGCTAAAGTGTTTCTTGCCGTAACTGGTGAACTTACCGCTTGTCCAGGTTTTATTGCTGGTGCAGTTTGGATCTCCAGCGGAGGTGGAGGCGGTGATGACCATGTTGCCGTTGCCATCTAGTTTGTTTGCGCAAGCGGCGTAAGACTGAGACTCACCGTTACCCCAACCGCAACCGGCAGGGTTATTACAGCCGTCACCAATATCTGGAGTCCAGAAAGAACTGCTTGGAGCAGCGCCAGCGGCACCGTTAAATTCATCAGACCAAAGCAAAGTCTTTTCAATCGGCGGAGAGGCATTTGGATCGCCGTCGCCATTACCGCCACCGCCACCTGAGGATCCACCGGCGGGAATGCTGTATTCAAGATTAAGTATGTCGATGGTGTCGTCACCGAGATCGGTGATCCAGGCAGCTATTTGGACATAAAGTCCAGCTCTTGCAGCGGTGTCCAGGCTGACAATGTCAAAACTCACCACACCTTGAGCATTGGTAGTTCCAGTTACAAGCAGCTGGTCCAGTGGGGTTTTGTCCACCCCAGTGGTACTTTGAATGCCGATCTTGACCTTTGCGTTTGATCCGCCGTGGCGCTTACCGACGCTCAGGTTGATGCTCTTATTCGGTGTTGGTCTACCTAAGCCATCGGTAACTAGATAGCTCAAACGAGTAGTTGACTGAACTTGAACCTGGGCAATTTGGAAACGCAGACCCGTGTGATACCAACCGTTGGATACCCAGGCGCTAGCGCTACCGATGTCATTTACAGAGTTAGTGTCGTTAAAGGTGGTTTGTCTAATTGTCCAAGGACCGGCAAAGTTTGCTGGTGGTGCAACTGTTGAGGTAAGGCCGATCTTGACGCTCTTAGAAACAGATTTTGCTGGTAGATAGTTTGTGTTACCTGGGTTTGAAGCCCTGATTGTGCAAGTGCCAACTTTAATGGCGGTAACGCGGTTACCGCTAATCGTGCAGTACTTAGTTGTTACAGATGACAAAGTGGTGGTACCCGAGCTCTGAGTGAAAGTTAGATCTGCAGTTGGATTGGCCATCGATAACCAAGCGAAATCTGACAGCGTAAGAGTGTTTACCGCTTTGGAGACGGTGAAGGTTCTGGTGACTGCTCGAGCTGGCTTAGAAGTTGAGGTGCCGGGATTAGTGGCGGTAATTTTGCAGATGCCGGCACCAAGAATTCTCACAGTTAGGTTATTCACCAAGGAACAAACAGTTGGGGTAAGTGAAGTGGTTGTTGTCACGCCTGCGCTCTGAGTAATGTTCAGAGAAACGTCAGCAGCGCCAAAGGTTACTTTTGCTGGGGTGGCGAAGCTGATTACCGTGGTCGGTAGCGTCACCGCTTGAGATTGGCTGTTCGATGCGAATCCTGCCGAGATTGCAACAACGATGGCGAGAAAGCGCTTCCAAAATATCTTCATAAGCCCAGCCTAGGGCTAGTAATGGCAATAATTGGGGGCTTTTCTTGAGTTCAGGGGATTCTCAGCCAAGAAAAATGTCGCTGAATTACCTATCCAGTTGACTTCGAAAGTAACGAATAGCCAAAGTTGAAAAAATAGCGGTCATAACTACTACCCCAAGAGTGATCTCTTTGAGATCTGCCAAGTTGGTATTAGCCACTACCGTGGCTGCAATAATCATTGAAAATTCACCCCTAGGCGCAAGAAAAGCTCCGATTCGTCGCCAGCTCATTCTGTCGGTCATGTCTCTTCCTACCCACCAACCAACTGCCATCTTTCCAGCCACCCCAAGAATAGAGAACGCTAGGGCAATAGGCAATACATCCACTACATCAACAGCCGAGATGCTGAGTCCAAAAAAGAGGAAAAATATGGCCGAGAAAATCTCTCGCAACGGAGCAAATCGGCTTCGAAGAGACTCGGCCACTTCACCGGTGAGCAGCATTCCAATTAAAAAGGCTGCGACTGCTCCAGAAAAACCAGCCAACGTCGCTGCCCCGGCAGCGGCTAGCGTGCTTCCAAAAACCAAAAGCAGTAGCACACCTGGGCCTCTACTGGCTAGTGTTTTTAGTCCTGGTATTTCTCGACCAATAGCAAACAGGAAGATACTCAAAGTTACTGCCAAAGCTACAGCGACAGAAATTAAGCCAGCCCAAACGCTCAGGCCAAGCGTAACGGCAGCAAGAATGGGCAGGTAGGGAGCCATGAGTATGTCTTCGAATACCAAAACACTTGTCACTCTTTTGGCAACGTTAGATTTTCCCCAGCCAGTTTCCCTAATCAACTGGCTGGCAATGCCCGATGAAGAAATAAACATGATTCCGGCGAATGCTAAAGCACCAATCCAGCCATAACCCAAAATGAATGCGAGAACAGCGGCCGGCAAGGCGTTTAGCACAATGTCCATGAGGCCGGCATCCAAGCGCTTTTTCATGCTTGCCGCCAGTTCGCTTGCTGAATATTCAAAACCTAGAACTAACAGCAAAAGAATTGCACCGATTTCAGCGCCAACATTTAGAAACTGCTCGGAAACGTCTAGAGGGGCTATTCCACCTTTACCAAGCGCTAGACCAGCAAGTAAAAATAGCGGCACACTTGAGACGTGAAACTTGAGGGCGATCCAAGCCAAAATGCCTAGTCCAACAAATAGCAAGCCAATTTCGACCAGAGTCAAGTTGACAGCTAGCGAGGCTTGTGAAGCGGCAAAATAGGAGCCCATAAATAAAACTTTACCCAAGTTCTACCCAGCACTTGGGGTCAAATTCTGCCGAGGTCGGAACACTCCGCTAGGAATTTGAGTTGATTGCCGCTCTTATCTGAGCGCTTGAAACTGAAACAGAGATCGTCGGGGTAACTACTTTCTTGGCGTCGATTTCGAAGGCATACCAAGAACCAGGTGTCAGATTCAATGTGACGGCACCAGAGCCGGCCACCGTCACTGGAATTCCTGATGCGCAGGTGTTTGTCCCTGCAAATAGCACGTTCTGACCGCAGTGCAGAAAGCTTTTTTTAGCCGTCGTTGAGCTGTAGCTAATAGTTATTGTTACGCTGACAATTTCGATAGAACCTGAATTAAGAACGTAGAAATACTGCGGGAGGCTCGTATTAGCCAAGGTCAAGGCAGTGCCGTTTGGGTTAGCCCCGGTAGTTGAAATGCTCGGGTAGGCAATGATGGTGCCGGTTGAAACGCTAGTAGCTGCGCTCGCTGTTGTAGCTATGGGCACGGCATTTGCGGCACTTACTACCCCGGCCAGTGTAAGACCAAAAGCGATAATGAGGGGAGCGTTAATCCGAGACATGAACACTCCCCTCATTTTTGCTTTAGTTATTTGTTGTCGTGTTTGTTCGAAGTGTTTCTGTGAAGGTCCAGGTCAGAGATGTGGATAGACCCTGAACAGTTCCAGCAGGCAGCACCCCGTTTACCGTTACTTCGCTACCGGCCGGCAAAGTAATTACGAACTGCAAGTGGTTGATCGCACCCGCTACTACCGAAGAGAGATTCAGTGTCTGTGCTGAAGCAAAGGCAAGTAGCGAGGTTTGAGCTAGCACAGATGTAGCGCCTGGTGTGCAAACACTGGCGTTAGTCCAAGCAACCGCACACTCATTTATAGTTACCTGTAATCCGGCAGTTCCGTCGGTAGTTAGAGCATTTGCAACGGATGCCACACTCTCGAGAGTCACGGTATCGCCATCCAAGGTTCCGGTGTTTGTCAGATCGACATAGCGCTTAACGGTATCCCCGGGAGCAAGAGCTGTTATCGCGGTAGCAAAGCCACCGGTGATACCAACTACGGTTGATGGTGCTTGGGTGAGTTTCAAAGTACCGCTGGTGATAGAACCACCTGAGGTGTTGGATGCGGTGGCAATCAACGATGCATACACGGAAGACGAGATCAAACCAACCGCTCCTAGTGCTGCTGTTGTTATGACCAACAGCCTTGTTGCTTGTGTTTTGAGTTTTATACTTCTTATCATTTGTTCTCCTTTTGTTTTTACTTTTTACTCAGCTGAATAACAGCCGAATTGTTGAATTTCTAGTTACCTGTTGGATTATCCTTAGTGGCTCTCTTTTGAAAGGCGTAGTAAATCAGCCCTAAATTTGCAAATACTAAAAGCGAAACGCTAGCGTTTCTGCCCTGTTCCGAATTAATCAGTGCCAGCGGCGTGCCAAGCCACTTTAACTTGAGCACCTCTTTTGGAACACTTGCCTCTTGGCTAAGCAAAAATGGGTTTTCTTCGGCTACGGGATTCGCATCGCCCTTGGTTGTAAGGCGAATGGTTTCACCTTGATCCTGCAATTGAACTATCCGGTGCGCGAAGACAGTGTTCGAGTCACTATCACGGAGGGTGATTATGTCGCCAACGCTTAACGTTGATGCCAAAGCTGGCATGCTAATCAATAAGTCCCCTGGTTCAACGTATGGAGCCATGCTTGAACTCAGTACTGGGGATATGCTCATACCCAACAGGTAGTGCAGCGCTAGTGGACCAGCGACTAAAACACTTGCGAATATACTCGATGCAATTACGCCAACTCGAGTAATAATCTTTCGGCTAGTTTGTGATTCTTTAGCAGAGCGTCTTCCCATATAGGAAAGGTATCGCGCCGTGGAAAAAACATTAAGACTTTGACAAGACTTGTCTGGGCAGAGTTTAGTTCTCTTCTAGAAGATCGCCGGCTTCTTTTCTGTTTTTCACGCCTAATTTGCTAAACATCGACACGGCGTCCTGCCTGATGGTTGATTCGCTGTAACCGAGTTCGTCAGCGATTTCAGCATTTGTCTTGCCTAATTTCATTAGGCCTTGAACTAGCCTTTCTCGGTTGGTTAGTGCTTCATCTCGAAGCGGCAGACTTTTTCCAGCTGCCTCATCAGGTTGAGCAGCAAAGTTCCAATTCAGTTTTAGTGCCATGAGCCCCGCGACCAATTCAAGAAAGACTCGGCAATCTTCGTCAATGGAAAATCGACGACCAAAAATGGCAAGAACACCAAGTGACGATCCGAATTTTCTGATCGGCACCGCTATTATTGCTGACTCAGCATCTGCGTTGTGAATAGCAAAATGTTCAGGGTATCTAGCGCTGAGGTCTTCAGGGGACCCAATGCAAACAACTTCGCTCGTGCGCATCGCTTCGACTACAGGGGAGTTCACCGAAACGCTTCCGGAAGTCCAAACAGCTTGTGTTTGTGCAGAAACACCAAAGGTTGCTTTTAAGTTGTATTCACCATCTGAGCCGAGCGCAAAAATTCCAATGCCGTGTGCAGGTTCGTCAGGAAAAAGCTTCAGAGAAACTATTTGGCAGATCTCTCTTGCGGCTAGCGGTTCCGCTTGAAATAGAGTGCTGAGAGAGCTTGCCCGCTGCAGGTAATCAATACCGGTATAGTTCATGGTTGTTGATTCCCCCGTTCGATTTGATGTTCGTAATACCGAGCATAGGGTGAACAACGGTTTCTATCGGCAACACGGCTAAGCAACCAATTATTCTTTTCCCGTTCGGAAAAAGATTTTGTTACCTACTTAACGCGAACTTCTGCGACTAAATCGAGAATACAAAGAAGTTATCTGCAAAAAACAGAATTACTTGACACCAAGCAGGTCAATTACGAAGACCAGGGTTCTACCGGAGAGCTGGTGTCCGCCGCCGGCAGCTCCGTAGGCCATATCTGGTGGGCAGATCAACATTCTTCTGCCACCAACTTTCATGCCAGGAATTCCCTCTTGCCAGCCCTTAATAAGCCTGTTTAGTGGGAATTCGATCGACTCGCCTCGACTCCAAGAAGAATCAAATTCTTCTCCGGTTTCGTAGTCGACTCCCAAGTAGTGAACAGCAACAACTGAATTGGCTGGGGCTTCTGCCCCGGTGCCGATAATCACATCTTTGGTAGTTAGCACCTTAGGTGCTGGCTCTAACATTGGTTCTATTTCTGGACGTTCTTGATTGCTCATGGTTAGTAAGCATACCCGAGAATATGAAAGGCGTTTGGCTGTCGAGACGGCCCTAGACTTCTATTCATGAAGGAAAGACAACTTATTGATCGCTGGCTTTCGCTTAGAAACCAGCTGATCGTGGCCCAACTCGCACCAACATTCCTGTTGATTACCACCTGCGGGCTAGCAGCTGAAATCCGCTCGGGAGGAAGCTTTCTAGTTTGGGCGACACTCGGCATACTTCTAGCTTCGGGAATCCTAGGCGCGCTAGTTGAATTCTCGGCAGCTAACGAGGCTCAGGCTGTAGCTCGTGATTTAGCCAAACTTGAAAAACAAAGCCGACTTGCAAAAAACATTGTGAAGAATGCCCCTTGGCTATACGTTGCTAAGTATCTAGCGCCAGCAATTTTCATAGCAATCTTCGTATTACTAGCGCTCGCTTTAATCTAGCCAAGAGATCTAAAAGTTAGGTTCAGCGGTGGCTAAAAAGACAAGTAATCGGTCCAATGTGATTTCGATGTCGCTTGGCGTTGGCTTAGCAACTGGCCTTTATGGAATTTCTTTTGGAGCACTTTCCTCAGCTGCCGGCCTAACATTGTGGCAAACGCAGGTGCTATCGCTGGTTATGTTCAGCGGTGGATCTCAATTCGCATTGGTTGGAGTTCTTGCTGGAAGCGGAGTAGCGGGTGTTTTTCCAGCAATTATTTCATCGTGGCTTCTCGGAGTTCGTAATGGTTTCTACGCTCTTCGTCTAAATGGTGTTCTTCAAGTTCCGGCAGCCATGAAAGTAATTGCGGCTCAACTAACCATCGATGAGAGCAATGCGGTTTCTCTGGCGCAAGCCGAACCGAAACACTCAAGACTCGGCTTCTGGCTAACTGGCATCTCGGTTTTCATCTTTTGGAACCTATTTACTTTCCTCGGCGCAATCTTAGGTGAAAACATTGGCGACCCGTCCAACTGGGGTCTTGATGCTGCGGCTGCAGCTGCATTTTTAGGATTACTCTGGCCGAGTCTGAAAAATCTAAGGTCTAACCTAATTGCGCTATTGGCTGTGGTCTTTACGCTAACACTTGTTCCATTTGCTCCAAATGGCATTCCAGTAATTGTTGCCGGTCCACTTGCCGTTCTAGCCGTTTATGCACTTGCTAAAACCACTTACGGTCAAAAACTGAAACTAGGTAGCGATGAGTGAATTTTGGTTGGCAGTAATAATCGGTTCAGTTGCGGTTTATTCCTGGAAGTTAATCGGCTACCTGATTCCTAAAAAGTTTTCGGAAAACCGTGAGGTTGCCAGATTCGCGACCGCGCTAACCATCGCACTGCTGGCCGCCCTAACTGCCCTGCAGACACTCTCTTCGGATCGTGAAATTGCACTAGATTCTAGGCTTTTAGCTCTTGGAGTTGCCGCAGTTATGTTTTGGCGAAAATTACCATTCATTCTGGTGGTTGCCTCAGCTGCCGCAGCGGCTGCGGCCGCAAGATATTTCCTGGGTTGGCAGTGATGTCGGAAGTGCCGCCATTGGATTTAGTTAGCCCAAAGTAAAGCGGCAACTAGACTTGAGCGAGCAAATGGAATTTACAAAGTTAAATAGTGTTTTAACTTCTGTTTAAAAAGCACAACTATCACCAGATATAAAGTTCTTGTAGTTTGAATCCGGGGCAAAAATAGAGACGAGCTAGGAAAGGCAAAAAGCAGATGACTAGCAACTTGGTTCCAATTGGCTCAAGATCAAATAGCTTTCGAGCCGACATCCAAGGGCTTAGAGCAATTGCCATTATTTTGGTTATTGCGCTACATCTGAACCTGGCTGGCTTTAGCGCCGGTTTTATCGGCGTAGACATCTTCTTTGTAGTCAGCGGTTACGTGATAACCCTTTCAATCCAAAAGAAACCAGCTGAGCAAATCATTCGGAATTTAGTGGATTTTTGGCGAGCCAGATTTGTTCGAATATTCCCAGTAGCGGCGTTGGTTATTTGTGTGACAGTTATCGCTGCGTTTCTTTTTTCTGGCAAGGCATTTAACCCTGACATCTTTGATGATGCCAGGTGGGCCACACTCTACGGAACAAATTTTAGGCTCATCAACACCGGTTCCAACTACTTCATCACCGGCTTGGATCAATCGCTACTAACTCATTACTGGGCACTTGCAGTTGAACAGCAGTTTTATTTGGTCTATCCAATATTGGTATTCGGGCTTAGTTGGCTAAGTTCTGAAAAGTTCAGAAGCATATTGCTTCGCACTTTCCTGGTTCTAGTTATCGCGGCTTCAAGTTACTGGAGCATCACGCAGACCCTATTAGATCCGGTTGCCTCCTATTTCTCCCCCTTCACTAGGTTTTGGGAACTAGCTTTCGGCGGCTTACTGGCAACCTTTGCCACCACGAACAAATTCAGATTCGCCGGCCTTGCTGGCCTAGCCATCTTGCTCGGGTCAATGTTTCTGTTGAATTCGCAAAGCAGTTACCCGGGCTATTTAGCATGGCTTCCTGTACTTGGAACGGGCTTACTACTCTGGGCACCGGTAAGGCTTTTGGGGGTAGGGCCGCTTAGATACATCGGGGATATCTCTTATTCCCTTTATTTATGGCACTTCCTCTGGTTGGTCCTACCCACCCAGATAGAAAGCCCTATAACCGATCCAAACTACTCGTGGTTGTTCTTAATTGGCGCTATTGGCTGCGCCGTAATGACCTACCACTTCTTTGAAAGACCAATTCACAGATCGGCAACTTTGAAAACAGATTCGTATTCAGCGCTAACAATCGCACTTAGTTCTTTGGCTGGAGCGTGGCTTTGCATAGCCCTTATCGAGAATCTCTGGCTGCGATCTATTTTGTGATGTAGCGCGGGTTTACCGGGCTTAGCTTTACATGAAAAATCCGAGTGATGCTGTTAATCACGTAGGTTGCCATAACCTGCTGCCCAATGGCAGTGAAGTGGATTCCATCCTCGCCGCGAATCTGCGCATACCTGCCATTTACCATCGCGCCTTCTCGGTAAGCGCCTGAGGCATCTGCAGTATAGGCGCGGGTGGCTAGGTAGGTAGCTCCTGGCACTGTAGGCACAGCGAGCGCAAACTGGGCATCAATTAGAGTAATTCCCTTGGCATAGTTATAGGGTTTCATGATCGGCATGCCAACCCAGAGAACATATGCTCCAGATTTTGTAGCAGCGGTTGCAATCTTTGTGATGTTAGCTCGGTAGGTTTTCTTCCAAGCCTCAGTACCAAACACTTGCCTAACCCCGTTAATCACATAATCTTGCCTATCGTTTGCGCCAAGAAAAACAATCACCATGTTTGGTTTATAAGTTTTTAGGAAGGTTGCCAGATTGGTGTGCCAATTGTAGAACCACGGATTAGATAAACCAGTCGATGCTTTGGCTTTTCTGGTGAAAGTCAAAGTTGTTTGATTTGTTAGCTGACTAATCATGCCGTAGGCAAGGTTATTTCCCAGCGAGTCACCAATCAAAAGAATTTTGCAGTTACCGAGAACTTTTCTAACTGCCGCCGGATCGGCGTTAAAGTTACAGCCATCGCTTGCCAACTTGTCTTGGATTGCTTGGATCTGACTTGGTGTGATATCTGGATCAGGCACAATCGGGTCGGTATGAGGTTTTTCCGTAGGTTTTTGATTCTTAGCGGCAATCGCAGAAGCCAAATTACGGTTATCGATTTCAAGAAAGGATATACCAGCGATTAGCCCGGCTACCAGAAGGCTAAGTAAGACTCTCCGAATCAATGGAGCTTTCATAATTTCACCTTCCTCTTCAAAGGCTATTCCCTTTTTGGAATTCCGATAGAGGTAATTACTTAGTTCTAGCGAACTTCACAGAATAGTAAATGAGAGGGATTTGTAACGGGAGCCTGAGCCAAGCTGCAGTAATCAACCCCAAATCCTCGGATGGAATGACGCTAAAGGCGTACCAGATATTCGCGGGCCAAATAGCAATCAGGGTTAGGGCTGTAAGCCAACCAGCCCACTTTTGTTTGAAGAGTAAACCAATAGCGCAAACTAACTCAAAGACTCCGCTCAAGTAGATAAGCAGAATTGGCTCAGGTAGCCAAGGTGGCATCAACCAGAGGAATGAATCCGGGTTTGCTAAGTGCAAAACTCCGCTCAATAGGAAGATCGCTATGAGTATCCAAATGGTGATTTTCATCCGAATTCCTTACCTGTCTGGTCCTAGATTTTGGTAACAAGGCTCAGCCCTTATGCTACTGGGGATAAAGCGCTTTCACGATGCTAGGAAAAACCTGAGAAGAATGCCCCACCATCGCTCCCAGCGACTTTTAGTTTACCTAGCGTTGCTATTATGGCCGCATCCCCAAAATTCAAAGGACCGCAATGAAGCTTAGAATTCTACCTGCTGCTTTTTCTGTACTGTTACTCACTGGACTCGGCTTGGTATCTATTCAGCCAGCTGGGGCGAATGAACCAAAATGCACGATTAGTGGAACTGCCCGCTCTGAAAAAATAAATGGAACCTCCGGCAACGATGTGATATGTGCTGGTGCGGGCAATGATGTGGTTTACGGGCTTGGCGGCAATGACATAGTTATTGGCGGAAGCGGAAACGACACTATTTTCGGTGGCGAAGGATCCGATGACATTTCGGGTGGAACTGGAAATGACATCGTTGATGGCGGTCAACTTGCCGATTCGATTAATGGCGGACAGGGCAACGACAAACTTCTTGGCGGAGATGGCAACGATGAGCTTTCAGGTTCAGAAGGAAATGACAACCTTGATGGTGGGCTTGGCAGAGATGAACTGCTAGGGGGCACAGGCACTGACAATCTTGTTGGTGGAGAAGATTCGGATTTGATAAAAGGTTCCAGCGGCACCGACTCCATCCAGGGTGGAAATGGTAACGACAATATTGATGGTGGCTCAGGTAGAGATACTATATCTACCGGTTCAGGTGAAGATAACTGCACCAAAGACAAAACTGACATCCACCTTGACTCCTGCATTTTGGACAACTCAGCTCCACAGATTGGTGTGACCACAACTTACATCAGAGAATTTCAGGCTGGTCAGGTTTTTACAATGAGCTGGAATGTCAGCGACTCATCTGGCGTTGAAGGTTCTTGGGCTTCGATTGGTGGCAGATCCGGTTGGGTGACTTCTTGGTGTGGCTTTGCTATCGAGGCTGAGCGCGTTTCCGGAGATGAGAAAAACGGAACCTATCAGATTAGTTGCCAAGCTCCAGAGCTAGCCGTGAACGAAACCTACACACTTTTTGTAAGTGCTAGAGATGTTCTAGGTAACTCAACGACATACGGATCACAGTTCTCCTTCATGATTGTTGGTGGTTCAAGTGATTCAAGCGCTCCTGATTTTTCTGAAGTTGAATTAACTAAAGAAGCAAGCGCTGGCGAGAGCGTCAAGCTAAGCCTGCGAGTCACAGATGAAACTTCTGTTAAGTATGTTTATGGCTGGCTGGCATATACCGGCTACAACTTCTCAAGTTTCAGCACTAGAGAGCTTTACGCTCCTGCGCTTGGCCCTGCCGAACTAGTTGATGGCGATTCCCAGAACGGCATCTACCGGCAAGAATTCAGGTTTGGCTCAGACGTTCCAGCTGGCGCCTATACCTTGTGGCTTAGCATAGGTGACACGCTTGGCAACAAGGATTTCGTGAAGACGGACAAGCTGATTGTAGTTAGATAGCCCCAAACTCAACTGCTCGTAGCAGGGTTGAGGGTTTGAACTTTACTCTAGAAAGCACTCGACTAGCACTTAGTCTAGATAAGTGAAGAGATTTATCACCCTAATTGCCCTCTCTGTAGTGGGGCTGAGCGGGTCGCTATCGGCCCATGCGGCAACACTGCCGAGTGCGGTAATCAACTTCACCACACCATCTAAGGCTGTCTACGGGGATCCTGACAAGCAACTGACTATCACCCAGAATGCGGGGGTAACCACAGTCATCTCAACCACTCCGGCTGTTTGTTCCGTGTCAATCGATCTAAAGGTAAAGGTTCTAGCGGTAGGTGTTTGCCGTTTGAGTGCAAGCAATCCCGGGACAGCGAATTACAAGGCGGCCAGACCGATAAGCAAAAGCTTTGTAATTTCCAAAGCGCCGAACTACATTTCAATAGCCGATTTCAATTGGTTATCAATGGCTCATCGTGAAGCAGAAATTAGCACCTCAGAAACAGCTGGAACTACTGTCCTAAAATCACTCACCAAAACTGTCTGTACTGTTTCAGCACAAAAGGTATACGCCATAAAAATTGGCAAATGCACTTTATATGCATCAAACTCAGGTTCGGCGAACTACTTAGCGGCCAAATCGGTCACCAAAACAATAGCCATCGGTGCCACGTCTACAGTTTTGCCACCTGCCCCTTTTGTTGGTCCTTGGACCGTAAGACAACAGACCTTTACCGATGCCAACTCTGTCTCAGATACAGCATCAGCTAGCGACTGGGTTAGTAATGGCTGGTATAAAGCTGGATTAAAATTTAGAGTGGCTCAACTTCCAGTGCTAAGCACAGTAACCATGCGCTACCTAGTTACCGACAGCACAGGTAGGCCAACTCCTAACAAGAATGTGAATTTGAGTGTTGGTAAAAGATATGCAGGCTCTAATGCAAAGGTAAAAGTAGGAACGCAAAGCACCGCTGGTGTTGATAAATCTCCAGCCGATCAGCTTCTGGTTAGTGCTACTACCAACAGTTTTGGCATTGCAACTTTTGAAATAACAGGACTCGATACTACCGCCCGAAATGGACTCTACACACAGATAGCTGCATGGGTCACTGATCTGTCCCAGGACGTTATAGATATCACCAACCTTGAATACAGCCTTCCGGCTGGAACAGGTGGAGTAACCACCGATCCAACTTTGGTAAACCCAAATAAGGCAATCGACAGCCTTTTCTACCAACCCTGCACCGGAGTGACCCTGTTCGGTCAAATCGCCAACATTGATGTTGACCCGGTAGGCAAGGCGGATACCGTGCTTGCCGTATCTAGAGGCCGAAGCGACGCCCCTTCAGGTATTTGGGATTACTCGGTCCTAGCCACGCTCAACAAAGGTACCTTCGTCTCTGCTGGCAATAAGCAGGTCAGCGTTCAGGTTTACTCGCCAATAGCTGGGCTAAAGATTCTGCTGCGAGCACAAAACGCACGCGGTAGTTACACCAAGTATGTTCAAACCCAGGCCTTTACTACCAAGGTGAATCAGTGGGAAACGCTGGTCTTTGATTTTGCCAGCTTGGCAGCCGGTTCGCAGGGTCTAGATCTAACCGTGAATTACTCCACTCTGGCTTTACTAGTCGATGCAGGTAACTCTTCGAGGGGGATAAAACTTTACTTCAAGAACTTTATGATGCCAGGTGCACTAATTCCAAGTGATGCACTCAGTACGAAATCCACTGAGCCTCACCTTTCTGCTAAGGCTGGCCCTATGGGTGAGTATCTTTGGGCTGAAGAATTTAACGGACCAGCAAAATCTAGACCACACTCTGATTCATGGAAATACGCACTGGACTGGAATAACTTCATCCAGGGCACTCAACCCGACCTGGTTGAACTAGACGGTAGCGGAAACCTAGCAATCGGCATGCAAAAGTGTGCTGACGGCTCGTGGAACGGTGGAATCATTCATACTTTAGGGAAGACCGCATTCCTCTACGGCAAGATTGAAGCTCGGATTAAGTTAGCTAATGATCCAGGTTGGTTTAGCGCTTTTTACATGTTTGGTGAAGATGTCGCCCACTGGCCAACGTGTGGCGAGATTGATATTCAAGAAGCTGGCCCGTGGAATGATTTTTCCTCGAGCGGAACAATCCACGGTAACAATCCGGGCAGCACAACCTCTTCGTGGAATAACGGCAGTGGGCTGTCTACTAAAGTTCCATACAGCAGAACCCAACTAGCATCCCAATTTCACACCTATGGGGTGCTTTGGACTCCAAACAGTATTACCTTTACTCTCGATGGCGTTACCTATCGGCACTTCACCAAGGAACAAGTTCTAAAAGATGTCGGGACTTGGCCATTTGATGTTCCAGAGTTTATTGTTTACAGCATCTATCCATACACGGCCAGTCTTCCGGCAAGCACTCCTGCCGGAACAGTACTGCGTGGTCAGGTGCTTGTTGACTGGATCCGCTACTCGAGTTACCAAGGCTACGGCCAGGTTCTTGATCGCTAATTAGTGAGGCAAAAACGGAATGATTAGGTAAATTCCGTAGGCAAGAGCTGAGAAACAGATAGCAAAAGCGAGGTAAGCCCCAACTAAGCTAAGCGACTCCTTTTGCTGTGCCTTACTGCTGCCTTTTCTAGCTTTACCAGCAACGTTTTGAGCATCGGTGAGAAGCCTTACCCCTAAAGAAAAGCAGGCCACAATCAGGGTAGTAAAGCCTAGAGAGGCCACTAGAACCATTAAAAATGAGTCCCAATTGATGTTGATCAACATTATTTCTTCTTGCCCTTCTTTGCGTGCTTTCTTGCTTTTGCATCGGCCTTGCGCTTGAGTTTTGCTTGTGCGCGCAGTTGCCTAGCTGAAAGCACAATCTCGCTGGCATTCTCAACTTCGCTCAACACATTGGTTGAGTTGATTTTGTTTCTTCTAGAAATGGTGAAGATTGCAGCTGCAACCGCAGCGGTGAGCAGGCCATCAATGATTAGACCCCAGTCTCCCTGCATTGTTAAGTAGGCCGAAAGTGCTCCAACCAAAGCAGCCGCTGGGAGAGTAAGCAGCCAACCGACAAAGATTTGCCCTGCTTTATTCCAGCGAACGACTCCACCCTTACGCCCTAAGCCGACACCAATTACGGATCCAGAGGCCACCTGAGTGGTTGAAAGAGCAAAACCAAATTTGCTCGAAGCCAGAATTGTCACTCCGGTAGAAACCTCTGCCGCAAAACCTTGTGGTGGCCTTATCTCCGAAAGCCCAGTTCCTAAAGTTTTGATGATGCGCCACCCACCTGCGTAAGTGCCGAGTGCTATCGCAACCGCAGCGGAAACCACAACCCACAATTGAACATGATCGCCTGACTCTTGAAGCTGAGCTGAAACCAAAACTAGCGTGATAACACCCATGGTCTTCTGAGCATCATTTGTGCCATGCGAAAGCGCGACTAGAGAGGAAGAAAAAACCTGCCCGACCTTGAATCGATTTCTACCTGTTGAAATATCCTTCGCTTTACGCTCTGCCTGCGATCTTGCAGTAATGATGTAGGCGACTTTGGTTGCAATAAATGCCACTAGCCCAGCAACTAGTGGAGCGAAAAGAGCTGGAATGAAAACTTTTTCAACCATCTTGGCAAAGTTAACACCAGCTGCACCGAAATACGCCATGGTCGAACCAATGAGTCCACCAAATAGTGCGTGTGACGAAGATGACGGTAGCCCTAAAAACCAGGTTGTCAAATTCCATAAAATAGCACCGGTTAGTCCGGCGAAAACAAGTTGTGCGGTTATGTTGATACCGGGGTTGATCATATCCACAGAGATGGTTTTAGCCACAGTTGTAGACAGGAATGCACCAATCAAATTCATCAAAGCCGCCACCGCGACCGCAACCTTCGGTTTCATCGCTCCTGTGGCTATTGGGGTTGCCATCGCATTCGCGGTGTCGTGGAAACCATTTGTGAAATCAAAAAACAGAGCAATTGCCACTACCAGGGCAACGATCAAAAGCGGGTCCATGAGGAACTTTCTATTTGTTTACCGGCTTAATCAGCCGTTAATTAGGTTACAGGAAGCTTAACTACAAGAAACACTGATTAGCGTGATTGGTACTGTCTGGCAAGGCTGAGCCCTAAAACTAGACTTTATAGGGTCCAAGAAAGTTAGGTTATGCTCCAGCAAATAAAGGTCTATAGTCGCCTCTGGCAGCGGATCGGGCTACTGGAAATCTGGGACCGAACGACGCTATTTCTGGCCATAGGTATCGTAGCGATCCTCAGCTTTGCCTTTGACGTGGTTCGTTTGGACAACTACAGTTTGGGTTGGATTCCGGTAAACGCAATTTCTCTAGGTATTGCGATTGTGATTGTCGTTTTTGGGCTTCGAATTGCCAAGAGTCAAAATCTAGCTTTGAACGAACGAGTCTTCTTTAACCTGACTATTGCTTCAATAGCAATGGGCACTAAAAACGTTGTGACCCTAATACTCTGCGAGTTTTTTGGTATTCAGGATTCTGGATCTTTACCCTATAGATTCTTTGGTGGCGCACTTATCGGCGTTAGTTTCCTAATTCTTTTCAGCAACCTGCGTGGTGCAAAAATTGAGCGCATCGCTATTCAGAATAGGCTGTTGGCAAAAGAAAGAGCATTGATTGACTTTCGAGAAAACATCACAGATATTTTTGCTAACGAGCAAAAAGCGCTGACCGACCGAACTGCAGTTGAGCTACTGCCACGATTGCTACTTCTTCAGGAGAAAGTTAGTCTTGGAAAAAGTGGCGCTAGCATCACTAAAGAACTTGAACAATTCCTAAGAAACGATGTTAGGCCGCTGAGTAACAGCCTGGCTAAAGAAGCGGCATCGCTGCAATTGGCAATTCCAAGCAATGTCGAGCTCAAACCCGTCGATTTGAAAGTCAGGATCAATCTAGCTCGGACCATCAGACCTTTTTCAACCGGGCTGCTGGTGGGGATCTCCTGGACGATGCTTGCTCAGTTTGCTATCCCACAGGCAACAATTTTGGATATTTCAGTTGCAACGGTAATTTATCAACTCCTGCTTCTTTTGATTAAATTCTCTGTTCGTAGATTTACCAATGCATCAGTAAATCAAGCCCTGATCTTTGCCGCCATACCAGGCACTATTGCAGCAACACCGAGCTATTACCTCCTTTATCAGATACCTAACAATCTTGGCCGGCAAACTCTTTTACCAACGTTTCTAGTAGTTGGTGCACTAGCTAGCTTGCTGTTTATTCTTGCTGACGTGGTCGACCGCGGTAGGGCCGTTGCCGAGGAACGGCTGGCCCAAGTGGTGAATCAATTTTCCAGAGAAAACAAATTGTTTGAACAAAAACTTTGGGTAGCCCAGCACGTTTGGTATACCCTGCTTCACGGCACAGTCCAATCAGCGCTTACCACTGCGACAATAAGAGCTGGCGGCAAAAACCAGCTCACTGCCAGTGACCAGGAAGCAATTGTTCAAGACCTGAACCGCGCCATCGTTGCCTTGCGCAATCCACAAGCTAAAGACGTAATCTTTGAAAACAGTCTGTTGGAGTTGCAGCAGACCTGGTCTGGCATTTGTTCGGTGGAGACCAAAGTTGACCCAGAGGTTTTGACTGCACTAGCTGGCCTTGCCGATGCAAGATTAATCACTAACGAAGTGGTGAAAGAGGCAGTAAGTAACGCGGTGAAACATGGTGGGGCTACGCAAGCCACAATCAACCTCAGCCTGAGCGCTGATCGAGAAATACTTGTGAATGTCAGCAATAACGGTGCAGCTCCAAGACCCGGCGCTGGGGCAGGTATCGGCACAAGCATATTTGATGCCGTTTGTTTGAACTACGAGCTAACGCGCGATACTTCGTCAGAGCTTACACAATTTCAAGCGAGAATCCCTCTGGCTTAAAGCATTCGGCCCACCCTCAAAGGGTGGGCCGAACACTTAGTTAGGAACTAGTTACCAACAACCAGGTTGTTAGTTGATGTAGCTGTTCCACCACCAGTAGTTACCGTGATCTTTCCAGTTACTGCACCGGAAGGAACGATGAACTTGAATGAGGTGGAGTTAGCGCCAGCAGCTAGCGTTACCTGAACTGAACCTAGGGTAACTGTTGCTCCCGTTAGGTTAGTACCACGGACGCTAACAAGGGTGACACCCTTCTTAGCTGTGGTTGGGGTAAACGAGGTCACTGTCGGTGCTGGTGGGGTCACTGTGAATGACTGGGTCGAAATCTCGCCAGCTCCAGTAGTGATCTTGATTGCACCTGATAGCGCTCCGGTAGGAACGGTCACTGTCAACGAGTTTGCACTCGAAGTAACGATCTTTCCTGTCTTGTTTCCGGCGAAGACAACCTTAGTTGCCTTCAGGTTCTTACCGGTGAAGGTGACGCTCTGGCCGACTCTAGCAGCATTGGTGAAGCTTGAGACTACTGCAGCTTGGTAAACAAACTTGCTGGTAGTTACGGTTCCACCGAGGTTAGTTGCGCTAATAGTTGAACCAGAGGTGACACCCTCAGGGACTGTTACAAGTACGCTGCTCGCGGTCAAGACAGTGAAAGGAGCACTGACTCCACCGATTGCGATGTTTGACGAGGAAGCCAAGTTGGAACCTGTCAA
>JAURKU010000040.1 GCA_030831605.1 Rhodoluna sp.
AACAGCAGCCAGATTCATCACTGCTTGAAAAGCCTTAGTTTTGGGGGTCAGAGCAAAAGCAGTGAAAATTAGTGAGCCGATGGTTACTGCCTGAGCCAAGTCCATGACTACTCGAAAGCTCGGGGATCCCCAGCGAACAAACAGGCCGACATCTCCAAACTGCCCTGGGTTAGCTGCCCCGCCAATAAACATTCCAGCCACTAGACCAAAGGCCGAGCCGAGCAACAGCAAGACCAGGGCCCATGGCCGGCTAACTGTTGATTTTTCGCTCATTGTTTAACCCTAGGTTAAAGCAAAACGACGCACCGAAGTGCGCCGTCTGCTTGTGAAGTAGAAAACTACTTAACTGCTGCCTTCAACTTGCTTCCAGCTGAAACCTTTACGGTGTTAGCTGCAGCAATCTGAATGGTAGCTCCAGTCTGTGGGTTACGACCAACGCGAGCTGCGCGGTGACCCTTCTCAACTGATAGCCAACCTGGGATCATAACTTTGCCGCCCTTAGCGACGGTAGATGCGATGGTCTCAAAGAATGCGTCAACGATGCGGTTAACAGCGGCCTGTGATTCACCAGTCTGGCTTGCGATAGCGGCTACTAGCTCGCTCTTGTTTAGTGCTGACATTTTGGTCCTCCTGGACTTCAAGGTGCTTGACGGGATGTCGGTTTCACCTTATACGCCTAGAGCCCCCGTATTTATTAGGGTCTCGGCGTGTTGAGGATAACGAACATCTCTCAAAAATGGGGAAAACCCTTATAAATAAAGGGCTTAAAGGGAAAATCCGCGACTCTAGGCCGCGGAATCCTTGATTTCTAGGGGTTTTTTACCAAGAAGACTTAGTAATACCTGGCAGTTCACCCTTGTGAGCCATGTCACGGAAGCGAACACGAGAAACACCGAACTTGCTTAGAACACCGCGTGGACGACCATCGATCGCGTCACGACTGCGTAGACGAGTTGGGCTTGCGTTTCTTGGAAGCTTCTGTAGGCCTAGACGTGCTGCTTCGCGCTGCTCGTCGGTTGAGTTAGGGTCAACCAAAGCCTTCTTTAGTTCAGCACGCTTGTCAGCGTATCTAGCAACAACCAGCTTGCGCTGCTCGTTACGTGCAATCTTGCTCTTCTTAGCCATTTCTAGCGCTCCTCACGGAATTCAACGTGCTTACGGACAACTGGGTCATACTTCTTCAAAACCATACGGTCTGGATCGTTACGACGGTTCTTGCGGGTTACGTAGGTGTAACCGGTACCAGCTGTTGACTTCATCTTGATAATCGGACGGATATCCTTGTCTTTTTTAGCCATGATCTATCCTTTAGATTTTCTCGCCACGGGCGATTAGTTCAGCAACAACAGACTCGATGCCACGGGCGTCAATAACCTTGATGCCACGAGCTGAAAGGTTCAGGGTCACGTTGCGCTTCATTGAAGGAACAAAGTAGGTGCGCTTCTGAATGTTTGGGTTGAAGCGACGCTTGGTCTTGTTCTGGGCATGCGAAACAGCGTGTCCAAACTGCGGACGGGTCTGAGTGACCTGGCAGTAAGCAGACATTGTCTTCCTCCGTGAAAATTTATGGTTAGGCCTTATTTAAATAGCCTTGTCGGTAGCCCGAAATCAGGGCAACTACACAAGTTTAGGGGTATTTAGCCTTGCAGTGCAAGTCCCAGTTTGAGCAATTTTCGGGGAAACACTGCCCAGACCAAGGATTTAGCCCTATTTAGCAGGGTTGCCTTCAGCCGCTCCGGTGCTGAGGAGGACCACTTTAATGGCATAGATTTCGGTAGTCCAAAAAACACTTAAGACAATGTGGGTGATGGCTGAAGTGCTGAGGATGATGCCGACCAGCCCGAAACCTAGGCTTCCAGCTATCAATGCCAACGATCCACCTAAACCAATCACTATGGCCAAGATGATTAGCAGTGCCCGACAGTTACGCAGTACGTCCACTGACTTATTGAGTGCTTTTTGTTGAACCTCAAGTGTTTCGCTTCTCAACTTCGACAATTTGAAGGCACGATAGGAAACTGCTCCGGCCAGGATCAGCAGATTAATCGATGTGGGCCAGAGAAAAAACATGCCAGACCTGAAAGCTGCGCCATAAGGGTTCCAAAAAGATGTAGCTCCGGTGAAGAAGTTTTCGAAATAAGTCTTATAGGAATAAAATGCGATCACAGCAAATGGCGCAACATATATCAATACTTGGAATGCGATCAGCTTTTTGATGGTTTTGTCTAGAAATTCTTTCATTTGCTTAACCCCCGTTAGACATTTTTCTTGAGTTAATTATCTACTTATTTGGCTTTTTTACTGCACATTTCTTACATAAGCCAAAAATGTCGATGGTGTGGGTGACTTCGGTAAAACCATTCTCTTTAGCTACCTTGACTGCCCAGGTTTCAGCCTGTTTCGCTTCTATTTCTAGAGTCACCCCACACTTCTTACAAATCAAATGGTGGTGATGTCCCTGTGAGCAATCACGATATAGGTTTTCACCTTCTTTGTTTAACAACGTGTCTGCTTTTCCGTTTTCAACCAAACTGGTCAGTGTTCGATAAACGGTGGCTAAACCAATCGGTGATCCGTGTTTTTTTAGAATTGAGTGAAGCTGCTGAGCTGAAACGAAACCTTTAGCCTGGCTCAGAGCATGTAAGACGGCATCTTTCTGCCAAGTGTTTCTCTGGGTTGGCACGCTAGTTACTTATCGTCGTGAGTGATGTTGTGTTCTTCGTCGATCTCTTCGTGAATTTCTTTACGAAGCTTAGGAAGGAATACTTTCTTCCAGACAACACCGTAGAGCAGCCAGATGACTACACCGTCTTGAATAATGGTCCAACCGATTTCAGCAATGATGTGATCCGGGCTGGTAAAAATAATCCAGGCATCCTGCCAAAGATTTCCGGTGTCACCCTCTCGAGTGAAAAGCTGTTGAATAAATTGCAAACCGTTTTGCATCTCTGCTCCTTTAAGTTTTAGTGATCTATCTAAAACAGTGAGATGTTTTCAATATAGCCTTATTGAAAATGATATTCAATAAGAGAATTAGCCTAGAAGTAGGGCTGGTTCCTCAAGCACCGATGCGATGTCCTGAACAAATCGGCTAGCCACATCGCCATCAACCACCCTGTGATCGAAGGTGGCTCCAACCGTGGTGACCTGTCTGACTACTATCTCGTTGTCGACCACCCAAGGCTTAGGCCTTATGGATCCAAAGGCAACTATGCCCACCTCGCCGGGATTCAAAATAGGGGTTCCGGTATCAACGCCAAATACCCCAATGTTGGTTACCGTAATGGTTCCGTGCTGCATGTCGGCTGGGGTGGTTTTACCTTCGCGGGCTACGTTACCCAAAAGCTCGAGAGCCTTAGCCAACTCAATCATGGACATCTGGTCGGCGTCTTTGATGTTTGGTACCAATAGCCCACGAGGAGTTGAGGCAGCAACACCCAGATTCACATAGTGGTGAACGATAATCTCTGAGTCTGTCCAGGTTGAATTCACGTGTGGGTTGCGTTTTACCGCCCAGATAATTGCCTTAGCCATTATTAGCAGTGGGGTTACCTTAACTCCGACAAAGTCAGGTGAACTCTTAAGCCTCTTCACATACTCCATGGTCCTTGTTGCATCAACATCAACAAACAGAGAAACGTGCGGTGCGGTGAAGGCTGATTGAACCATTGCAGCTGCAACTGCCTTGCGAACACCTTTAACTGGAATACGCTCTTCCCGCTCACCAGTAAAGACTGGAGTTGCTGCGACGCTCGGGAGCGCAGATCCGTTGGCGGCAGCTAGAACATCTTCTCTAGTTACTTCACCAGAGAGACCCGTTGCCCGAACTGTTTTGATGTCGACGTTTAAATCTTTAGCTAATTTTCTAACCGGTGGCTTAGCTAGAACTGCTCCAGATCCTGGAACAACCGCAATCACATCGGTAGCTGGAGCGCTGTTTGAAA
>JAURKU010000004.1 GCA_030831605.1 Rhodoluna sp.
GCCGACTCTTCACAAAGACAAACTGGTTGGACGGATAGATCTCAAATCAGATAGACAAAACAAAACACTGTTAGTTCAATCAGCCTGGCTTGAAAAGAACCTAACCAAAGAAGAACAAACCAAATACTCCAAGGCAATAACCAAACACCTTGAAGATGTTAGAAAGTGGCAGCAGCTAGAAAAGCTGGAAAGAAAAGCTAAAGGCAATATGCCTTAGAACTTTCCACCGATTTGGCTTAGTCGCTCGATGCGCTTATCCAGTGGTGGGTGGGTTGAGAAAAGACGCTCAGCGAGAGATGGCTTTACTGGATCGCTGATATACATATGCGCCATCGATGATGATGCTTTTCTCATTGGACGACCGTAGTCTTTTAGTTTCTGTAGTGCACCGGCTAGACCTTCAGGGAACCTGGTGATTTCCGCTCCCGATGCATCGGCTAGATACTCTCTTTGTCTAGAAACAGCAGCGCTAACCAAAGGTCCGATAAGTGCTGCCACTATCCAGGCAACAATGCCTAGTCCAATCAGAATTAGCGCTAGTTGGCCGCTGTCTCGGTTTCTAGAGTTACCTGAGTAAAAGGCCATTCTGAGAAAGAAATCAGCCAAGATACCAACTGCGCTGACTAAACCAAAAACAATAGTTGAAACCCTGATGTCGTAGTTTTTTACGTGGCTCATCTCGTGAGCCATCACACCTTCAAGTTCGTTATCATCCATGATGGCTAGTAGTCCGGTTGTTGCTGCAACTACCGCATGCTTTGGATCTCTACCTGATGCAAAGGCGTTAGGAGCCTCGTCTTTGATGATGTATACCTTAGGCATAGGCATGCCCTCGGTGATGGCTAAATTTTCAACGATTCGCCAAAGCCTTGGGTTATCCGCCTTGGTGATTTCAACAGCACCTGAGGCAGCAACAGCAAATGCACCAGCTAGGTAATACTGCAACAGCGCGTAGAAGGCTACGAATCCGATAATCAAAAATGCGGAAGATCCGTAGCCGCTAGCGTAACCAAACCAGGTTGCTAAACCACCAATAAGAAGAACAAACAGAACAACAATAATTACTGTGTTTCGCTTGTTCCTAGCGATAGCCGAATACATCTAGGTTCTAGAACTTCACTTCCGGTGCTTCTGAAATTGCAGCAAGATCTGCTACTTCAAAGAATGCACGCTCGGTAAAGCCAAGACCCTTGGCAAAGAAAGAGTTAGGCCAAACCTTGATTTTGGTGTTTAGTTCACGAACGCCACCGTTATAGAAGCGCCTGGCTGCCATGATCTTGTCTTCGGTGTCAGATAGTTCTGATTGAAGACCAAGGAAGTTCTGTGATGCCTGTAGTTGCGGATATGCTTCAGCAACAGCAAATAGTGATTTCATAGCCGACTGCAGCATGTTCTCTGCCTGGGCAGCTTCTGCCGGGTTAGCAAGTGCAGAACCAGAGATAGTTGCAGCTCTTGCCTTGGTGACATTCTCAAAAACTTTGGCCTCGTGCTTGGCATAGCCCTTAACGGTTTCGATGAGGTTAGGGATTAGGTCGGCTCTACGCTTTAGCTGAACGGTGATATCGCTCCAGGCCTCGTCGACGCGAACGTTTAGACGGACTAGGCCGTTTCGCATGCTGACGAACCAGATACCTAGTAGCACTAGACCCACACCAGCGATGATTAGAAAAGTAGAACCGGTAAAGATAGACAGATCCATTTCACTCCTTGAAAGTTGTTGGCTTAAGCCTAAGGTCAACTAGCCCCGAGTAGAGCAAAACTTCAGTAATCTTTCAGCGAACTTGATGCTGTGCCCCCAGTGGGACTTGAACCCACACTGGAACGATTTTAAGTCGTCTGCCTCTGCCGATTGGGCTATGGGGGCGTGCTATTAAACCTTAGGTCTAGAAGCCCAGGCTTCAAAAGCCGCCCGAGGTGTCTTGGTTGCTGCAATCGAGACGATGTCTCTCTTGAGCAGTAAGTTTGCTATCCAGCCGAGCATGACCCTGATCTTGCGCTCCCAGGTAGGCATTGCCAAACCGTGGTAGCCGCGGTGCGCGCACCAGGCTAAAAAGCCTTTCAAGACAATCTTTCCAGACTGGAAGACACCGTTATATAGGCCTAGCCCTGCTACTGCGCCAAGGTTCTTGTGAATGTACTCGGCTACGCCTTCGTTGCGCAGACTGGCCACAAGGTTTTTAGCCAAAAGCTTTCCCTGTCGAACAGCGTGCTGGGCGTTAGGGACACAGAACCCACCAACACCACCACCGGTTAGATCAGGAACTGCGGCAACATCGCCTGCGGTCCATGCACCCGAGACAGCTTCGCCTTCTTTGCCAACCTGAAGTGTTGGCAGTGCCATGATGCGACCGCGCTCATCCATCGGCAGATCGGCGTTTTTGACATAGGGGGAAGCCATGACTCCAGCAGTCCAGACAATTACATCGCTTTCGAATTTCTCACCGGTAGACAATTCGACAACACCGTCAACGGCTGAAGTCAACTGGGTGTTCAGGTGAACTTTTGCTCCCCTGCGGTCTAGATCTTCGAGCACCCATTCGCTTGTCTTTTGCGATACCTCAGGCATGATTCTGCCCATCGCTTCAATCAGGTGGAAACGGGTGTCCTGAAAACTAATGCTCGGGTAATAACGAAGAAGGTATGAGGCAAGGTTACGCATTTCTGCAAAAACTTCGATACCCGCAAATCCACCACCGACGACAACGAAAGTTAGTAGTCGATCGCGTTGCGCACCGCTTGGGAGGTTAGCTGCCTTATCGAAGTTCGAAAGAATTCGGTTACGAATTTCGATGGCTTCTTCAACTGTTTTTAGGCCGATGGCATTATCAGCAACACCTGGAATTGGGAAGGTTCTAGAAACCGCACCCGCTGTTACTACAACCTGGTCGTAATCAAGTGTTGTTTCACCGACACCGGCTAAGGCAATGGTTGCTTTTTTATTGGCGTGATCTATTTTGGTCATCTTGCCAATAACGATGTTGGTCTTTTTTAGATGTCTGCGATGAGAAACAACGGTGTGACGAGCTTCAATAGAACCAGCAACTACCTCAGGAAGGAATGGCTGGTAGGTCATATATGGCAGTGGATCAACTATGGTTACCTCAGCCTCGCCTGGAGTTAGAAGTTTCTCCAGTTTGAAAGCGGTATAAAAGCCTGCGTAACCGCCACCAATGATCAAGATTTTTTGCATGCTGAGATTTCCTAAATAATTGAACAAAAATAATGCGCGACTATGCGCTAACTAGATATTACCGCTTTGCAAAGGCAGGCCTTGGGGTCAAACCCTATCTCGGCAAGGGCAATATCGCCGATTGGATTTACCCCATGGCCTTTGGCTAAGGCATGAGCAGCCAGCGCATGCAGGCATTTGACCCTTGTGGGCATGCCACCGGCACTAATGCCTTCAAGTTCGACTACTGGCAGGATTTGATCCCGCTCGGCCAGATAGTCCTGGTGCGCCTTTAGATACTCAGCCTGAAGCTCTGGTTCCCCAGCTAGGCGATCTTGCAGAGTGGCCATAAAGCCCGCTCCTTCAAGAGTAGATAGCGCTGCGGTTAGGGCCGGGTGGGTTAGATAGTAAAAAGTGGGAAAGGGTTCACCCGAAGCTAATCTGGGCTTGGTCTGCACGACCAGTGGCTTGCCGCAGACACACCTGGCAGCAATAGCCAAAACATCTCGCATCGGGCGGCCCAATTGAGCCTGCATCGCTAAAAGATCGGCTTCGGTGGCTTGAGTTAGAGGCATCTAGTTGGTGGCGCTGGCTTTATTGTTATTTACCGGTTGGTCCAGACCTGCTCTAAGCACAGACTGCAGCAGCCCCTTGGCCCAGTCTCTTTTAGTTGTGCCAATGCTTTGCGAGAAGTTGCTACTGTTTTTAGCTTTGGCCAGCATGTCCCCTACGGTGCCACTTGTATCACTTAGGTTCAAACCATCGGCATCGAGAACAAGGTAGCTGATTTCACCTGGCATTACGTAAAACAGGCGATCTCTGGCTTGGGAGCGAATAAACACTGGGTCATCCCAGCGCTTTTTCTCATCAGCAAGATCTGCTAATTGCTCTTTGGATTTAGCAATGTTGGCATTTAGCTGAGCAATCTGGGTTTGCATAGTAATCAAATCGCTCAGTTGCGGTCCAATCACAAAAGCACCAAAGACCAAGACTCCGATGGTAACCATGCTCGATGGTGTCCAACTAAGCCCCTGTCTGGGCTCTCTAGCTGGTTTAGTTCTAAGTGTTCTTCGTTTCATTACTTCTTATATCTAGGGAAAGCATTTGCACCCGGGTAATAGGCGGCATCTTGTAATTCTTCTTCGATGCGAAGTAGCTGGTTGTATTTAGCAACTCTTTCGCTTCTAGCTGGGGCACCGGTTTTAATCTGCCCTGCGTTGGTTGCCACGGCAAGATCTGCAATAAAAGTGTCCTCGGTTTCACCGGAACGGTGTGAGATTATCGCCTTCATGCCGTGTCGCTGAGCCAAGGAAACTGCATCTAGAGTCTCGGTGAGAGTTCCGATTTGGTTCACCTTAACCAAGATGGCATTTCCCGCTTTGTGGTCAATACCTTTTTGAAGGCGTGCCGGGTTTGTTACATACAAATCATCGCCAACTAGCTGAACTTTCTCACCGAGAGTAGCAGTGATTGCAGTCCAACCATCCCAGTCATCTTCAGCTAGTGGATCTTCAATGGAAACCAGCGGGAAGTCATCTACCAGTGTTTCGTAGTAAGAAATCATTTCCGCAGAAGTTAGTTCTTTGCCTTCGAATTTATAAACGTTGCTCTTCTCATCAAAAAACTCGGTTGCCGCAACATCAAGTGCTAGTGCAAAGTGCTTACCAATTTCAAAGCCGGCGATACCAACCGCTTCACTGATTAGTTCTAGCGCTGCGCGGTTATTGGCCAGGTTAGGAGCAAAGCCACCCTCATCGCCTAGACCAGTTGCCAAACCCTTAGAGTGAAGTAGGGACTTTAGTGAGTGGTAAACCTCAGCACCTGCTCTCAGGGCTTCAGCAAAAGAGTCAAAACCAATTGGAACAATCATGAATTCTTGGATATCCACTCCGTTATCGGCGTGAGCACCACCGTTGATGATGTTCATCAGTGGAACGGGAAGCGTATAAGCGTTAGGGCCACCGAGGTAGCGGTATAGAGGTAAACCTGATGATTCAGCGGCTGCCCTGGCATTAGCCAGTGACACACCGAGAATGGCGTTAGCGCCTAGGTTTGATTTAGTTGGAGTGCCATCCATACGGATTAGTGCCTCATCAACTAAGCGCTGATCCAGAGCATCAAAGTCAATCAGTCCAGTCTCGTCGTGACCGATTTGATCAATCACAGCCTCAACAGCTTTAAGGACACCTTTACCTAGGTAGCGATTTTTATCTCCGTCACGGGATTCGTGGGCCTCGAAAGCTCCGGTTGACGCACCGGAAGGAACCGCAGCGCGCCCGAAAGATCCATCGGTGAGTAATACCTCAACCTCTATAGTTGGGTTTCCTCTAGAATCTAGGATTTCTCTAGCGCCGATGGCGTCAATAATGGACATGGGGCTCCTTATATCGTTGTTTTCACTACAAGTTTAGTCAATTGACTTCAGCTCTTTGTTAGCGCCATCGGCACTAACCAGAGCAAAACGGTCAAACCCGTTAGCTTTCATGCTCTCTAACAAGAGATTCAAGCGCTTAGGTTTCAGTTCTAATCGGACGCTTAAGCCTTGGCCAATAAGTTCTTTTTGATACTCAAGGGCGATTTTGAGCACTTGGCTTGATTCGTCTTCTAGGACTAGAACCACCCCCGAGCCGGCCTTAGTATCTTCAACTAAATCAATCACTCTTTCAAAACCAAGAGAAATACCAACAGCCGGAACATCGCTACCTAGCCACTTACCGACCATACCGTCGTAGCGTCCACCGCCACCAATCGATGAACCAGAACCTGGTAGCTCTATTTCAAAAATCACGCCGGTGTAGTAACCCATGCCGCGCACTAAAGTTGGATCAAAACGAAGTCGGTTGCCTCCGGCAACAGCAAAAAGTCCTTGCAGAATTTCTGGCACTACCTGAACATCCAAAGTATCAAACCACTGTTTAGCCTTTGCTGAAACCTCAGTGCCTAATTTCTCCTCAAGTTCCTGGACCACTCCAGAAACTGCAATCTTGTCCAATTTGTCAATGATAATCATGGCTTGAGTTAGTTGCTCAGCTTTTACTCCAAAACCACTTAGTAATTTGGTTAATAGTTCTCGATGATTTACTCGAATCACTGCATTTTTTAGACCAAGTGCATCAAGGGCAGCTAGCGATGCGGTTATGAGTTCAACTTCGGCTAAAATTCCGGCGTCACCGATGATGTCAATATCGCATTGCACGAACTGACGGTATCGACCTTTCTGTGGTCGCTCTGCGCGCCAAACCGGACCTATCTGAATGGCTTTGAACACATTTGGTAATTCGGATCTGTTGGTTGCATAGAACCTTGTTAGTGGAACTGTCAGGTCAAATCGAAGTCCGAGATCGGCTAAACCATCCGGGTTTGAACCATCCGCTAGAGCCTGGTCTAATTCAGCACCGCGCTTGAGTACGCGATAGGCCAGCTTTTCGTTATCTCCACCCTGACCACTTAACAAACGATCAAGATCTTCTAGGGCTGGCGCTTCTATCTCCTGAAAACCAAAAGACTCATAAACCCCACGAATTACAGCCAAAACACGCTCCCGCTTAGCCTTTTCAGCAGGTAGGAAATCCCGCATACCTCTAGGTGGATTGATGTCTTTAGCCATAGGACAAGTTTGGCAGATAAAGACCTGACAACCTGTTAGGGAGTAGTCACGGTTATGTTCTGGCTTACCCCACCAAAACCAACACTGTTTTTAGCGGTAACCCTAAACAGGTAACTGGTCTTGGAATTTAGACCCCGCAAAGTAGCCGATGCGCTGCTAGCGGCATTCTTAGCGACAATCAACCAAGATTCTCCCTGATCAAGTGAATACTCCACCCGATAATCAATAATCCTCGTTCCACCATTGGAAGGCGCTGTCCATGTAAGGGTTAGCGAACTAGCAGTTTGGGATTTGACTAACAGGTTTGTTGGGATTGCGGGGGCAGTAGCAAAAGTAGTGAATGATGCTGAGCTACTTACCTTGGATACTCCAACCGAATTTACGGCTTTTAGTCGGAACATGTATTTTGTAGCAGGTTTTAGGCCAGTGATGTTCAAAGCGGTATCTGTAGAGATCGGTTTGCTGACCTCTGTCCAAGATGAACCGCCACCGCTTATCTCAACTAGATAGTTAGTGATCTCAGAGCCACCACTAGTTGGAGCTAGCCAGGAAAGTTTGATTGAAGAACTGGTGATTTCGCTAGCCGTTGGTTTAGCGGAAGCTGAGGGAACTGTCGCAAGTGTAGTGATTGCTGCCTGGGTGAATGGGCTTTGCCCTTCAGCGTTTACGGCTGCAACTCTTAGCTTGTAATTTGTTCCTGGTAGGAGATTTCCAATAGACAAAGATGTAACAGTAGAGGTTCTCTTTGGAGCAGCATTCCAGGTGTTTCCATCCCTAGATATTTCAACAATGTAATTTCTCACCTTCACCGGTGAACTCACTGCCGACCAGGTAATAGAAAAAGAAGTTGCTCTATTGTTGCTGAATGTAACACTCGCTGGTGCTGAAGGAATGCTGATTTGGGCTGTCGTTATGGATTTGGCTTCCGATGCTTCGCCTCGGCCAACAGAGTTCAGCGCATAAACCTTGAACTGATAAGTAGTACCCGCGGTTAGGCCAGTTACGTTCATACCGGTTGATGTGCTAATCGGTTTGTCGAGCATGCTCCAACTCGATCCGTTGTTGGGACTTATCTCAACTTGATAGTTGGTTATGGCTGAGCCATTTGTGTTAAGCGGGGCCTGCCAACTAAGTGTCAAAGATGACTTAGTAGCTGCGCTAAACGCAAGACTTCTAGGTGAAGATGGAACTGCGGCCAAGGTTGTTGCCGAAACAGCGGTTGAAGGTGAGCTGGTTGCGCTTGAAGTTATAGCAACTACTCGGAAGCTGTAGGTTTTGGCTGGTGCTAGCTGAGAGAGCGCAAGGAAAGTTTCTGTTGAAACGGGCTTGGTGTATTCCGCCCAAGTCACGCCAGAGTCGCCTGAGTATTCAACTAAATAGTTCGTGATTGCCTGCCCACCAGTTGAAGTAGGGGCTAACCAAGACAGTATTAGGCTGCTGGAGCTCACCTGACTTATTTCTAAGTTTCTCGGGTTAGAAAGCGATCCTATAGTGGTACTCACCGAAAGTTCATTTGAATAAGGGCTTTGACCTAGTCCGTTTATCGCCAATACTCTAAAGCGGTAACCACTCTGCGGTTCCAGGTTTGTCACCTGTAATACCGTGCTTGAAGTCTTTGCAACAAGGTCCCAGCTTGAAACACCAGCAGCTGATTGCTCGACTTGGTATTCGGTTATCGCTGAACCGCCGTTTGATTCAGGTGCAGTCCAGGATAGCGAAATAGTGCTGGAGCTTTGTTGAGGTGAACTAAGAGATCTTGGAGCTGTTGGCGTTTTTCCTAGAACACTCTTGGCGACCTTGCCTTCGTCAAAACTGGTGAAGAGATTCCCGTTTGAGTCGCTGGCAATTCTGACGATCGTATCCTCAAAAACTGCTAGGGTGCTTAACATTCCTGCAGCAGTAAGTTTAGATATTGTGCCGTCGGTGCTATTTGCAAAGTAGAAGTTATTTTTTGCATCAAGCACAAAATCTGTCACTGAGTCACTAAGCGAAATAAAAACACTCAGCTCACCTGTTGGGGTAATTTTGTAAATTTTTGAACTCACAGTACTAAAGACATAAAGGTTACCGGAACTGTCCGAGACCATGCGGCTAGCTGCAATTGGTAAGGTTGTCAGCTTGGTTATCTGGCCGGTTGGCGTAATTTTGGAAACAGTACTGTCCCTACCATTTGCGCTGTATAAGTTTCCGACGGAATCAATGACTAAAGCTGTCGGATTACTGGCTAAATCGGCAAATACTGAGACCTCACCTGATGGAGTAACCTTCGAAATCGTTCCAGAAATAGCATCAGCGCTATAAAGGTTTCCGCTTGAATCAAAAACCAGGGAACTTGGTCGATCTCCGACTGTGGCAAAGAGCGTCGCAGTTGCTTGCGGCGAGATTTTTGTAATTGTTCCTTCATCAGAATTGGCCACATATAAATTTCCAGCACCATCAAAAACCAGTGCAGCAGGGTTATCGCCAACTGTTGCAAAACGAGAGACAACTCCGTTTGTTGTGATCTTCGAAATAGAGTTATCCATGGTGTTGGCAACATAAACATTGCCTGCGGCATCAAATGCCATGGCTGCAGGTGAAGAGCCGACTGTGTAAAGCGAAGTTGATTCAGCAGTTGTCACTGCTACCGCAGCCCCTGCTAGGCCCTCTCCAAAGGAGTTCACGGAACTAAGCCTGAAGAGGTAGTTTCTGCCTAAGACGAGACCTGTGACGGTGTGGGAAGTACTAGCGCTAGCTGCTTTGCTGACAGTTACCCAGCTCTGGCCTGAATCAGAGGAGAAGCTAATCCGGTAGTCGGTTACACTTGCGCCGCCATCACAGCTCGGGGCATCCCAGCTCAGCGCAACCGAGGTACCTCGAACCAACGTTGGAACTAGGTTTGCTGGAGCGGCGGCTTCACCATTGGGAGGAGTTAGAGTGATCTGATTTGATGCTGCCGATAAGCCACTTGAATTGATTGCATAGCTTTTTAGCTGGTAGGCCTGCTTGGAACATAGCCCTGGGAAAGTAAAACTGGTGCTTGTTGTTCCGACTCGATAGGTACCGACTAGGGTATTGCCATTATTAGTGGTTGCCTCAACAAGGTAATCAGTAACAGCGGACCCGCCAACAGAAAGTGGTGCCTGCCAAGATAACTCTGCTTGTGTGCTTTTAGTTGTATTGGCTTGAAGTGATCTAGGTGCAGAAGAATAATAACCGTTTGCGTCTCGAACAGTGAGAGAGCTAGAGAGATTATTGGCAATATAAAGATTTGAGTTCGTTGAATAGTGAATTGCGGTTGGACCGTCACCGGTCACTGCAAATGTTGAGACAATCCCTGAACTAGATACCTTAGTGACCGTGTTATCCAGATAGTTAGCTGTGTAGAGATTGCCGCTAGCATCTATTTCAATCGAGTTTGGCGATTTACCAACTGTTGCAAAAACTGTGCTTGTTCCGGCTGGGGTGATCTTAGAAATTGTGTTATCTGCTGAGTTAGTGACAAATAAATTATTTGCTGAATCAATAACTAGAGAACTTGGGTAGGAACCAACGCTAGCAAAAGTAGTTACCTGACCGGTTGGACTTACCTTACTAACGAAGCCATCAAGGTAGCTTGCAGTGTATAAATTACCCAGCGAGTCCATTGCTATATCCGACGGCCAGGTTCCAACTACGGCGAAGCGACTAACCTGCCCTTCGGGGGTAACCTTAGAAATCGAACTGTCTATGTAGTTTGCGGTGTAGAGATTTCCAGCAGCATCAAAGATCATGGCAACGGGATTTTTACCAACTGTAGCAAAAGTCGAAGTTACCCCTTCAGGGGTGATGCTAAACAGCGTCCCGGCTTTAGTTCCAACGTAGAGATTTCCGCTGGGGCTGAGAATCAAGGCTGTCGGCTTTTGTGGATTTAGATCCGCAAAAGTGCTGACCTGCCCATTAGGGCTGATTTTTGAGATAGTGCCGGAACCCAAATTGGCCGTGTATGCATTTCCTTGGCTGTCTACTGTGACGGCTGCAGGGTTTAGGCCAACTGTTATGGCCGTTTCCGCTCTAGCGGTCTGGCTAGTGAAAACCAAGCTGGCTGCCGTTAGGACAAAAATCACTAGTTTTTGAAGTATTGGCTGAAATCTCGCATATAGAGATGAGTTCATAATTTCCCATCCCTTCAAAGCAATTGCTTGATTAATTCAACCTTACATAAATCGGCAACTAAAAGTAATTCAGGTTATTCCAAGGAAGGATCTTGGCCAATAACCCCAGCATCACTAGCTCTTAGCACCTCAGCCTTGCGGATATCGGAGGATAAATCCCCAACTGCTTGCCTTAGCGATCGCTCCGAATCTAGCCCCTGGGCTTTAGCGGCCTGGACGATGGCTAATAGAAGCGAACCCAACTGTTCCTCATTTTCTAGCTTTAACGGTGATTGGGTTTCCTGATCCAAAATGCCAATCTTCTGAGCCTTGCCAATAACCTTATCGGCTAGCGCTAGTGCCGGGAGGGCTTTAGGGATGCCATCTAAAACTGACTCTCGTTCCGGCTTTTCCTTTTGTTTGTGGTTCTCCCAGTTGAGCATCACATCGTCTCCGGTTACGGCCTTGAATTTCTCTAACTGCTCAGCATCACCAAAAACATGAGGGTGTCTGCCCATCATTTTTTCTTTAGTGAATTTAGCCACGTCTTGAATGTCAAAGGCTGCACCTAAAGATCCAGTGCTGGCTAAATCAGAGTGAAACACCACCTGGTATAAAACATCGCCTAATTCTTCTAGAACCTCTTCCCTATTACCGGATTCGATGGCGTCGATCAGTTCATAGGTTTCCTCTAATAGGTACTGCACCAGAGACTCGTGAGTCTGCTCTGCATCCCAAGGGCATCCGCCAGGAGCTCGCAATAGTTTGGCAGTTCTAATTAGCTCATCTAATTCAGTCATGAGGTTAGTTTGCCAGAGAATTCAGCTGTGTTCGGATAGCTCTCTAGAGCGGAGCGAAACTAGATCCGGGTATGTTTCTAAGGACCGTGAAACTGATAACTAAAACCAAAAGCAAAGCTAAGTAGATGTACAGTGCCTTTTTACTCTTTTTATCCAGCGCTACCCCGATCAGCATGAATACCGGTGCCGCGATAAGCATGGCATTGTTACTTACCGCTGCAGGAAAATCTCCGCGGATCAATGATTCGGCCGCCCTGGTGCTACCGCACCCAGGGCACCACAAACCAGTCAGAGCGTGAATGGGACAAAGTAAGCGATATTGCTTGGGCCAAAAAAGAACGTAGATGCCCGCCGCGGCGAGAACAAGGCTAGGTAAAAGTAACTTCTTAGCCTTTATAACTTTCATGTTACGGCCTCCATTATTGCCCTGAAAACTTAGTTTATTTAGATATTGTCAATTGGGTACAAACCCATCGAAAGGAAAATATTATGTCCGCCCCACAACCAAGCACACCGCAACGCGATTTCCTAACCACTGTCCTGCTCAGCTTTTTCCTCGGATCACTTGGGGTAGACCGTTTCTACCTCGGCTACACCGGACTTGGCGTTGCCAAGCTGCTTACACTTGGAGGCTGTGGAATCTGGACACTTATCGACTTCATCATGATTCTGACAGGCAACCTCAAGGATTCCCAAGGAAGAGAACTTCTAAAGAAATAATGTCCAGTCAACCATCAGAAAAATTCTGCACGGCTTGCGGCCGGGGGCTAGTCGCAACCGCTCAGATTTGTCCTGACTGCGGGACGCCAACTAGCAGCCAAACATCCACCCAGCAAGTGGCAGCACCAGGCCAAAAAGATTGGCTAACGGCTTTACTGCTTTCAGTTTTGTTGGGTCAATTAGGTGTAGACCGTTTCTACTTAGGCCAAATTGGGCTAGGAATCCTAAAGCTGATTACTTTCGGTGGCTGTGGAATCTGGTGGATTATCGACATCGTACTGATTGCTAATAACTCCATCAAAGACTCCAAGGGGCAATCTCTGATACGTCGCTGATAGTGCATCTAAAAAAACCTGGAAGCTTAGGTTTCCAGGTTTTTTAGTTTAAGACCTCAGTAAAAAGCTGAACCGCCCAGTCAATAAGTTTGCGATCGGCTAGAGCTTCTCCGGATGCGGCAAGTGGTATCGGGATGGTTAGTTGTTTAGATGATTTCAGGTACCGCAAACCCAAAAAACCCTGGCTAAGCGCCACTTGTTTAGCTTCAGTTAACTCAACTGGTTGGATTTTGATTTGGCCGAGAGTGAGCGAGACATCCCTAAGACCGTACCTATTACAAATTTGCCGAAACTCAGTCACATCCATCAAGTTGATTACCGGTTGCGGTGCTCTACCGTAGCGGTCTTCAAGTTCCTGGAATATCAGGTCTAATTGTGCTCTTGTGCCCTTCTCCCCGCTGGCTGCCGAGAGCTTGTGGTAGGCCTCGAGGCGAAGTCTTTCAGAGTCAACATATTCAAGCGGGATGTGGGCATCGATTGGTATTTCAAGTTTTAGCTCAGCAGGTGAGTCAACCTTGATGCCCTTGAATTCATCAACCGCATCGCCAATCATCCTCAGGTAGAGATCGAAACCAACACCAGCGATGTGACCCGACTGCTCACCACCGATTAGGTTTCCTGCACCTCTGATTTCAAGGTCCTTGAGGGCAACTTGCATACCGCTACCTAACTCGTTATTGGCTGCAATTGTGCTGAGCCTATCTAGGGCAAATGGTGAGAGAGGTTTTTCAACACCGTAGAAAAAGTAGGCATAGGCTCGTTCGCTTGACCTGCCAACACGACCTCTAATCTGATGCAACTGAGCTAAGCCGAAGTTTTCTGCGCGATCAACTATCAAGGTATTGGCATTAGGTATATCAATTCCAGCTTCAATAATTGTTGTTGAGACTAATACGTCGTAACGTCTTTCCCAGAAATCAATCACAACCTGTTCGAGCTGATGCTCATTCATCTGGCCGTGAGCAACCGCGATTCTGGCATCCGGTACCAATTCGGCTAAACGACTGGCAACAAAATCAATGCTTTCTACCCGGTTATGTACGAAAAAGACCTGCCCTTCTCGAATTAGTTCACGGTGAATGGCGGCAGCAACCTGCGGCTCGTTATAGGGGCCGACATAGGTCAAAATAGGGTGGCGTTCCTCAGGCGGGGTGGCCAGTGTCGACATCTCCCGAATTCCGGTTATCGCCATCTCTAGGGTTCTTGGAATTGGCGTTGCTGACATTGCTAAAACATCGACATTCGTTTTAAGTTCTTTTAGTTTCTCTTTGTGCTCAACTCCAAAGCGCTGTTCTTCATCGATAATTACTAAACCTAGGTCTTTGAACTTAATGGTTTTGCCAAGTAATTTATGGGTTCCAATCACCACATCAACTAGTCCGCTGGCTAAACCCTCTAAAGTTTCTTTGTTTTCCTTAGTTGACTGGAATCTTGAGAGCGCTCTGACATTTACCGGGAAACCCGCGAAACGTTCAAGGAAAGTTTCCACGTGTTGCCTGACTAATAGTGTCGTTGGCACCAGAATCGCTACCTGCTTGCCGTCTTGAACTGCCTTGAAAGCTGCTCTAACCGCAATTTCCGTTTTGCCGTAACCAACATCTCCTGCCACAAGGCGATCCATAGGCACTGGCTTTTCCATATCGCGCTTAATTTCTTCGACAGTATTTAGCTGATCTGGAGTTTCGGTGTAGGGAAAACTATCTTCCATCTCGCGTTGCCAGTCACCATCTGGTAAAAAGGCGTGGCCTTTGGCATTCATCCGCTGCGAATAGAGCTTGACTAGATCGATAGCCACCTTACGCACCGCCTTGCGGGCATTGCCTTTAGCCCTCGCCCAATCTGTTCCGCCCATTTTGTTTAGAACCGGTGCCTCACCGCCAACATACCTGGTTAGGTAATCAAGCTGGTCGGTCGGAACATAAAGAACATCACCACTGAGGCCACGCTTAGCCGGTGCATACTCAATAACCAGATATTCCTTGGTGTATTTACTAATTCCAACACCTAGGGTTCGCTGGGTCATCTCGACGAAGCGACCGATGCCGTGAATCTCATGCACAACATAATCGCCTGCTTTTAGTGTCAGGGGATCTACTGCCTGGCCGCGTTTTTGGGCAACTCGAGGTTTATTCGGTTGACCAAAGGTTGCGCCGCGACCAAAAAACTCGCTGTCGGTAATCAAAGTGATTTTTGCATCGTTGGCCACAAAGCCTTTGCGAAGTGGTGCCTGAATTACATAGGCAATTGCCTCAAATTTGTTTGGCAGACTATTAGCCAGTTTGGCTGGAATTTTTGCTTCGCTGAGAATTTCCACCATGCGCTCTGCCGTGCCGTGGCCCATGGCTGAGAGAAATACGCTCTGACCTTGACCAAGTTGATCTGCAATGTAGTCAATCGGTTCGGTTTGCAGTGTCTTGAAACTTGGCACTTCAAATAACTGCAAATTAATCTGTTTATCATCACTTAGAAAAGAGCTGATTGAAATTAGATCTCGGCCGGCTAAACCATTCACAAAGTCATTGATTGTTTTAAATCCGCCGGCAGATAAATCAATTGGTGCTTTAGCCCCTTCGATGGCTGCATCCCAGGCTGCGTGTAAGAACTCTAGGTTTGTTTCAATCAAATTGGTCGCCCGTGCAATTGATTTTTCTGGCGATAGTAAAACTACCTGGGCGCTTTTTGGCAAGTAGTCCGATATCTGGCCAAGCTGGTCAACTAAGACCGGGGCTAGCGACTCCATGCCATCAACCGGTATCCCCTGACCAATTTTTTCCAACATCGTGGAAAGGTTAGGAAACTCGTGTTCCATTTCGCGGGCACGCTGGGCAACATTCGGAGTAATAATGATTTCTCTTGCCGGATAAACTATCAGCTCAGTCGGCTTAGCCTCTAGCGATCTCTGGTCGGCTACCGAGAATTCCCGCATCTGCTCTAGTTCATCGCCAAAAAACTCAAGTCGAATTGGGTGTTTTGCCGTGGTCGGGAAGATATCGACTATTCCACCGCGAACTGCGAATTCACCTCGTCTAGTCACCATATCGACTCGGTGGTAGGCAATCTCAATTAGCTTTAGGGCAAGTTCCGGAAGTAGGTATTCCTTGCCAACCTCAAATTGCAGAGCGGGGTATTTTTCTAGGCCGAGGATCACCGGCTGCAGGGCAGCCCGAACTGAGCATATTACAAAAAACGGCTGATTTGATTGCTTCAGTTCGGCCAGTCGATGCAATGTAGCCAAGCGCTTACCAACGGTTTCTGGAGACGGGCTAAGCCGCTCATGGGGCAAAGTCTCCCAAGAGACAAATTCCAAAACTTCGCTCTCTGGGGCAATTAGTTTCAAGAAATCAGACAGCTCTTGGGCCTCTTTGCCACTGCTAACCACCACTAGATACTGGTTACTTAGTTTTGCCAAACGGCGAAGTTCCTGCAGGGTGGCCAATACCCAACTCTGAGAGCCAGCGGGTGCGACTATCTCGAGTTTGTTTTTGGAAATATTCTTTTTAAGTTCAGCGAAGCCTTCGGATTTGCCCAATTCTGCGGCAAGGCGCGACAACCCCTCAGATCCGTCGTGCACGCTCATGCAACAAGTCTAAGCGTGAACTACTTTGCGTGATAGTGGCTTTGCGCAGAAAGCAAGCCGTCGGTTGCAATTGTTTGCACCATATCGGCCGCTAGTTCTAACAGCACTGGTAATTCAGCTCTTTCAGTTGCAGAGAAATTCTTCAAAACAAAATCTGCGGCATCTTGAGAACCCGGTGGTCTACCAATACCAAAGCGCAACCTGATGTATTCGGTGCCAATAGCACTGCTGATACTTCTAAGACCGTTGTGACCTGCGTGGCCTCCAGAGAACTTTATTTTAAGCTCAGCAAAATCAATATCCAGCTCATCGTGGATAACAATAAGCTGCTCAGGCAATAGATCATAAAATTTCATCAGCGCAGCCGTCGGCGCCCCCGAATTGTTCATAAAGCCATTAGATTTAGCCAAAATCAATTTAGTGCCAGCTATTTTGCCCTCGGCTACCTGAGCGCCAGCTTTATGCGATTTAAACTTTGACACTATCCGGCTAGCCAACACGTCGAGCACCATCTGGCCAACGTTGTGCCGATTGTGAGAGTAGTCGGGCCCAGGATTACCGAGCCCGACTACTAAAAAAGTATTGCTATTCAATTACTCAGCTTTTGGAGCCTCAGCTGCAGCAGCTGGAGCAGCCTCAGCTTCTTCGCTAGCACCGGCACCGGTACCAACAACAGAAGCAACTAGCTCGTGAGAGTCTAGGTCAAGCTTTACGCCGGCAGGAAGCTTGATGTCCCCTGCAGTTACGTGGAAGCCTAGACCTTCTTTGTTAAAGACAACCTCAAGATACTCAGGAATTGCGGTTGCATCTGCTTCAATCTTTAGAGTCTTGTGCTCAAGATCGATTACGGTTCCAGACTGTGATTCACCAACCACGTGAACTGGAACTTCAACGTGAACACGCTCACCCTTGACAATCTCGACTAGGTCGATGTGCTCAATAACCTGAGTCACAACATCCTTCGAAGCGGATTTGACCAGAACAGTCTCGGTCTTTCCATCGAGGGTTAATTCGATAATGGCGTTCTTGTAACGAAGCACCAAAGCGACCTCGTGAGCTGGAAGGGTGATGTGTCGTGGAGTTGATCCGTGGCCGTAGATAACAGCTGGTGTTCTACCTGCTGCACGGGCCTTGCGGGCTGCACCTTTTCCAAAGCTAGAGCGCATCTCGCCGACAAGTTTGTTTACTGACATTTTTCTATCCTTATTTATTCGTTCAACTCAAGCTGATCGCGAGGAACTAAAACTACCCCGTCGATTACGGTTACTTAACCCTCGCCGTTGTTACTGGGGCAAGTCTACTCGGGCTTGAAGAGCTTCTGCAAGGTGAATCTGGCCAGTAGTGCCACAGCCAGGATGATAAGGCTTATTGGCACTGCCGGTCCCGGTACATTCAATAACAGCAATAAACAAAGCGCTAAGCCAACTACCGCGACAACTAGGTGTTGCTTACGCTCAGCTTTTGGTTGCCTGAGCACGCTCAGATGTCCAATTGCGTAGTAGAGCAGAACGCTAAAGCTAGAAAACCCGATAACCCAGGCAGTGTATTGCTTGGTTTCAATTAGCACTATCGCCCCAACTGCAATAAGTAATTCTGCTAGCCAGGGGGCTCCAAAGCGGTTGCGCTTTTCAAATACCCTAGGCAGTTCCCGATCTTCTGCCATAGTAGCGGCAGTTCTGGAAACACCAGCTAAGAGGGCAAGGATGGAACCTAAGCTAGCGGCTAGCACCACAGCGTCAATTACCCCTGAATTAAACCAAGGTGCGCTTCTAGCTAACAAAGCTTCGAAGGTGGCATCGGGCATTGCCTCATTGCCAGTTCCAATAACGCCGGAGACAACAATGGCTAGTAAGAAGTAAAGGACAATAACTATTCCGAGGGAGATGACTATTGCCCTAGGGATATTCTTTTTTGGATCTCGAACCTCATCGCCTAAAGTAGCCACCCGCGCATATCCGGCGAAGGCAAAGAAAATTATCGCTGCTGCGGCCAGAGTGCCCTGATTTGCAGTAGCACCAAGCGCTAGATCGTTTAGAGCTTGCGAGGAAAAGCCGTTACCTAAGCCAACAAAAATACAGAAAGCCAAAAAGGCTAGAGTGACGGTTGCCAATATGGCAGCTACGAGGGCTGTCCTATTTATGCCTAACAAATTGAGAGAGGTCATCAGCAAGACTGCCAGTGTGGCAACATGAATCTCATTCAGGAGATTTGGTGCAGCCGGGTTAATTAACGTACCCTGTGGAACAAGGTAAAGCTGAATGATCAGCGCTATCGCGGCGATAGATGCGATCTTGCCAAAGACAAAGGAAAAGCCGGCGATAAAACTAATACTTTTTGGCAGATACACCCTTGAGTATGCGTAGATGCCGCCAGCTCTAGATATTCCACCGGCCAGTTGATAAACCGAGGCTGCATTTAGCGAAGCAACTATGGCAGCAAGTAAGAGGGCAATGAAGAACCCGTTTCTAGCTGATTCGTAGGCTGCGCTCCAGACAAAGAAAACACCAGCGCCAAGCATCGAGGCTACCCCGATGGCCACTGCTCCTAGAAGGGATAACTGCTGTTTTTTAGACGTGGCCATCAAAAAGGATGGTCACGCTGTCATCGTTGAATACCGATGAAATGGCTCTAGCCACCAGCGGAGCAATCGATAGCACAGTAAGTTTCTCAAATTGCTTTTCAAGTGGTATAGGAAGCGTGTTAGTGACAATTACGTTGTCAACTTCAGGACCTGACAAACGCTCAACCGCAGGATCGCTAAAGACCGCGTGCGTAGCAGCAACAATGATTCTTCCGGCACCGTTATCGCGAAGTGCTTTGGCGGCAGCCACGATAGTTCCGGCAGTGTCAATCATGTCGTCAACTAGAACACAGACACGTCCTTCAACTTCACCGACAAGTTCATTTACCTGAACTTGGTTAGGTTTGGTCGGGTCACGACGCTTGTGAATAATTGCAAGCGGTGCACCTAAACGGTCTGCCCATATATCCGCTACCCGAACTCGACCTGAGTCTGGTGAGACTACCGTGATCTTGTCTGCGCCGAAGGTTTGCTTCACGTGATCGGCGAGAAGTGGAAGAGCCCACAGGTGATCTACCGGGCCATCAAAGAATCCCTGAATCTGCGGTGAGTGAAGATCAACAGACATCAGTCGGTCTGCGCCAGCTGCCTTATAGAGATCGGCTACCAATCGAGCTGAAATTGGTTCACGACCTTTATGTTTCTTATCTTGTCTGGCGTAAGGGAAAAACGGAGAAACCACGGTGATTCGCTTAGCGCTAGCACGCTTGAGAGCATCGATCATGATTAGCTGTTCCATAAGTTGGTCATTGATCGGTGCCGAGTGCGACTGAATGACGAAAGCATCAACACCACGAACCGACTCATCGAAGCGAACAAAAATTTCACCGTTAGCAAAGTTATACGAGGTGGTTGGCACAATCTCGGTGCCTAGCAGTGTCGCGATCTCTTGGGCAAGTTCTGGGTGGCCTCGGCCACTGGCTAAAACCAATCGTTTCTGTCCCGAGGTTTTTATCTGCACTTACCCGATTTCCTTTACTCTTTGGCTTTCTTAGCGGCTTCAGCTGAACTGGTTTCGCCACGGTTAGCTAGCACCCAGTTGGCAATACTACGCTGTGGGGCAACGTTCATGGCTAAATCTCCAGCTGCAACATCTTTACGTACCACCGTACCAGCGGCGGTATAGGCTCCATCGGCTATCTCGACAGGTGCAACAAAGACGTTATGTGAGCCGCTTCGCACATGTGAGCCGATGGTGGTGTGGTGCTTATTGACCCCGTCATAGTTGGCAAAGATAGTGCCAGCGCCGATGTTGCTTTGCTGGCCTATGGTGGCATCGCCGACATAGCTTAGGTGTGGAATCTTTGAGCCAGCGCCAATCTTGGCATTCTTAGTTTCAACAAAGGTGCCGATCTTGCCACCTTCGCCTAGGTGAGTGCCAGGTCGTATATAACTAAATGGGCCCACTGTTGCATCTGCTTCAATCACAGCTCCGTTGACATCAGATTTTCTAATCGTGACATTTGCACCGATGACAGAATCGTGGATGCTAACTTCAGGGCCAATTACGCTGCCGCCACCAATACTGGTTATGCCTTTGAGGTAGGTTCCAGGTAACAAGGTCACATCTTCACCGAGCACTGCGGTGATGTCAATAAATGTTGTGTCGGGATCCAAAATGGTAACTCCAGCCAACATCCAGCCTTGGCAAATTCTTGAGTTTAGTTCCCTGGCAACTTGCTGCAGCTGAACTCTGGTGTTGATACCAGCTACTAGCCAGTTATCTCTGACCGCTAGTGCTTGAACTTTACTTCCAGCCTTAGCTATTTCGGTAAGTGCATCGGTTAGGTATTTCTCACCGGCAGCGTTTTGCGAAGCAATCTTGGTTAGTGCTTGTTTGATAAGTTCGTAATCAAAAACGTAAACACCGGCGTTTACCTCGTTGATTTCAAGTTCCTCTTCCGTGGCATCGCGATGCTCAACAATAGAACTAAATTCCCCAGCGTCGGTTCTAATCACTCGGCCGTAACCATTCGGGTCATCAAAAACCGCGGTGAGCATTGTTGCTCCAGCTCCACTGGCTAAATGAACTTCAAGCATCGCTTCGATGGTTTGCACATCAAGCAGAGGAACATCTGCGCTGGTGACTACCACTGCGCCATTAAAACCATCTGGTAAAACACCAAGGGCACATTCCAGTGCCCGACCGGTACCTGGAATCTCATCTTGGTGAGCTATATGAACCGAAGGATAGAAGGCGTGGATGTATGGCTCAAGTTGGTCTTTTTCATGGCGAATTACAGGAATCACATACTTGGCCCCCACTGAACTGGCGGTAGCCAGAGCGTGGCCTAAAAGCGGCAATCCGGCAATCTCGTGCATAACCTTAGGAGTTGCTGAACGCATCCTGGTACCTTCGCCGGCGGCTAAAACCACTACAGCCAAGTGATCTTCGCTCATTTAACCTCCAGGTTAGTTTTATTGCGCTGCTCCCCCAGGATTCGAACCTGGACCGAACACCTCCAAAGGGTGCCGTGCTGCCGTTACACTAGGGAGCAATTTATTACTTGCGGCAACCTAATTCTGCCAGAGTTTTTAGTTTTCCAGCCTTGTTCCGCGGTAACTAGGCCTAGCCAGAAGGGCAATCAGGCCCAAATCGCTCACCAAATCGGCAGCTTTTTTAGCTTGCTCCTGATCTTCAAAAAGCCCAATCACGGTCGGCCCGCTACCGGTGACCATGGCCTTTTCTGCTCCAGCCAAATCAAGCACATCAATGGTGTTTCTAATTGCCGGCAGCAAAGTAATGGCTGGGGCTTCAAGATCGTTATGCATCAACGAGGCAAGCGCTTTGATATCGGCAATTGGCTCAGTGAGATTGCTAAAGACACTGCTCTGTCCAATTTCATCAAAGCGAGAAAATACCTGCGGGGTGGATAGCCCTTCTTGGCTTATCGCAATAACAAAAATGCAATCAAAACCAAGTGGCGGTACCTTCTGCAGTACCTCTCCGTGGTTAGTGCCGATAGCTAATCCACCAAGCAAACTAAATGGAACATCGCTACCGAATTCTTTAGCCAGTTCAGTTAGTTCGGCTTCAGTTAGTAATTCTTTACCTCGTTCTTGGTTTAGATAGTGATTACAGGCAACTAGCATCGCAGCTGCATCAGCTGATCCTCCGGCCATGCCACCGGCAACCGGAATAGTTTTATCAATCAAAATCTCAAAACCACTTAGCTTCTCACCAACAAGGCTAAACATTCGTTCAGCTACCGTATATACCAAGTTGCTCTGATCGGTTGGCACTGAATTGACATGTCGAAGGGGCAGTGTCGCTGACCTAACCGTAATGCTGATTGGTTGATTTTCGCTGGTGCCCACAAGAGATACCGAATCTCGTAAATCAAGTTCTAGGTAAAGTGAGTTAACCGGATGATAGCTATCTGGAGCTAACGGGGCAACTTGAAATACCAGGTTGATTTTGGCCGGAGCGCTAACTGTAATCATCTGCTCACCTGATCAATAATATTTTGAATCAAGTTCTGCCAATACTTTGTTGCCTCACGCCTTTTTGCAGTGTCATCGAGAAACTCGTGCTCGACCAGTAAATTACAATTTCCCGAAGCGGATTCAAAAATGAGTGTTGCTCGGGTTTGGTTGCTAAAGCCAATAATGATTTTTTCGCCCTGTACCAGTTTTAGAAAGCGGCTAAAGCCTTCGCCGTAAATAGTTGATGCAGTGAAGATGTTATAGGCAAGTGCCGATGTTGTTGGAATCACCGAGGTTATCCGAAGCAATCTCTCGTCAGCAGCTGAAGATTTAGATTGCGCTCGCCATTTTAGATACATCAGCGCAATTGAGTTTGCCCACCACTTTTGCACTCGGTAATCATCCTGCAGGAATTTGGCAATCTGAGCTTGCTTAGACTCCCGCAATTGGCTGGCAAAGATGATATCTAGCCAGATCTCTCGCTGCTTACCGGTGTTAGCCAAAAGCAGGTCTGCTGCTGGGTTATCGGTGTAGGGGCCCTCTGGAATCAGCATTGCTCGTTTACCTGATTTTCTAATTTCACGAGGTTGGGATTCAACTGATACAGGTGCTTTAGGTAAGTCTTGAAAAATGTCAGTGAGTTTCTTCTTCCGGCCAAACATTAACTAGCCGCCTTAGCAATTTGCATAAACTCAAAGATGTTCAGTTCTTCACCGCGCTGGCTCGGGGAAACGCCGGCACTGACTAGAAGCTGCTCAGCCGCGTCGGCAGAACCAGCAAATTTGGCTAACGCTTGGCGAAGCGTCTTGCGGCGCTGGGAAAAAGCGTGATCGATAACTTCAAAAGTCTTTAGCCTAAGTGACTCATCCCCTAGCGGCTCTCTTCTTTTTTCGAAATAGACCAAAGCGGAGTCGACATTTGGAATTGGCCAAAAAACGCTCCTTCCGACGTTCCCAGCCAAATTACTAAGTGCATACCAGGCCAATTTCGCACTTGGCACTCCATACACCTTTGAACCAGGTGTAGCTGCCAATCGATGAGCCACTTCCGCTTGGACTAGGACTACCCCTTTTGTGATGCTCGGGAATTGTTCCAGAAAGTGAAGTAGGACTGGGACAGAGATGTTGTATGGCAGGTTAGCCACAAGTGCATTTGGAGCAAAAGGTAATTCGGTAACTTTGAGCGCATCCTGATGAATTAGTTTGAAGTTTTTGTTCGGTGCCTTCTTGGTGATTGTTTCGATGATTCCCGAAGCCATTCTGGAATCCACTTCAACTGCGACAAGATCATTTACCGCTTCTAAAAGACCAAGTGTGAGAGAACCCAAACCAGGGCCAATCTCAACAACTTTTTCTTTGCCTGAAAGCTTGGCAACCGCGACGATTTTTCTGATGGTATTCGGATCTATAACAAAGTTCTGGCCGAGTTTCTTAGTTGGCACTACACCAAAATTTTGCGCAAGCAACCTTATTTCAGCAGCGCCTAATAATTCGTTCACCAGATATCTGCTTTCCAAGAGCCATAAACTGCCTCGGTGTTTTTAGTAAGCTGCTCTGCCATTTCATCTTCCGAAAGCCCTCGAACCTCGGCCATCTTTCTAACCGTGATTGGAATCAAATAGGGCGAGTTGGGGCGACCACGGTATGGCTCAGGAGTTAGAAACGGAGCATCAGTTTCAACCAGGATTAGTTCTTTCGGCAATAGAGCTAATGCATCACGAAGTGATTGATTTTTCTTGAAAGTTAGCGTTCCAGCAAATGAGGCATACCAGCGATTTTCAAGCAGAATTCCAGCTAGCTCGCTATCGCCACTAAAACAGTGAAATACGGTTCGCTCCGGAGCTCCTACCTTCAACAGTGTGTTCACCACATCTTCATGGGCATCACGATCATGTATTTGCAGGGCAATGTTATTTTCTTTAGCGATCTGAATATGCTCTTCAAAACTATGTTGCTGTAAAAAGTTTCGCTCTTCTTCGGTGCGGAAATAATCCAGCCCAGTTTCACCAACCGCTCGGACCCTTGGTTGGCTAGCTAATTTAGCAATCTCGGCAATAGCGTCATCGAGTTCGGCAAGGCTTTGATACTCAGCTGCAACGTTCGGGTGCAGCGCGACTGCAGCAAGCAATCTTGGCTCGATAGCGGCAATCTCGGCCGACCATCTAGAAGTTTCCACCGATCCGCCTACTTGAACACCACCTAGAATCCCGGCCTGGTTAGCAAGTTCTAGATGCTCGCGATAATCCATTGGGTTCTCACCATCAGCTATCTCTAGATGGGTGTGATTATCGTAGGTCCCTACTCTTAGTGGCTCTGGTAAATCCGGATAACTTAAATCGCGTTTAGATCCGTCTTCTGCCTTACGGTCACGAACCCTGATGTAGTTTTCGCTTGGCAGATCTTTACTCATCTTTACTTTCGATGCGTGGGAATAGCGCATCTAAATCACCAACTGTTGGGTTCGCTAATTGCCCCCAACTTCCTGCCTCTGAAATATTCTGCTCGGCTAGATCTCCAAGGGTGCCAGCAGTAAGTGCCGCCCACAATTTAGCCGTAGCTTTTGGCATTACTGGAGAAAGCAAAACTGTTAAAGCTCGAAGCCCCTCGGAAGCACAATACAAAACAGTCGCTAGGCGATCTCGGTTGGACTCATCCTTGGCTAGCACCCAAGGCTCTTCTGTAGTGATGTAGTTATTCAGCTCATCGACTAATGTCCAAACGCTGATAATCGCTTCGGTTATTGCGGTTCTATCGATGGCTTCATTTGCCTTTGAACTGGCGCTGGCAGCAACAGCGATTAGTTTTTTATCCGAAGCTGAATACTCACCAGCCGATGGTATGACTCCATCGAAATACCGCTTCACCATGGCTATTGTTCTTGAAGCCAAATTGCCAAAGCCATTGGCAAGTTCCGCCTGGTATCTAGCCGATAGGTCTTCCCAACTAAATGACCCATCTTGGCCGAAGTTCACTGCTTTCATAAAGTAGTAGCGGAATGCGTCAGAACCAAAACCATCGGTGATCTGGTTAGGGGCAATACCGGTCAATTTAGACTTTGACATTTTTTCGCCACCAACCAAGAGCCAGCCGTGACCGAAAATCTGACCCGGAAGTGGCAGACCGGCGGCCATGAGCATCGCTGGCCAAATCACCGCGTGAAAACGCAGAATGTCTTTGCCGACGACCTGAACATTAGCCGGCCAGTACTTTCTGAACTTTGCTTCGTCTTCGCCGTAGCCAATAGCCGTTACATAGTTCAATAGCGCATCGAACCAGACATAGGTGATATGTGAGTTATCCCAGGGAATATCGATTCCCCAGTCGAATTTTTCCTTTGATCTGGAAATCGATAAGTCATCTAACCCTCTAGAGACGAAGGAAACCACTTCATTTCTTGCAGATTCTGGTGAGATAAAATCTGGATTCTGCTTGTAGTGATCTAGCAGTGGTTGCTGGAATTGACTCAGCCTAAAAAAGTAGTTGTTTTCTTCTAATTCCTCGACTGGCTTTGAATGAATGGCGCAAACCTCTTGACCCTGGTAGTCACCGGTACCCGCAACCAAATCCGACTTATTCTTATACTCTTCGCAGCCAACGCAGTAAGCGCCTTTGAAGGCACCTTGGTAGATGAACCCGTCATCGTAAAGCTTTTGAATAAAGCGCTGAACATTGCTTTTGTGTCTGTCCTCGGTTGTTCTGATGAAATCCTGATTATCAATATCTATTGTTTCTAGAAGTGGCAGCCAGGCGTCATGAACCAATCGGTCAGTCCATGCCTGGGCGGTTGAGTTATTAGCGGTTGCGGTGCGCAGGATTTTTTCACCATGCTCATCTGTGCCAAGCAGCAGGAAGGAATCCTCCCCTCTAGCCCGATGCCAGCGCGCTAGGACATCGGCTGCTACTTCGGTGTAGGCGTGGCCGATGTGCGGCGCATCGTTTACGTAGAAGATGGGCGTTGTTATATAAAAGGAGTTCTTTTCCGAAGTCATCGAGTTAATCCTATTCGGCTCTCGAAGCTATTGTCTGATCGTAGAGTGCGCTTTTGGAAACCCCTGCTAGTTTGGCAACTACCGCAACTGCATCTTTCAGGCTCTTACCTGAGCCTCTTAGCGCTTCGACTATCTCGACCAGTTCAGTCAGATTCGCTGCTGCTTTCTCTGTTTGACCGGCAATGACTAACACCAGTTCACCCTTCGGGGTGAGATTTGCCCATTCGGCTAATTCTTCTAGGCTGCCACGGAAGGTTTCTTCAAACTTCTTGGTAAGTTCTCTAGAAACACTGGCTGGTCGTTGTTCACCAAAAATCGCTTTCGCGGAAGTTATAGAGTCTGCCAGCCGATTTGCAGTTTCAAAAAAGACCATAGTGCGCTCTTCGTTGATGAGTTTTTTGAAAAACTCTTGGCGCTCAGATTCTTTGCGTGGAATAAATCCCTCAAAACTAAATCGGTCAGTCGGTAACCCCGCTACGGCAAGAGCCGCCAAGACCGCAGAGGGTCCTGGAATAACTGATACTTCGACACCGGCTTGAACCATCGCTCTGACTAGAACAAAGCCAGGATCCGAGATGGTTGGCATTCCTGCATCAGAAACCAAAAGCAGGTCTTCGTTCTGCGCGATAGCAACTAACTGATCGACTTTCTCACGCTCGTTGTGATCGTTGAGACTGATCAGCCGAGCATTTAGTTCGATACCTAAGCCCTGGGCTAGCTTTTGCACCATCCGAGTGTCCTCGGCGGCTATCACCTTGGCCTCAGTTAGGGCCTGGATAAGTCTTTTTGAAGCGTCGGCTAAATTGCCTATCGGTGTTGCCGCCAAAATGAGCATGATTTATTCTCGCAAACTAACATTTAGTAGTGCTAACTCTTTTACGGAATAAGACCCAAGTGGCTAGATTGCTACCACTAGCAATCATGGCATTGGCAGCCTTGTTCAGGCTATTTGACTTAGGGCTGCCAAATACCCTCGTCTTTGACGAAACCTACTATGTAAAAGATGCTTATTCGCTGCTACTAAACGGTGTCGAACTGGATTGGCAAAGCGATTCTGATGACCAATTCGCAAATGGAGACGCCTCGGGGCTAACTGGTGACCCGAGCTTTGTGGTGCATCCTCCCCTAGGTAAGTGGCTCATCGCAGTTGGGTTACTGGTATTCGGGCAAGGCAATTCTTTTGGTTGGCGAATTGTCGTCGCTCTATTGGGAATAGCGAGCGTCTGGCTCGGAATGAAATGTGCTGAACGAATCTTTGAGAGCAAGATTTGGGCAAATCTTGCAGGCTTGTTTTTGGCAATCGATGGTGTCGGTATCGTGCTATCCAGAACCGCACTGCTGGATCAGATTCTTGGCTTTTTTGCCCTTTTGGCTTTTTATTTCCTGCTGCGCGATCTAAATGACAATTCAAAGTATCGGCCTTGGTTGATCGCGATGGCCATCTGCCTTGGTCTTGCCACTGCAGTGAAATGGTCTGGCTTATATTTCCTTGCGGTATTTACGCTGTATCGATTTTTGGTATCAGCCAAAAATAACTATGCCGCGCACCAAAAAATCGAAGCGGAAACCGGGAAACTTTCCAAGAAACTTTGGCTTTTTCCGACAGCTGTCGAGGGAGTTAAGACTCTTGTTTTAGTGAGCATCCCCGCTGCTATCAGCTACCTGGTTTCCTGGTGGGGTTGGTTTATCTCACCAAGTGGTTGGGATAGAAATTATGCCGAGACCAATCCGGCGACTGGGCTAGTTGGCCTTTTGCCAAAGCCGCTACAGTCACTTTGGCACTACCACGCTGAAATTTATGGCTTTCACGCCAACCTCACCTCAAGCCACCCCTACTCGGCCAACCCGATGAGCTGGCCATTCATGCTTAGACCAACTTCCTTTTTCTGGGATGAGAGGGCATCCGGTTGTGCTTTTGATACTGAACAAACTGAATGTGTCTCAGCGATAACCTCATTGGGTAATCCATTGATTTGGTGGGGAGCGATTCTAGCCACCAGCGTATTAATCGGCAGTTGGTTTAGAACTCGCGATCGAATAACATCGCTTCTGCTGGTTGGTGTAATTGCCGGTTACGTTCCTTGGCTGCTACTGATGAATCGGACAGTTTTCGAGTTTTACGTAGTTTCATTTAGTCCCTGGATAATTCTGATCTTGGTATTTGGACTAAAAACTTGGTATGAAAATTCTGCGAACCAGATAAGAGCTAAGTATTTAATTTCCAGTTTTGTGTTTTTGACGTTTTTGGTGTCATTGTTCTTCTATCCGCTCTGGAGTGGAATGTGGATTAGCTACGATTTCTGGCGAATACACATGTGGCTGCCTAGCTGGATATAGCCCAGCGGTAGGCTGGAACTAATGCGTATCTATAAAGAACTACTGAGCCGTCCAGGCGTAAATCAAGTGCTATGGTCCCAACTTTTAGCCCGATTTGCCTTTGGCATGCAAACCATAACCATCATCATTCACCTAGAGCGCACCTTCGATAACTACAGCGTTGCTGGCCTTGCTATTGGTGCCAGCACAGTAGGTGGGGCGGTAGCTGCACCGATACTCGGTCAGTGGATGGCCAAAATCGGGATTAGACCGATTATTCTGGTCTGCACACTCTTAGCACCAATCTTCATGCTGCTCATCGGCTTTTTCCCGATGAATCAGAGCGTATCTATTTTTTATGCACTGCTTCTTGGATTAACCTTGCCCCCGATTCAACCAGCTGCCCGAGCTGTCTACCCGACATTGGTTGAAAATGAAACTCAGCGAAATGCGCTTTACTCAGTTGATGCCATCTTGCAGGAAATTATCTGGATTGTTGGCCCAGTGCTAGCCACCCTCATGATTGCTTTTAGCAATACCCTGGTTCCGATTATCACCATGGCGGCCATTCAACTGGTCGGGGGGCTCTGGTTTATCTCTTTGCAACGAGTAACCGGCGCTCCGATTCCGCGATCAAGAAGAAAACTTGGTGCGGTGCTGAAATCCAAACTGGTTATCGTCATGATTGCCATCAACCTTCTTTTTGTTGGTTCCTTCTCCGCACTAGAAATCGGCGCTGTTGCTGCAGTTGGGGCAAAGGAAGCCGGCTTTGTTATTGCCATGCTGTCCATCGGTTCGGTAGTTGGCGGTTTAGCATTTGGTCACCGAGTCAAATCATCTTCTGCGCTGACCAAGCAATTAGCCATCGTGCTAGTTGGTGATTTGCTGATTTTCTTCAATGCCAAAGACCCGCTTTGGCTAGGTATTTGCCTGTTTATCTCCGGTATCGGTGTTGCCACAGCATTTGCCACCATCGGAGCAATTATCGGCAAGGCGGTAAAACTTGATGACACCACCGAGGTATACGGCTGGATAGGCTCTGGCCAAAACATTGGCTACGGCCTTGGTGCGGCTATTGCCGGCTTCGTGGTTGATCACTTCTCCTCAACACACAGCTTCGCGTTAGCCGCTGGGTTGGATTTCGTGGCCATGCTTGTAGCTGCTGCGGCAATTTCAATTACGCCTAATTTCATAAAAGACAAACAAGCGAAAGAATAGTTCCATGAGCGTTTTTGTTGTCACCTATAGTTACTCAGCGGATCCAATTCAGCTAAATCAAGTCAGACCGACGCACCGCGAATGGCTGGCAGAACAGCTTGAAGCCGGCAGGCTACTAGCCAGTGGCCCGATGACAGATCGCCCGGCCGGCTTACTAATCTGGCAAGCCGAGAGCATTGAGCAACTCAATGCACTTCTTAACGAAGACCCATTTGAACTAGCTGGAATGATTGCCGAAAGATCTATCGAGCAGTGGAATCCGGTCTTTGGGCCATTTAAGGATTTAGCGTGAGAGTTCTGATCTCTGGTGCCAGTGGCCTTATCGGCACCGAATTACAAAAACAACTCCGTGATTTAGGTCACACCCCGGTGATTCTGGTGCGGCGCAATCCCAGTAAAGCGAACGAGGTTTTCTGGGACCCGGAAACTCTTAGCCTTGACGCTGAGGTGATGGAATCAATAGATGCCGTAGTGAATCTGGCCGGTGCCACAACTGGAAAGCTTCCTTGGACTAGAGAGTATAAAAAGGAATTAATCGCCTCGAGAATAAATTCCACTCGGACCATTGTCCAAGCCATTGCCAAATCTAAAAACCGACCTAAGGTGCTTATTAGTGGATCGGCTTCTGGAATATACGGCGACTGCGGCGACACTCTGCTTAGTGAGTCTTCTCCAAAGGGTGAAGGTTTTCTTGCTGATCTAGCTCATGCCTGGGAACGGGAAGCGATGAAGGCCCCCAAAGATGTTCGGGTGGTTCTGGTTCGTACCACAATGGTCTTATCAAGAAAGCTCGGCGCTCTAGGACGGTTACTGCCGATTCTTCGTTTAGGTCTTGGTGGCAAACTCGGAAGCGGAAAACAGTGGTGGGCTTGGATATCACTTCCAGATCAAGCTCGGGCAATAATTCACCTGATCAATACTGTTTCGGCCTCAGGCCCTTACAACCTAACTGCCCCAGAACCTGCTACGGCTAAAGAGCTAATTAGCGAATTAGGTAGACAACTTCATCGTCCGACGTTAATTCCGATACCTGCCTTTGCGCTGAAGCTAGCTTTCCGTGAAGGAGCCCAGGAACTACTTTTGTGCTCACAGAAAATGAGCGCTAAAAGGCTTATTGAAACCGGCTTCGAATTTCAACATCCGACACTGGAACAAGCTTGCCGCTGGGTAGTTAAGTCCGAATCGAACTGACAAATTTGATTTGACTGGCGGCTACTACCACCGCACAGATTCCCCCGACCACCATCGGCAAAGTTATATCGATCTTGCCAATCAGTCCTCCGACTAAACCACCGACGGGCATTAGGCCCCAGACAAAAGTCCTTCGGATGCCATGGATCCTTCCAAAAATCTCGTTTGGAATCATCAGATGGTAGGTGGACATCAGCAGGATATTCCACTGGGCGATAAAAAAACCATGAACCAAGCTGGCCAGGACAAACCAAGTCACATTCGGTGCTAGACCTGCAATCAGCAGGGCAAATGATGAAGCGGGCAAGCTAATAGCGAGTGCTTGGCTTCGACCGAATCGATTGGAAAGTTTTGGCGAAGCAAAAGCGCCAACCAAAGCACCGACCGCTAGTGGCAGCATTACCCAACCGTAGCCAGCTTCAGGGACTTTGAGGTGGTCGAGGATGAAAAGCACCAGGGTGGCCTGGCCCATGGCGTAAAAAAGCGCTACCGCTCCGGTAACAATCACCAGCCGTAACAGCGGTTTGTGGCCAATAAGGTAATCCAAGGCCACTTTGATCTCAACGCTGAGTTTAGGCCGATCAGATTTAGCGGTGAACTTCCCCTGTAGGGCATCTCTAGCCAGGCTGAATATCAAGACTGCGGCAACCACATAGCAAAGGGCTAATCCCATAAATGGCGAAGCGGTAAATACTACGTAGAGCACTCCGCCAAGTGGGACACCGATAAAACTCTGCATCACGGTATCGGCGATCTGCAGCTTTGAGTTCCCGCGCTCAAGCTGGTTTCCCTTGAGTAGGGTTGGGATGCTCGACTGGGTGGCGGTGTCGTAAACCACTTCAGATACGCCGAAGCAAAAAGTTAAGAGCATCAGCATCCAAAGAGACAAACCGCCGGAAAGAATCAAGGCTGCAATGGTTGCCCCAATTAACACACGACTGATTTGGACCAAGAGCATAGCCAGTCGTCGATTTACACGGTCAAGAATAGCCCCCAGCGGTATCGCCAAAAACAACCAGGGTAAAAGCATCATGTTTGACTGAATAGCAATCAGAACCGGATCTCGAGTAAGCGAAGCGGCTAAAAGAGGTATTGCTGCCCCCGCCAAACCATCAGCAAATTTAGAGAACATAGCTGCCGACCAGAGCCTGTTAAAACTTACCCCCAAGGATCCAGCTTCTGCTTTGACGCTCACTTTGAATAGCCTATCTGGCATAAAGAAAGACCCCGGTTATAAAAACCGGGGCCCAACTGCTTAAAAGAAATTACTTCTTCTTAGCAACAGCCTTCTTTGCAGCTGCCTTCTTAGGTGCAGCCTTCTTTGCAACAGTCTTCTTTGCAACTGCCTTCTTAGGTGCAGCCTTCTTTGCAACTGTCTTCTTAGCAGCAGCCTTCTTAGGTGCAGCCTTCTTAGCTACAGCCTTCTTTGGTGCAGCCTTCTTAGCAGCAGCCTTCTTAGCTACAGCCTTCTTTGGTGCAGCCTTCTTAGCAACAGTCTTCTTTGCAACTGTCTTCTTGGCTACGGTCTTCTTTGCAACTGCCTTCTTAGCAGCTGGCTTCTTAGCCGCTACCTTCTTGGCAGGTGCAGCCTTCTTTGCAGCAGGCTTCTTAGCAGCAGGCTTCTTAGCCACTGCCTTCTTTGCTTTGGTTGTTGCCACTTTCGCTCCTTTGTTAATGGCCTTTTCGGCCTTAGCAGTGATCGTAGGAGTTGCTTTCGCTACTTTCACTACACCTTTGTTTATCGCCTTTACGGCTTTTGCAGTTACTACAGGTGTTGCCTTTTCAATTGCATTTGCTGTCTTAACTACAACATCTTTTGCTTTGTCTTCGACGTCATCAACGACTTCAGCGACATCTTTCTTTAGTTCTTTGGCACGACGACGTCCGCCGCGTACCAAGTCATCTAATAATCCCATTTGTCAACTTTCCTAACTGTTGGGTCTATTTAAGATTAGTGGAACTTATAAAGCAAGTGCACGAAATTTTGGTATTGATTTTCATACATTTTTATTGCAATTTTTTACCCGTTTGCGCGTCTTCTTTTCAAAATTTCATCAAGATTTTCAGAACTAATTTTTGCTTTTTCTTCACGAGCTTTATCTAAATCTTTTACCTCAGCCCAAGGAACGTTTTCGATGCTTCCAATTCGAGCTGAAAGTGGATCTGGTAGTCGATTAATTACAACTTTTTCTGCTACAGGTGCAGGCGATACCTCTGCCTGAAGCCCTTTATTTATAGGGGTTGTAGCGATTGTGGTGTATTTCAACGGTCTAGCAGCCACAGATCCGCTCCGCTGGGTCCTAGTTGATTTGGTTTTAACACTTTTCTCGCGACGTTGGCCGGTTGGAGTCATGAAAGTTAACCAAAGTACGGCAATCACGAGTAAGAGAATGCCACCTGATCCAAAAGCTTCCATGTCTCTAGGGTATTTAACAATCGGCTAAGAGAAATTACCTGTCGGCGTGTCTAAATTGACTAATTTTTGTCAAAAATCGTAAGAAATTTTCGGAACTTCGCCTCTGAGCCATCGATTCAAAACTCCGCCTGGGACTTCATCAGCGGTCAAAGCAAAAATCAAATGATCCCGCCAATCATTGTTGATGTGGATGAATCTTTGCTTGAGCCCTTCATGTCTTAGCCCGAGCTTCTGAACCACTCTTAGGCTCGGTTTATTCTCCGGTCGAATTGCAATTTCGACTCGATGCAAACCAACAGAGCTGAACACGTAGTCCATAGCAAGCGCAACAGCGGTTGGCGTGATCCCCCGACCAGCTACCTCAGGAACAATCCAATAGCCGAGCACACAGGAGGAGACCGAACCGTGCAGAATATTTGCAACGTTTAGTTGCCCAACTATCTCGTTGCGATACAAAATAACAAACGGTAGCGATTCGTTTCGATCTAGTTGCCTCAGTAGCGCTCTGATCTGAACTTTAAAGTCAAAAGATGTTGGCCCGTGCGGATTGGTAGCTTCCCACGGTCTTAGCCACTCTCGATTTGATAGCACCAAACGTTCCAAGGTCTTTGCATCGCGCGGCCTAACTAATCGCAGACTCACATCTTGGTGAGTTAGTGCAAAAAAGTTATTCATGCTGGATAGATTAGTGCCATGAATGAAATCGCAGAGCAAAAAGCGCAATTACGAGAGCAAATTCTCAGCGCTAGAAAACTGCGAATTTCAAATGAGGCCGATTTATTTACTCAAAACTTGCTAAAAGTGGTCGCCGAAATCAAACCTAAGCGAGTGGCGATTTACCAGGCTTACAAAAGCGAACCGCAAACAGCAGGTTTCATCAAGGCGGTCGATTTAGCTGTTTTAGTGCCAATAACTGTAGATGCGGAAAACTTGCTTTGGCAGAACTTTGAAACAAAGCAACCAGCCGAATTGAATGACGGGGACCTAGTTTTCATACCGGCGTTGGCAGTCGATAAATCTGGTAATCGACTGGGTAGAGGCAAGGCATATTTTGACCGAGCGCTGGGAAATAGCCCAGCAGGGGTAGTGGTCTATGCCGTGATATTTGAAGAAGAGTATTTAGACCAAATTCCCATCGAGGTCCATGATCGCAAAGTTGCCGGTGTGGTAAGTGAAGCCGCAATTCACAAAATAAACTAGATAAATGCCCACCTACAGTTACCGTTGCGATAGTTGTGTCGAAGAGTTTGAGGTTACTCAAGCAATCACCGACAAAGCTCTCGAGAAGTGCCCGAAGTGCTCTGGCAAGGTGGTTAAGATTTTTGGCAAGGTCGGTATCAGTTTCAAGGGAACCGGCTTTTACCGCACCGACAACACTGCTCCGCCTAAGACCGATTAGCCCCAGTGCGGGGGTTTATCATCCCGTAGCCGCTGATCATTAGAAGATGGTGTATCTCCCCAAGCCTGATCAGTATCTTCAAAGACACGTTTGACCGGTTGGGTATTTAGCATGGTTGGCGTGATTTCAACTCCAAGGCGAATACCAATTCGTTCGGCTACCGATTGTGGGTCGCTAAAGACCTCAAAGGAATAGACCCGCTGGTAGCTCCAGCCCAAATGGCGAAGCAGAGCAGGACGTAATCTGATTCTTTCGGTCAACGCTAAATCAGTATTTGACCAGTCTGGTTCAACAACCAGTGCCTGATTACCGTATGAGGCAACTAGTGGCAATCTCCTGCCAAATCCTTCAACAACACGAATTCCAAATCGCTTTAACCTTCTGGATAAATCAGCCAGCATCGGATCCGAATCAAAAGTATCGGTTTCCTCAGCATCGTTATAGATAGGTTTTAACAGCACTTCTAGATACTTACTAGCACTACCGTCCACAAGCTCCGGCAAATCATAAGCGCTGAAACAGCTAACAATTGTCATGCGATATCTAGCACTTACCAGCATGTTGGCCAGCCACCGTTTGGCATCTGCCTCGTTTAGCAAACCAAAATGAGGCAGGACCTTACCGTGACTGGTTCGACCGAAACCGATACTGAATATAATCCGATCGGCCAACCGGTGGTTCAGATCGGAAAGGCTGGCAATCTCAAATTTCTCTCGACCGTGCTTTTGGAAAAATTCCATTAGTTCCGGCTTAGCCTCCAGAGCTAATTGCAGGCGAAGGTGCAGATTTTCGACGTGCAATTTGCTAGCGCTAACTACCAGAAGTGACTGTTCGGGATGGTTTAGCACATGCTCGGTGATCAGTTCGACTACTTTTTGAACTTCGGCATCTGGTGATTCCGTGCTGGCCGAGCGGTTGGCGTTTGGACGAGTATCGCCATCGACTATGACTAGTTCTAAAGCGGACTTTCCATCAAATTCGTTAGCCGTCGGTTCAAGCTCAAGCCGACCCTGGTAGAACTCGCGGTTTAATAGTTGCCCGAACAGCTGGCCTTTTAGGCGGTAGGAAGTTTTGAGCACCTCTTTGTCAAAGCTCTTCGCAACAGTTTCAAAGCAACTTTCCAATTGGCTAGTGCCGTAATCAAGCTGGTCAACCCACTCCACCGTAAAGCCATCAGGCTCGGCAATCATCGGATCACCGAAGGCAATGATCTGTTTGCCCCTGATGATTCCGGCGAGGTTATCGCTTAGGGTTGTGCCCGCGGCATCCATAACAATTACCAGGTCAAAATCCGCTTCCGCAGTTAGTTCCTCGGACACCTCGTAAGGCGATGCGGCGATGTGATTGGCTGTGCTCCCCCAAATGCCTCTAGTGGCAGCCGAAATTATCGGCAGTGAATCAACCCGCTGGCGCAGCAGAAGTTTCAGAGCGTCAGTCTGGCTCTGGTTGGCTTCGGTGGCATCAATAAAGGAAATCTTGCTTCGATAAGAAATCTCCCTACGTGCCTCCAACTGCATACGCTGATCCGCCTTGACGAAGTTAGATTCGAGCTCGGCAAGGAATTCAGGTGAATAGCTAGCAAATGCATTGTCCCCGCTCAGAAGATACTCCAAGGCGGAAAGCCACCAGCACTGGTCAAACTCGGCAACCAGGTCCTCATTTTTGACTGCATTCGCTGCCAGCGAGCGAAGCAGGGCATCAAGGCCAGCTTCGCTGATTCTGGCGCGCAGATTGTTTTTAGCCAGCAGGTTATCAAGCGGTTTGGTCTGGGTTGCCAGGTTCTTTAGAGTTTGGCTGAGTAGCGCTATTTCTAGCTCAATCAGATTAGGTCTATCCGGATCAGGGTCGAGATGAGAATCGAGTTTTATCAAATCTGCAACAAGTGATTGGTAAATCACCTGAGCGTCATCGATACCCATCGGCACGGTCGGTCTAATTGGTTCAGTGCATAGCGTTTGCCATCTGGCTGCTTGCTCTTCAATTTGAATCAGCGAGGTGTGTAGATCTGGGACGCTAACACCAGCCCGAACATACTCTTTGACATGTTTACTCAAAGCCCTTCTGGTCTTGCCAGACATCGAGCTTTTCTCTTTACGCGGGCTAGTCGCCTGAATCAAATCAGTTAGCGGCCGATCAAATACCTCTGGTTTGAACCGATCCAAGGTGTTGCGAATGTTGATGAGTAACCGCAGATATTCCCCCCACTGCGCAACGTTGTGTGCTTTCGGGAAATGGACCTGGTCGGAAATTTCATCTAGCCTGGAACCGAAATTCGGTAGCACATCCTCGGCTAGCCGTTCGGCTAGAGCTACCGCTCTTGGCGCTTCCGCAGGGTCATCAAATTTGGCATTGAACCAGGGACTAATTTTGTTTTGCTCTTCGAACTCTCCTAGTTCGATCGCCTCCTGCAGTAGGGCTATTGCTTGGCTTCGATTTCTAGTTTCAAATAGCGCTGGCCCGATAATTCGGGCAGTCGTTTTAGGTGGTTTCGGTAATGCGCTGAGCACAGCTAGCTTCTCTAGAGCTTGACTAATGCTGATTCCTAATACGGGATGTTCTAGATGCAAACTCTCGTAGTACTTCTCTAATTCGGCAATTGCCCGGTCACGCGCTGACCTCGCTGCAGCCATATCTGCTTGTTCTGATTTTTCGAACCTGGAAATTGCCGAAACAAGATCCAGCCAGCAAGAGTGCGCTCTAACCAGTAATCCGTTTAATCCAAACTGTGAAAGCCGGTCAGCTAATTCATTTAGTGTCTGCCGACGCGGGGCTAGAACCAGAGCCCTCTTCCCTTGAGAGCTAAGTGCACCGAGAATATTCGCAACTGTCTGGGTATAACCGGTACCGGGCAGAGTCTCAACGGCAAAGTTATCGCCGTTTAGCGCTCTGCTGATAATTCTGCTCTGCTCCTGATCAGCATCGCCTGCCAACAGCGGAGCTAGCTTCTGCTCGTTGATGATTTCGCCGTTTATCTCAAGCAGCTTTTTTGCTAAATCATTTGGGCCACTTATTTCATTGAGCATCAAAGTCGGTGCAATAGTGGCGTTAGTAACGACCAGGGTTCGTTGTATTTCAAGTTCTGGAACAGCTTTGGTTGATTCGGAAACAAAACTCAATAGCGTAATCGGAGCTAAGTCACTCGAATCAACATATAGCTTCAGTAGCCGGGTCACATCGAGGTTGATGTTGAACTCTCGTTTTAGAGTCAGAATCAATGCGGGGTTTACCATCGGGGATCCAGTTAGCACCAATTCAAAATCGGCACCCTTGCGAATGAGCTCGGCTTGCCACATCACTATCGGCATTCGGAGATCTAATTTCAGCGGGCTGAAATCCACTGCACCGGCAAGTAAGAAGAGGCTGTCGATTCCAAAGTTAGTGGCCAGCCGCTCACTTTTTAGCTTTATCCTTCTGGCCTCAGTAAGTGCCTTGGAATAAGCAATTGGGTCGCGGACTAGATTTACCAACAAGCCGCGGTGACTCTTAGTGAACAGGGAGAGGCCAACTGGATGGGCTCGCTCTAAATTGACTAGGCCGGAAACTTCTGTATCCAAATTGGTCAGCGGGTTAGGACCACCGATGGCTCGAACCTGTTCCAGCCAAATTTCAAAGCCCTGCTTGGATTTATCAGTCATTAGGCAACTAGCCTAACTTTCTCGAACCAATCGACATCGTAGGCTAGGCCTAGATTCGGGTAAGTTTGTAATTTGAAAAAGCATTTTGCCCTCGTAGCTCAGTGGATAGAGCAGTGGTTTCCTAAACCATGTGCGGAAGTTCGATTCTTCTCGGGGGCACCGATTAGGCAGCGTTGGATAAACGCAGATACTCATCCCATTCAGGTTCGACGCGATCGGCTCCCCTGATCAACCAGGCTCCACCGGAAGGCATTTTTGGTGTGAAAGAGATTTGCCAGCCGAGTTCACTTAGGCTCTTATCGCCTTTGATGTTGTTACAGCGAAGACAACATGCCACAAGGTTTTCCCAGCTGTCACTTCCACCGCGTGATTTCGGTTGCACGTGATCAACGGTATTAGCCGCTCGCTTGCAATAAGCACAGCGATAACCATCTCTGCGCAAAATTCCTCTTCGAGAAAGTGGAATGTTTCTAGAGCCTGGCACTCGAACATATCGACTTAGCAGAATCACCGAAGGTAATTCGTATTCACCGGTTGCCGAGTGAACTTTTCTATCGGCTGAGCCTTCTAGCACAGTGGCCTTTTGATTTAGTACCAAAACGATTGCTCGCTTGAACGAGACCACAGCTAACGGCTCATAGCCGGCATTTAGAACCAAAGTACGCAATTGCTATCCTTTCGAAATCACCTGCACGGATTGCAGGTTTTCGTTAAGTTAGCTATCTGCACCAACAAAAAACGCGCCACCAACTAGTGGTGACGCGCAGCGGCCAGTGCCTCACAGGGACAGGTTATATGAAGGTGCCAGAACTTGTGCTTGGCGGGCACATGTCTAACTTTCATTGATCTCTTCCTGTTCGGGCAGATAAATAACTTGGATAAAGAGTAAGGCAAACACTGATTGGTACTTGGCAAACACACCGAACTAGAAAGTTAACGATTAGAGACGAATTTAGTCGTTGACGACTCTTGCAAAGTAGTAACGGTCGGTGAAGATAGGGGCAAGCTTCACTCGATCGCCACGCTGCGGTGCGTGGTAGAACATTCCGTTACCGGCATAAATACCCTGGTGGCTCAAGTTCGTCATGATGACTAGATCGCCTGGTCGAGCCTGGCTTCTAGGAATTCTTCTGACTCGGGGGTCGTAGGACTGGGCCATAACCGAGTGCGGTAAAAGCACTCCAAATTCTGAGAAAACTAGGCGGGTGTAACCTGAACAGTCAAGACCAGTCGGCAACTCTCCACCAAGAACGTAAGGAACGCCAACATACTTTTGGGCAACCTTGAGGATATCCTCAGGGGTAAGCCGATCGTAGTTAGGTGACTGGGCGTAATCCAGCGCGGTTAACCCCTTATAGCTCAGGTAATTGTTGCGGTTGGTCATACGCAGGATGTCTTCCGCAGACATCATTTTGTAAGAACCACGCTCGTAGTTGACCGCGGTCTCTCTAATCAGGCTCAAAGTTTGGGCATCGGCACTGGCATCGGTTAGACCTGAAACGGCAGTCACTGCAGGAGAGAAGGCGTACGCCGGCAGAGCTACCGTAGCAATTACACCAGCATTGAATGCCATGACCAGAGAGTTCTTAACCGAACCACGCTTACGAAATGGCAGCTTGGGTTCAGCAGCGATGAATGTTCCAACCGCTGTTATTGGGTTGCTCGGTGGATTTGCTGCAAAATACTTTTTGTCGAGTTTGGCTGCCTTTTTTTCGGCGCGACGAGCGGCGCGAGATTGCTTTTTGCGCTCGCTTTCGCGGACCGAACGGCGACTGCGCAATTCAAAAGATTCGAGAATGTTTATCTCGACATCAGCGCGACGTCTACCTTCAGGCTTTTTTGCCAAACTATCCTCCTTATCATCATCGGAATAATACTTCCGATCCTCTAGCGTTTAGTTAACACAACTCAAGGCGATGGAATTTGCTGTGTTCGCACCCGAATCTGGGTTGGCTGATTGCAGGTTCTATGATTTTACCGCGAAATGGCCTGCTGTTTCTCTTATCTAGGCCTCCGATGGCCATTTTCAGGCTATTTCCCTTTATTTAGGCCACTGAAACGAAAATATGCGCCACGTCAAAAGCCGTCAAAGCAAGCTTTTGACCGGTTTCTAGCACCGTAACCTCTACCCTTGCAGCTAGCTGACTGGCGGTGACTCTCGCCCCTGGGACAATTCCTGTGGCAGCCAAATGGGCGAGGGCATCGGGGTAAACCTGAAGCGGCTCTGCAATTCGCTTGATAATCACTTCTTGATCTAAATGCTCGATTAGCGGGGCAACTTCATCATGTAGTGCGGAGGATTTGGCCCGACCGAGCATTTCAAGCCCAGGCACAGGATTACCAAAAGGCGAGATTTCGGAATCTGGGACAAGTTCCAGGATTCTAAGTTCCACCTGCTCGCTCATCACGTGCTCCCAGCGGCAAGCTTCTTCATGAACCAGGTGCCAATCAAGCCCAATCACTCTAGCCAGCAGTAGCTCGGCTAGCCGGTGCTTTCGCATCACCTCGGTGGCTAGTTTTCGACCGGACTCAGTTAGCTCTAGGTGGCGATCATTACTAACAATGACCAGACCGTTTTTCTCCATTCGAGCGACTGTCTCTGACACGGTAGGGCCGGATTGATCCAGACGCTCGGAGATTCTAGCTCGCATCGGGATATGGCCCTCTTCTTCGAGCTCGAGAATGGTCCGTAGATACATCTCGGTGGTGTCGATTAAATCACTCATTATTACAAGCCTAATCTTTCTCGGTATCTGCCTTGGACTAAACTTTTCTAACAATGCCAGAAATCAAAATCCCCCAGGAGCTTATCCCCCAAGACGCCCGCTTCGGCTGCGGGCCGTCCCGGATGCGCCTAGAGCAACTTCAAGCCTTCGCTACTGCCGGAGCCAAGCTCATGGGCACCTCGCACCGTCAGGCTCCAATCAAAAACCTGGTTGCCGAGATTCAAAATGGGCTGCTGGAGCTATTCGGTAACCCGAGTGGATATGAGATCGCTCTGGGAAATGGTGGATCAACAGCTTTCTGGGATGTTGCCGCTTACAGTTTGGCCGAAGGCCCTAGCCAAGCTCTAGTGCACGGTGAATTTGGCGCTAAGTTCGCCAGCGCCTTAGCCGCACCATTTCTGGATAAACCCGAGGTTATCCAAGCTGAAGCAGGCTCCAGAAAAGACCTGATTGGAAGAGCTGGCATAAAGACATATGTCTATCCGCAGAATGAAACTTCAACCGGAGTTATCGCCCCGGTAAAGCGAGTTGCTGCCGATGCTGATGCGATCTTCTTGACCGATGCCACAAGCGCGGCTGGTGGTATCGCTTTTGATGCTCTGGAGACAGATGTTTACTACTTTGCTCCGCAGAAAAACTTCGCCAGCGATGGCGGTTTATGGTTGGCATTACTCTCGCCACAGGCAATTGAGCGGGTTGAAAAAATCGCCAAGTCCGATCGATACATACCTGAATTTTTATCACTCAAAATTGCTCTGGATAATTCAAGGCTCAATCAGACCTTGAACACCCCGGCTCTGGCAACACTATTTTTACTGAATGAACAGGTGAAATATATAAATTCCTCCGGTGGGCTTAGCTGGGCGGACCAGCAAACCAGAAAGGCCTCCGCTTTATTAGGTGACTGGGTTAGAAAGACCAGCTATGTTGACTTTTTTGTGAAGGATGAGAGCCAGCGCTCCCAGGTTGTGGTGACCATGGATTTTGCTGAAAATATCGATGCGGCCGAAATAGTTAAGGTGCTGCGTCAAAACGGCATCGTCGATACCGACCCATACCGCAAGCTTGGTAAAAACCAGATGCGGGTGGCCACTTTTGTAAATAGCGATTTAGCTGATCTAGAAAAACTAACCAAAGCGATTGAATACGTTGTGGAGCGATTGTAGTGCGCTGGATAGTTAAGGACTCCGATCGCAAACCTGATCCAGAACCAATCAAGGGCACAGCCAAAAAAGCAGTGATAATTGGCATCATCGGATTTGCCATTGCTTTTGTAGCTGTAGTTGTTTTCTACGAGCAGATCACCAGCCCAAATAAAATTTGGTACCCGTATACCTGTTTAGTTGCTATCGTCCTTGGAATTTTCGCTCTCTTCAAAGTTAAGGACCGCTAAATCTTCCTGGCCCTCTTCGGAGCCTTCCTGGCTTTCTAATTCAGCCTGTTTTTCCAATTCAGCTTGAAGGGCTTGGTAATCGGCGAGCCGATCTGCCCAAGGAATCCAATCCGGAGCGAGTATTGCATCAGGCCCTGGGAGTAAAACTACTTCGGAGAGAGTTGGCTCAGTGGCGGGATCAATTTGGTGCACCAAAACATTCCAGCGCCAACCTTGATATCCTTTTAGATTCGCTCCCCAGATAAAAGTGGTAATGCCCTCTTCGGTGACCGAATCGACGAAGGGGCCGAGCTCGCTTCCGGCAGCACTTTTAGCTGCCACTTCGGCAAAAGCTTTTACGTCAAATTTCGGCCGAACAGTTTTGCTCGGCTTGAGTAACTTTACAAACTTAGGTGCGCGCTTTGGTTTAGCCATTAGCTTTTCAACTGATCGGCCAAGGTGCGAAGCAATCTAGCAAGCTTGTCAGCGCTAGTACCTTCTGGCAAACGGCCGTGTTCAATTCCAGGTCGAATATTATCCAGCGCAGCAATTAGTCCCTCAACCAGAATCACCAGATCCTCGTTTTTCATGCGCGTAGCAGCCCGCTGCTTTTTCTCTAAGCTCTCCGGGACTTCCAAAACTCTAAGGGTGAGTACCTGTGCGCCTCGCTTAGAATCGACCACGCTGTATTCAATCCTCGTGCCCGGTTTGATATCGGTCATTCCATCCGGCAGATTGCTCACGTGCAGGAAGGCTTCTGCCCCTTCATCGGATTGGACGAAGCCGAAGCCTTTGACTGAATCAAAGAACTTTACATGTCCGGTTGGCATAGTTACCTCTTTCGTTGCCGCAACCTTCATTTTACTTGGCTGGAGCAAGTATCCTAAAAGGATGACCAATAACAAACGTGATTCCAGCCGGCTGGAGAGTATTTTGGCATTTAGCTTTATCGGCTCAGTAATAGTCAGTGTCTTGGCGGTAATGATCATCCTGCTATCGGCTTTTACCGAGTACCAGTTCATGCCCGAGGGGCTAGGTCTGGTGCCGATGCTAGCGTTGCCTTTCGGAGTTCTCTGCCTAATCGGTGTGCTGATTCTCAGCGCCAGGCGGAAAAAGAGAAGTAATTAGGTAAATGTCAGAAGTTCTGGAAATAGCCAAAGCGCTGGCCAAATCAAGTGATCTTGAACTAGAGCGAATTATTGGCATCAGGCTGATGCCATCGGCTAACTTCAAGGACTTTTTTGACTTCGCTTCAGCTCTGGTGAAACCACAGAATCTAAAAGGTGCGGTTGCTGGGCTAACCAGAAATCAAATAATTGCTTTCAACAATCTTCTGGAAGGCAAGACTAAAACTTCCGATAAGGCGCAACTAGAGGTTCTCGCCAAGTTGTTTTTGGTGCAAGAGACCAATAAAGAATATGAAGCCTTTATCAGCGCTGCCGAAACTTTTCGGCAGTTGGTGAATAAGAAAACACTTCAGGCAATCACTAGTCAAGCAACCAACGAAACTGAACTTAGTGAAATAGCCGCAGATTCGGTGGATCCGCTTGCTGGAATCGGTGCCTTTGAAAGTATTCAAGCTCTTACCGAACTGGTCATCGAATTGGAACATAGATATGTTCCAGAGGTGGGCCGTGGCGAAGTAGCGGTTGCCGAATTACGCCGACTAGGTAATTTCCTCGGCAGGGAAATTGACTATGCGAAAAGGCTTTATGCCCTTGCCCAAATTTCCGGTCTAGTGGTTTTACATCAGAAGCGTTGGCGAGTTGGCAAGGAATACACCGCTTGGCTTGAAAGTGAGCCGGCCGATCGTTGGCTGAAATTAGCCAGCAACTGGCTCACTCTGTTAGGGCCGGAATCAGCCAAAGACCTCGCGGGAGAAACTAACCTAACCGAAGCTATTTCAAAAAACTTCCCGTTGGCCAATCAAGGTATCGCCTCACACATGGCTAATCTCGTCTCGCTTGCCGAGTTGATTGGGCTAACGGCAAACCATCAGGTGGCCAGTTGGTATAAGCCTCTGATGCAGGGGGA